>JBFHVZ010000031.1:0-22950 GCA_041589295.1 Pseudomonadales bacterium
AAAATCATTGGCTTATCGTATACAGGCATCAGCTGTTTACTAACTGCTTTGGTCAAAGGATACAGACGCGTGCCGGAGCCGCCGGCTAGAATAATACCTTTGCGCTTTTTAGGGTTTGCATCCTTAACGATATCAATCATGGCATTCTCCATTGGTAAAGTGCTTGCCAACTTTTCAGTTAGACAGCTTCAAATATGTGAACTACTTTGTAGAACAAACCCTTTTTTCCGCGCTTAATGAGTCCATCAAGCAAAGCTTGTTCTGAATACTTTTTTCAGGCAAAAAGATGCCCACCCCAAACCTGAGGCATTCGAGTCACTGCAATATTTACTTTAACTATATAGGGCCAAGCACAACCACTTTCGGATAGTGCTCAGCCACAATAAATAACGCCAAGGGCGTTAGCTAAATAGCTACAGTGCAAGTACAACCGCTGCTGAGACAGCAATTTGATAAATCACTTGAGTTAAGTCTTTAGTCAACTGCAGCGATTTCATATCTGGCTTAGCCAGAACAAAAATTTCATCCCCAGGCGACACCTCGTCTTCGTCACCCAAATCATCGTTAATATCAACAAACGCACCATTTGGTTTCATTACCAATACGTTCATGTCGTCAATATCATCTGTTGTACCGCCTGCACTGGCGATAAAATCTTCAGCCGCCATCTCATTGTTATAAGCAATCGCAGTTGGGAATAAGACCTCTCCATGAACCAAGACCAAATTACGCTTAGCAGGAATCACTACACGATCGCCTTGCTGCAGCACAACGGCTTTTGGGTCATAACCTTTCGACAGTAGCACCTGCCCTTTTGGCTCTACCTTTTTTGCTTTTTCAATCCACTTTAAAATGGTTTCGGCCTCGGTAGCACGTAACTGAGCACTCTCTGTAGTTTCTGATCTAGCAGTTAGCACACTTTGCTCTAACGCTTGCAAACTTGCGAGCAACATGGCCTTTTGGCGTTCAGCAACGGATTTTCGATAGAGCTGTACTGCTTGGCTATTAGAAAGCTCTGTAAATTTAACTCGACCTAATAGGTCAGCTAAATTAGCCCCCCATGGTAAAACCATCTCAAATTCGGAGTCATGCTCGCCAATGACCTCGACACTAATGCTAGTAGCACGCAGTTGAGACGAAACTTTAACCAGCGCACCTGGGTTAACACTAACTTTGCTTAATTCAGAGATTGAGTACTGAGTGGCAATGACTTCTTTCTTATCCTGTGTTTTGCTTTTTACACTGGGCTCTATCACTGTGATGTGTGTGGCTTTTTCGTTAGCAACAACCGCTTTTAGAACATCGGCCAACTGAGCAGTCTGTTGCTTAAGTTCGTATTTACCTACAAACCCTACTTCACCCTCAATCGTGATGTCCCCTTGCTTAGGGCCAACAAAGATAACGTCACCATCTTGCATTTGAAGCGCTGGCATATTGCCTTGTTCTATAAACTCATAGAGATCCAAACGATAAAGGGTTTTGTTAGCACGCTTGAGTTCGATATGTCGATAGCTTCCGATATCGGAGCGAATACCACCAGCCTGATCAATAAATCGCAATACACTGTCTGCACTCTGTCCTTCGTACAATCCAGGTTTTTTAACCAGACCAGAAAGAAATACCTTTACTTTTTGGCTAGACAACAACGTCACATAGGCTTCGACATTAGATTTATAAACGCGCTTTACACTTTTTAAGACGACGTTATTTAACTCATCATTGCTAACACCTTGTACCTTGACCGGTCCAACCTTCGGAATGAATATATTACCTTGAGGGTCAACCAATGTTTCGGATTGGTAGTCAATTCCACCCCACAGCTGAACTAATAGCTTGTCACCCTGTGCGATCCGGTAGTTAGGGTTGATGGCAGAAAAGGATGCCCCACTAAATCCACCGTTAAAAAGCCAGCCACCATATAACTGATTAGCAGAGGTATCTTGAATCACCTCTTGTACTTCTGCATCGGCTTCCTGCTGAATGGATACGGCAGAGTGAGATGAAACCGATGCAAACAGAGCTACAGTGAAAGCAATTGCGCTACAACAAACCTTTGCAATCTCGCGAACATGGCTCGCTCCTACAGAACGACCGCGAGCAACCTCCCACAAAGAGGTATTTTTCAACAACAACTTCATTATTCTTTGTGTTCCTTAACAATGCTGTAAATCAAGCGGCCAATTAGGTAAATTAAAATGAGCGAGATAAACCAGGTAAAAATACTGTATAGACGCCTTGGGTATTTATCTTCTTCTGCCAAAGATGGCGCTTCCACAATAAGCAAGTGTTTAAGCTTGCGATAAGCCTCTGATCTCACTTGCTCTAATCCAGCAAGAGAACTCTTGTACAAGTCTGATGCCAACTCCGTATTTAATTTA
The DNA here is from genome assembly GCA_041589295.1 of Pseudomonadales bacterium. Taxonomy (GTDB): domain Bacteria; phylum Pseudomonadota; class Gammaproteobacteria; order Pseudomonadales; family Oceanobacteraceae; genus Bermanella. The sequence continues at coordinate 2,379 of JBFHVZ010000031.1, forward strand.
ATTTCTTGGAAATCTACGTTAATTTTGTTTAACGATTTCTTATCTTCATTGGTCAGCTTGGACTTTTCTTCATTCAATTGCTGCTCTAACGCTTTAATGCGGATCCGTTTTGCTTTGACCTCAGGGGCGTCATCACGCATGAAGGCCAAAAGAGATTTCATCTCTGTCTGTTGACGAATAATTTCACCTTCCAGCTCATTGATAGCACCAACCAACGCACCACCTTGCTGCTCAGGATTATAGAGTTTAAATTTATCCTGAAAATTAATCAGACTCGACTGCTGTTCTCGTAAAACATTGTAAGATCTTTCTACTTCTTTTTGTGCATAGGCCATTTGTTCCTGCGCCATTTTGGAGCCAATATTATTGATAAACGCTTCACTGATAGACATAAGCGCATTAGCCACTTGCAATGAATACTCAGCATCGAATGTCTGCACTTCGACATACAACACATCGGACAATTCGTCGTGCATCACTGATATGTGCTGTTGATAAAATTTCACATAGTCTTCAAGGGTGCTTTCCGCGCCAAGTCGACTAAATACATCCCAATCACTTCGTTCGTAGTGCGCCTTTAGAGAAACAGCTTCATCTAGTGCCTTCGCCATAGCACTGGACTCAATATACTTTTGTAGAACCAATGCATCACGCATGGATGTAGATACCGACCCAAGCGCAGCCAAACCGGCAAGCGGTAATTCATTTGAACCGGCTTGCTTTACTACAAACTGGGCCTCACTGACGTAACGCGGACTTGCCCAAAGCGTGTAGTAAAAAACAACCAATAACGACAATAGTAGAACAAGCGCAAAGGAACCTAATTTAGCCCAAGCCAAATACGCCGCCTGACGCGCTCCAGCATAACCTTTTGACTCGACTAAAAACTGCCGCGGATTGCGTTTTAATTTGCGAACCTTACGCTGCAACGGCGTCAGCTCTTGTTTAATTTTTGGCTGTGACATAGGTGTCGTTATACTCTCTTACGGCATCATCTAAGTTTTCAAAATAGATGAGAGATTTATCCTTGACTAGCAAGCCAGCTTCGCAGAAGGTCTTTAGCTGGCCCACGGAATGATTCACCATAATAACCTTGGTTCGATCCATCTTCTTTTTTAACAACGCTGTGCTTTTTAATTTAAAATTTGCATCACCCACAGCGTTCAACTCATCGATCAGTAGCAAGTCAAACTCAAAATCAAAGGCCATACTCAACCCAAATGCGACCCTTGCTCGCATACCATTTGAGTAGGTCTTAACTGGCTCATCAAAGTAACGTCCAATTTCTGCAAATTCCTCGACTTGCTGCTCAATAATATGCGTCTTACGATAACCATGAATTCTCGCCACAAAGCGTACATTTTCGCGGCCAGTCATAACGCCCTGTAGCCCACCTTGTAAACCAAGCGGCCAGGACACATTTTTATCGGTAATGATTTTTCCTTTGGATGGCATGTCAGCACCACCCATCATGCGAATAAGTGTCGATTTACCTGCACCATTAGGACCCAACACCCCAATGCTTTTGTCTGTAGGTAGCTCCATATTTACATCTTTGTAAACATAGCTCCGACCTTGTTTGGTCGGATAAAATTTACTCATGCCAACAAATGAAATCATGCACTAATAAACCTCTGGCGATTCACTTGATAAAGCATAAGCCCGAGTGCATTGGTCACTAAGGCTGTAGCCATTAGAAACGCCCAACTACCCACGGGCGTGGTATAGCTTGCAAAATAGGCATCCCGACTCAATTCGGTAACATGAAAAATTGGATTCCAAGTCAGCAAATACCAATACTGCTGCGGAACCATCGTTGCGCAAAAGAATATGCCCGACACAAAGAACATAGGCGTCATCACCATCTGCAATACTTTCGGCGTGTCTTCCCAATGGGACATAGCGCTACAAAGCATTAAGCCCAACCCTGTACCTATCAGAGTTAGAAGCAAGGTCGCTAAAAGTAGTGACAACAAGTCTTCTGGCCAAACATCATAACCAATCCAAGCCATAGCAGACATGATCAACACATAGACGACTATATGGGTTGCAAATTCGATAAACAGGCGAGTAATCAGGGGATCGATAGGAGCGACCTGCCTATAAGCGAACAGGGATCGGTTCGCATGAACAGAGGCCGTTAATTGCGGCAATAGTTTAGAAAAAAACTTATATGGCAGTATTCCTGACAACATGAAGATAGCAACAGGCACACCTGTCAGCGTATTCCGCCCGACCAGTGTAAAAATGGTACTTAAAATTAAAGCTTGCGCCGCTGGCTCGGCCAGTGCCCAAAAATAACCTAATTTACGGGCACCAAAACGCGTCTTCAGCTCTCGCATCATTAATGCAAAAACTGTATCTCGCATAACCTGTAATGAGGTGCGCGCCATGGTTCCCCAATGCCTTTCGTATGGTCGTGAATTAATTGGGTTTAGCGCGAGGAAAGCCCTGCCTGCTTTGTGCAAACAAAAGCTAAAAACTGGTGAAAAATCAGACAAACAACAAACCACCGCTTTTAGTTGCTAAAATCGGCGACTGGTGCTTCCTTTCCCCCAACGTTAAACCGTTGATTTATGATTCAAATTGGCCGTTCCTTGATCGCTCATGAATCTACGTTCACTTGGCGATATTTAGTCTTGGGCATTTGAGCAATACTTGATCAATAAGGTATCAAGCCCGTTCAATGCGAGGGGCATTATAGAAACACTGTGTTACAAAATAAACACAATTTGTGACGATAGCCCTATAAAAAAGACATATCGCTATTGAATTCCATGACTATTGGATTTATAGGCATTTGCTTATATACAAATGTCCGAAATCTCTTACAAGGAACAAAGAAGAAGATTACACCTAATAAATCAAAACCAGAACCGAACAAAAAACACTCAGTAAAAATCAGTAAACCAATACCAGATTATCTCGGTGAATGAGCTCTTCGCTGTCCACATAGCCAAGTATTTGTAGGATGTCCTTGGAGTCTTTTTTGATTATTTTTTGAGCGTCAGACGCGTTGTAATTTATTAAACCTTTCGCAATGATACGACCACTTTCATCCTTGCATGCAACCACTTCGCCACGACCAAAATGACCAGTTACTTTAATCACTCCAACAGGCAATAAACTTTTACCTTGTTTAGTTAGGGCATTCACCGCACCGGCATCTAACGTAATTTCACCACGGGTCTGCAGATGTCCAGCAATCCATTGTTTGCGTGCAGCCATGGGTTCTTGTGATGACAATAATTGCGTGCCCAGCACTTCGCCATCAAACAAACGCTGTAATACGTTTTCAATTCGACCACCCACAATAATAGAGCTCGCACCTGAGCGCGCAGCTAACTGACCAGCACGCACTTTTGTGATCATGCCGCCACGACCCAGTGCACCGCCGTCACCGGCTACCGCTTGAATAGCTGGATCATCCGCGAGCGCACTTTCAATGAGTGTTGCATTAGGGTCTTTACGTGGATCAGCCGTGTATAAGCCGTTTTGATCGGTAAGTATGATCAGCGTGTCTGCTTCTACTAGATTGGCAACCAGCGCACCTAGAGTGTCGTTGTCACCAAAACGAATTTCATCGGTAATCACCGTATCGTTTTCATTGATGATAGGAACGACATTTAAATCGAGAAGTGTGCGCAGTGTAGAGCGCGCATTAAGATAGCGCTGGCGATCAGACAAGTCCGCATGGGTTAGCAACACTTGCGCTGTGTGATGCTTGTGACGCGCAAATTCAGATTCGTAGCATTGCACCAAACCCATTTGACCCACGGCTGCGGCGGCTTGCAATTCATTCAATGCTTTAGGGCGCGTCTTCCAACCCAAACGAGTCATGCCTTCCGCCACCGAACCTGAAGACACCAGCACCACCTCGATACCTTGCTGTTTTAAATAAGCAATTTGGTCAACCCAGTTGGCAATACCCGCTTTATTTAAACCGGCACCGTCATTGGTCAACAGCGCACTACCAATTTTAATGACCCAACGCTTGGTGTTTTTTAATGATTGACGAGACATGTTCACCCTTATCGCGCGCAAGCGCCCTCCCACAACAATATTACAGCTAGGCGTTCGTTTTATTCGTAGGTGTAAACGACTTCTGGGCCGTCGTCATCTTCATCATCGTCATCCTGCACAACTTGCTTAGCCGCTTTGCGCGCTGCACGTTGCGCCGCACGACGATCAGCCAATTCTTCCATACGCTCGCGCGCTTCTTCTTCAACAATTTGGCGATGCTCTGCTTCGGCTTCAGCCAGTGAAGGGTCTTCTGCCATGGCAGCGGCACGCTCTTCTAAGAAGGACATGATGTCGTAAGCAACTTGTTGCGTACCTTCTTTGCTAATGGCAGCAATTTTATAAACCGGTTTGTCGTGCCAATCTAATGCATCGATAACAGCTTGGCAGCGCGCTTCGCGCTCGTCTTCCGGTACTAAATCGAGCTTATTTAATAACAACCAGCGCTCGCGATTGACCAGCTCTGGAGAGAACTTTTCCAATTCATTAATAATCACTTGTGCGTTTTCGGCGGGTGTTGAATCATCGTACGGATTCATATCCACCAAGTGCAGCAAAATACGCGTGCGCACCAAGTGCTTAAGGAAACGAATACCTAAACCCGCGCCTTCGGATGCACCTTCTATCAAACCAGGAATGTCCGCAACCACAAAGCTTTTGTGTTTCGCAACACTGACCACACCCAAGTTAGGCACCATGGTGGTGAAAGGGTAATCCGCCACTTTTGGTTTAGCCGCAGAAACAGCGCGAATAAAGGTACTTTTACCTGCGTTCGGCAGCCCTAACAGACCTACGTCCGCTAGAACTTTCATTTCTAATTTAAGATTGCGACTCTCACCCGGCGTACCTTTTGTGGTTTGACGCGGTGCACGGTTGACCGATGTTTTGAAGTGCACGTTACCCAAACCACGGCGGCCACCTTGTGCCACTTTTAATTCTTGGCCGTGTTTAGTGAGATCACCCAAGGTTTCGAGCGTATCTTCGTCGATGATGGTGGTACCCACTGGTACCAGCAAGTAAGTGTCTTCACCTTGCTTACCACTCATCTCACGACCCATGCCGTCTTGACCAGTTTGTGCTTTATAGCGACGCACATAACGATAATCCACGAGCGTGTTTACTGCTTCATCCGCTTTTAAAATGATGGATCCGCCGTGACCGCCATCACCGCCATCCGGCCCACCTTTGGGCAGATATTTCTCACGGCGAAAGCTCAAGCAGCCGTTGCCGCCTTTGCCGGCCTCCACAACGATACTGGCTTCATCGACGAATTTCATTTTAATAACCTCAGGTGTTCTCGAATCGCATTTAACGTCTGAGTCCTTCACATAAACCCAAGACGAAAAATAAAAAAAGCTCTGTCACCGAAGCAAACAGAGCTTTTTAGGTAAGCTTCAGAAGTCAGCTTCCGTTACTTACTTTAGACCACGTATTAGTTAGCAGCAGGAACGATGCTAACTTGCTTACGGAAAATACGGCCTTTTTGTTCAAACTTAACGTAACCATCCGCTTTAGCGAACAGGGTGTGGTCTTTGCCAAGACCTACGTTGTCGCCAGCGTGAACTTTGGTGCCACGTTGACGCAGAATGATAGAGCCAGCTGTTACAAACTGACCACCGAATGCTTTAACGCCCAAGCGTTTCGATTGGGAATCGCGACCGTTCTTAGTGCTACCACCAGCTTTTTTGTGAGCCATGGGTACTCTCCTAATCTAAGAAACTGAGCCTTTGGATATTCTACTCAGTGTCTTTTGGGTTAATCTTTAGTTGTTAGTCAAACTTCGAAAACAATATGAGCGAAGATTGAACTAGGCAAAACCAGCGAAATAAAATTACGCGCTAATGCCAGTGATTTTAAGTTCTGTGAACCACTGACGGTGACCCATCTGTTTCATGTGGTGCTTACGACGACGGAACTTAATGATCTTAACTTTCTTGTGACGACCGTGAGCAACTACTTCTGCAGTTACTTTAGCGCCAGCAACAACAGGCTGACCGATTTTAACCTCGTCGCCATTGCCTACCAGCAGAACTTTTTCCAGTTCAACGGTTTCGCCAGTCGCGGTTTCGATCTTTTCAACTTTAAGGGTTTGACCCTCTTCAACGCGGTATTGCTTACCGCCAGTTACGATAACTGCGTACATAGTATCTCTCCAAAGAGCGTGTATCCCGCACCCAATCGGGGTTTGGGCTGTATCAGTCTCGCTGCTTAGAGGCCTACTTCTATGAACCTCACCTGAGAGGCTCTATGGTAGGGAGCAAGTCCGGGCGCGAATTGTACGGGGTTTGAGCATTAAAAACAACAGGAATTCTAAATCTGGGAGACGCGCAAAGGAGATATGTCGTCTTCGTGACATATCCCAAGGCCACTGTCTTTTAGTCACCCCCTGCGCCCCCCAATCCTTGCATATAGTAGCTTGGCTAATTAGGATAGCGCCCCTCGAGGAGATGGCCATCAATGCAGATTAAAGACGTATATTCCGTAGTGACCGACGAGTTCGAGTCCGTCAACCAAATGATTCTTGCGCGCTTGCAAAGTGACGTACCTCTTGTTGAAAAAATCGGCCATCACATCATTGAAAGCGGCGGCAAGCGCTTGCGCCCTTTACTGGTGCTATTAAGCGCTAAGTCATTGAATTACAGAGAAAAAAATCAGGCCTTATTGGCTGCCGTCATTGAGTTTTTACACACGGCGACCCTGCTGCATGACGACGTAGTGGACACCTCTGATCTGCGTCGCGGCCGCCCTACCGCCAACGCCAACTGGGGTAACGCCCCCAGCGTGCTAGTCGGCGACTTCCTTTACAGCCGCGCCTTCCAAATGATGGTGGATTTAGGCTCCATGAAGATCATGGATATCCTTTCCAATGCCACCGCTGTCATTGCCCAAGGCGAGGTAATGCAGTTGATGAATGTGAAAAACCCAGACGTCAGCGAAGCACGCTATATGGACGTGATTCAGGGTAAAACCGCCATGCTGTTTGAAGCCAGCTCCCGTGCAGGGGCCGTACTGGCAGGTGCCAGCGAAGCACAAGAAGAAGCGCTGCGCCTGTTTGGTCACCACCTTGGCATGGCCTTCCAGCTCATTGATGATGTATTGGACTATATGGGCAATGCGGAAGAGCTAGGTAAAAACGTGGGTGATGACTTAGCCGAAGGCAAACCCACACTGCCGCTCATCTTCGCCATGCAAAATGCGCCTGAAGCCGATGCCCAATTGATTCGCCAAGCCATTCGCAAAGGCGGTACCGAGCAGTTAGACGCCATTCTTAAGATCGTGGCCGAATGCGGTGCCATCGACTACACAGTCAACAAGGCGAAAGAAGAAGCCGCTTTGGCCAAGCAAAAACTTGAGGTTCTGGCTGACACCCCTGCTCGCGCCGCCCTGGCTGCACTGGCCGATATCGCAGTTGAGCGTAGTCACTAGCAACGAGCACGAAACCCCTAGGGCAGCAAATCCAAACACCATTAATTAGGAACTTTGCTGCCCGATTCTCTTCAAAGATGCTGACCTCAGCACTTTAATCCCTCAAAAAACTCTCTACACTGGGGCCAGAATTTTCAGGATGTGGACCCATGACGTTTTTCGCTCAATTGCCTCATATGACGCTTTCCGTGATGTTTACGCTAATGCTCAGCCTGTTGAGCACTCAAGCATCAGCCGGACTGTTCGGTAATAATCAGCAGGTTTTATCTGTTGATGAAGCCATTCAATACGACACCGAAGTCACTGACACTCAGCTGTTAATCCATTGGCAGCTGGGCGAGACCGTTTACCTTTACCAGGACAAGGTATCGCTGCGCTTTGCCGATAAAACACCATTTGAACACGTTCGTTTTCTAGAAGAACCGCAATTCATCGAAGACCCTGCCTTTGGTCGCGTAGCGGTTTTTTATAATCAAGCCACCACACAAATTGATCGCACTAAATTACCTGTTGGCGAACACACCATGACCTTGAAATATCAGGGTTGTTTAGAAAGCGTCGGCCTGTGTTATCCACCGCAAAAAGCCAGCATTACCATCACTGGTGCACCTGCTTCTGCTGCGCCTGTTTCTGACGCACACCAATCTAATACGGGTAAACCACAAGCTAACTCTGATTTAGAGAGCGCCGGCGGTATCACTCAATTTCTGAATCAAGCCGGTGCAATGGTGGTGGTTCTAACCTTTTTGGCATTGGGCATCGGCCTAACCTTTACACCGTGTGTCCTGCCCATGGTACCTATTCTGTCGAGCGTCATCGCAGGACAAAAATCCCTAACGCCAAGCAAAGGCTTTGTATTGTCCAGCGTATACGTACTGGGCATGGCCATCACGTTCGCCATTGCCGGAGTGATCGTTGGTCAATTAGGCGCTCGCTTTAACCTGCAAATTTACATGCAACAACCTTGGGTTTTAGGCTTATTTGCGGGGCTTTTTGTACTGTTGGCACTTTCCATGTTTGGCTTTTACGAGTTGCGTTTGCCGCGTTTTATTCAAGACCCTCTTGATCAACTCAACCGCAAGCAACAAGGCGGCAGTTTAATCGGCGTCTTTTTAATGGGCGCGCTCAGCGCCGTTGTTGTGAGCCCTTGTGTAAGTGCGCCGCTGGCTGGCGCACTGGTCTACATCAGCACCACCGGCGATGCCGTGCTGGGTGGTTTTGCTTTATTTGCGCTGGGCCTAGGCATGGGTTTGCCGCTCATCGCCATCGGCACCACAGGTGCCAGCATGCTGCCAAAAGCCGGGGCATGGATGGAGCAGGTTAAAATATTCTTTGGCGTGTTGTTAATCGCTGTGGCCATTTGGATTTTGGGCCGCGTGCTGAGTGAAGACATTTATCTGCTTTGCTGGGCCGTTCTACTCGGCTTATACGCCGTAGTATTAGGCGCGTTTGAGGCAGCTACCACCATCAAAAGTCGATTAGTGAAAGGCGTGGCGCTTTTGCTTTTTGTCATCACTGTGCTGTTGCTGACAAAGGTTATCTTGCCTACTAGCTCAAGCATGCTCGCTGCCAGTTCTGCTCCCACAACTCAATCACAACAACTGTCACAACAAGAACGCACGACATACAACTCAGCGTTGTTTACTACAGTAAAAGAACAACAAGCGTTTGAAGCCTTGCTGGCGGAGGCTAAAAACAAAGAGCAATTAGTGATGGTGGATTTGTACGCAGACTGGTGCATCGAATGCAAAATCATGGCAAAAGGCTTATTCGCAGACCCAGAAGTCATTCAGGCATTAAATGGTTTTGTCAGCATCAAACTGGATATCACTGCGTTTGACGAATATCACAAACAATACTTGGAAGAACGCGGTATTTTCGGCCCGCCAGCTTTAGTGTTTTACGGTCGTGACGGCATTGAAATAAGCGAAGCACGTATTTTGGGCGAGATTGAGAAGCCAGCTTTTTTAGCGCACTTGGATCAGTTTGATCACTAATTTCAACGCCTGCCAATAAAAGCAGCAAATAAACAGACACAAAAAAAGCAGCCGAGGCTGCTTTTTTTGTTTGCGAAGTTTCTAGGCTTTAAAAGTACCAGCTTATTTAGCGGCTTTCTTAGCGGTCGATTTTTTCGCAGTGGTTTTCTTAGCGGTAGACTTTTTCGCTGTGGTCTTCTTGGCAGTAGACTTTTTAGCGGTTGTCTTCTTCGCGGTAGACTTTTTAGCTGTGGTCTTTTTCGCTGTCGTTTTGGCAGCAGACTTTTTAGCTGTAGTCTTTTTCGCGGTAGACTTTTTCGCCGTCGTCTTCTTCGCAGAAGTTTTCTTAGCGGTTGTCTTCTTCGCTGCTTTTTCTTCGACTTCTGCTGCGTCAGCTACCTTTTTAGTGGCGGCTTTCTTAGCGGTTGCTTTTTTAGCAGTCGCTTTCTTCGCAGTTGTCTTTTTCGCTGCTTTTTCTTCGGTTTCAGCTACGTCGGCTGCCTTTTTAGAGGCGGCTTTCTTAGCGGTTGCCTTTTTAGCAGTCGCTTTCTTTGCAGGAGCTTTTGCTGCTGCTTTCTTTGCGGGCGCTTTTTCTGCTTTTTCCGCAGGGGCTGCAGAAGCACCTCCGGTTTTAACAAATTCGGCTAGCTCTTCCATGCGAGCAATTTGCTCGGCATTCAGCTTGCCAATTTTGTGCAGGTTTTGAAGACGCTTAAGCTCTTTTTTGCCTTCGGCAATTTGCTTCTTAAGTTCTTTTTTGTTCTCGAACTCAGCTTTAAGCTTTTCTTGCTCTTCTTTATAGCGCGCATCACGCTCTTCTTGCTGCTTCACCAACTGCTGTTGCAGTTTGCGACGATCTTCTTCCTGAGCGGCTCGCTCTGCTTTACGCGCAGCGATTTCCTGTTCGATACGTTGTTGCTCTTCAGGGCTCAGTTCAGGTTTGTTGTCCGCAGGCTTGGCTTCTACAGAGTCCTCAGCTTGCTCTGCAACCGCATCAAGTCCACCACCCAGTAACGCTTCTAACGCTGCGATCTGATCTACGATGTTCTCTGATTGGTTTTCTTTTTGCTTGAGGATTTTTTTGTAGGAAGGGCGTTTCTGTGAAACTTTGGAACGCTTGCCAGGTCTAGCCATTGATAAGTTGCTCACTCCCGCGATTAGGATTCGAGTTAATTCAGGGCGCTTTACGTGCTGTCGATGCCACGTGATCACCCTTGATTCGCTTTGGGTGGCCCTCGTTCGGGCCGCCATTATACGCATCTTCTTGCAATAGGCCAAAACTAATACAGGGATTTTATGTAACCCTGCTGTAAGCCTTATGTTTAGCGGCCTAGCGCGTGACGCGTGGTTAAATTACCTGCCCAATTCAAGCAAAAGCTCTCAATTTTGGGCAGATAATATGAGGTTAGCCGACACTTTCGCCTTTTGCCTGCTGATCGGCGTGGTAAGAAGATCTCACCATGGGACCGCTTGCAACATGGGTGAAACCCAGCTCTTTAGCAATGGCACCCAGTTCGTCAAATTCATCCGGATGCACAAAACGTTCAACGGCCAAATGGTGCTTACTGGGTTGTAAATACTGCCCCAAGGTAATCATATCAATGTCATGAGCACGCATGTCTTTCATGACTTCAATGACTTCTTCTTTGGTTTCACCAATCCCAAGCATCAAACCAGATTTGGTTAACACATCTGGGCGGCGGGCTTTATAGGCTTTAAGTAGGTCCAACGACCATTGATAGTCGGAACCGGGGCGCACTTTTTTATACAAGGACGGCACGGTTTCAAGGTTATGGTTAAACACGTCCGGTGGTGTTTGCTCAAGAATATCCAGCGCGATATCCATACGCCCACGGAAGTCCGGCACCAGTACTTCGATTTCTAGTTTGGGGCTGCGTTCGCGGCTCTCGCGAATACAGTCGGCAAAATGCTGAGCACCACCGTCACGTAAATCATCTCGGTCTACCGAGGTAATCACCACGTACTTAAGCCCCATATCGGCAATGGCAACTGCCAACTCGATAGGTTCGTTCTTATCCAATGGGTTCGGACGACCATGGCCCACATCGCAAAATGGACAGCGGCGGGTACAAATATCACCCATGATCATGAAGGTCGCCGTACCACCGCCAAAACACTCACCTAGGTTAGGGCAACTGGCTTCCTCACACACAGTATGCAATTTGTGCTTACGCAGTTTTTCTTTAACTTCGTTAATTTTGCCGCTGGCCGGGATACGGACACGAATCCAATCTGGCTTACGCGGCATGGTCTCAGTGGGAATTACTTTAATCGGAATACGCGCAACTTTATCTGCACCGCGTTTCTTTTCGCCTTGAACGGCCTTTGCACCTTTATTCACATCCTTGTTCTCAGCCTTGGCTGCAGGCTGAGCACTTGAGGACTCGGATGACGCCTTTGAAGTATCACTTGTCATGGTAATTGATCACCTAAAGATAGGGTGCTGTCGAAACTTAAATTGCATTGCAGGGTTTCGATCAGCTGCTTGCCCACTGTGGTCATCTCCACCTTAGGCAATAAGTCCGCCATGCTGGTCATCGCCATACCTGCGTAACCACATGGATTAATCCGATGAAAGGGTTCTAAGTCCATATCCACATTTAGGGCTAAGCCATGAAAGCTCAGCCCTTTTCGAATACGTAACCCCAAGGAAGCTATTTTAGCAGTGCCGACGTAAACACCGGGGGCATCAGCCCTCGGATGCGCCTCGATATCGTAGCGTGCAAGTAAGTCCACCAAGCTTTGTTCTATCGCACTCACCAGCTCGCGCGGGCCGAGTTTCTTACGCGTGAGATCAACCAGAATATAGGCTACCCATTGACCCGGGCCATGATAGGTCACCTGACCACCTCGATCAGTTTGAACAACGGGAATATCGCCGGTAAACAGCAAGTGCTCTGGTTTTCCTGCCTGTCCTTGAGTGAATACAGGCGTGTGCTGTAGCAGCCAGATCTCGTCTGGCGTGTCTGGTGTACGTTGATCGGTAAACTGCTTCATGGCCTGCCAAACAGGTTCATAAGGCTGGTCTGTTCCGAGATAGCGCACACCCAGCTGCATTACAACACCATTTTAATGCGGTCGTGCTTAATGAGGTCGGCATGAATGACTTTTAAATGCTCCTCACTTTGCGCGGTGATGTAGAGCGTCATCGACGTGAAGCGTCCGCCGCTGCTTTCATTAACGCGGATGCGTTCTATCTCAAGGTCGGGAACATGCACTTGTACAATCTCAACCACGAAGTCATGGTAGTCCGCGCCGCTTTCACCAAGCACTTTGATGGGGAAGTCCGCACAGGGGAATTCGATTTTATGGGGTTCTGATTTCTTGGCCATACTGCACCACGGCATCCGCCGGTTTTTAAACGAGTGCCTTATATTATAGCGAAAGGCGAAAATTCAAGTATTGTCGAGCGGATTACGAAAACAAGGAGTAGAAGAACAGTTTGATGTGGTCCCACAGGCGCGCCAAAAAGCCCGCTTGCTCAACATCCTGCGTGGCCACCAGTGGTTTATCAACCAAGGTTCTGCCTTCCAATTCGACCTTCAGGCGACCATATTCCAACCCCGTTTGCACTGGGGCTTTAATCACCTTATCTATGCTATAGCTCACATCTAAGTTGCCCTTTTGACCTCGGGGTACCGTGATGTAAATACTGTCTTGTACGCCTAGGTTAAATTCGTTGGTTTGTCCCAACCAAACCTCTGCCTTTTGAATCTCATCGCCTTTTTCGAATAATTTGTGCGTTTCGAAGTAGCGGAAACCATAAGTCAGTAGTTTTTGTGATTCACGGGCTCGGGCGCGTTCAGAGCTTGCCCCCATCACCACCGCTATTAAACGCATACCGTCTTGCACTGCCGACGAAACCAAACAATATCCGGCATCATCTGTATGACCTGTTTTCAATCCATCCACTTTAGGATCCCAAAATAACAACAGGTTACGGTTACGCTGCGGAATGTTGTTATAGGTAAATTCTTTTTGGCTGTACAGCTTATAACGCTCTGGGTGGTCCTGAATCAGGCGCTGCGCCAGTTTTGCCATATCTCGGGCTGTACTTAAATGACCGTCTGCCGGTAGACCAGTTGAGTTTTTAAAACGGGTATTGGTCATGCCGATTTGCTCGGCATATTGGTTCATGACATCCACAAACGCTTCTTCGGTACCACTAATGTGTTCCGCCAACGCAATGGTGGCATCGTTGCCAGATTGAATGATTAAACCTTTCAGTAAGTCCAACACAGGCACATAAGTGCCTTCGCGAATAAACATCTTAGAACCACCGGTTTTCCACGCTTTTACACTCACGCGCACACGTTCATCTTCGCGGATGTTTTGGTAGGTCAGCTCGTTGTTGACGATATAGCTGCTCATCAGTTTGGTTAAACTGGCCGGTGGCAGAGCTTGATCAGCGTTATGCTCAACCAGCACTTCACCGCTGGAAGCATCCATCAAAATATAGGATTTAGCGGCAATGGAGGGCGCTTTGGGAATGATGCTTGGCGCAGCCGAAACAGAGAGGGAGAAAAAACAAACAAGCAGGAAAAGATAAAAGCGCATGGTCAAAACTAAACTGAGTAGGATGTTAGCTGAAAAATTGGCCTGCATTGTAGCACGGCCTCCAAAATTGTGGAGACCGATTAGTCGCCAAAGTGCGAGGAAGGTTCACGAATTACCTACGCTAATTGAACGCGAGGCGAGACTTCGGGTTAGCGTTGCAGTGAATGTGGATCAATGGCGGCTAACGATTCCGCTTTTTTCTCTGCGGCTAAGACTTCTGGAGGAAGCACCATGCCAGAGTTCAAATTCTGCGCTTGCAGCGCCAGCTGTACTTGACTGACCTGCTCTGGCTGCAGCGGGCCAATGCGGACTTTGTGTAAGGCCTGCCCTTGATGTTGGGCCTGATGAATATAAACGGTCAGTTGATGCAAACTGGCTTGCGCATCTTTCAGTGCAAATTCAATTTGGCTTTTAAGACTTTCAGCGCTGCTGCGTTGACTAAACGCTTCGATCTGCAAATGCTGATAATCCTGCTCGCGCAGCGGCGGGGCCAGTAATTCAACCCGAACTTGCGCCGTTCCTTGTTTGGCAAAACCCAGCCGCACGGCGGCGGCATACGACAAATCAATTAAGCGATCACCGTGAAATGGCCCGCGATCATTGACACGCACCACCAACGAAGATTGATTTGCCAAGTTGGTTACACGCACATAACTGGGTAGCGGAAGAGATTTGTGAGCTGCGGTGAATTCAAAAACATCAAACACTTCACCGTTTGAGGTTTCATATCCATGGAATTTTTGACCATACCAAGAGGCGGTGCCCTGCTGGTCGTAATGATCCAAATCCTTGTGGACCTGATAGGTTTGCCCCCAAACCTGATACTGATCGGCGTTACCACGACGACTCATTGGCTCACGCACAGCCAAAGGTTCGGGTTGACGCAAAATTTGATCAATACGATCGGCCGAGCTGGCTGCAGGCAAACTGTCCACAGCCTGACTGTATCGAGAAGTCGCACAGCCACTAACAACCAAACAACTAAACACTAACCCGATAACCGGTATTCGCATCATGGACAGGACCATTAAACAAACTATTGCACAAGTGCTTGGCTAAGCGTGTAAACCGCCATCGCATATAGACGGCTGTGGTTGTAACGCGTAATGACATAGAAGTTTTTATAGGCCAACCAGTAGTCCATACCCTCTTCTAATTCGTAGCGAAATAGCTGAGCATCCTGCTGATCGTCCACACCTTTTGGCACATTAACACCGCGTTCGCGCCATTCTTGTACTGAGGCTGTCAATTTAAGCGTTTGGTTCGCGTATTGATCGGCGCCGTGATTATGCAGCGTCACGCGGTCCACCACGGGCTCACCCGTTCGCCAACCATGACGTTTAAAATAGTAAGCCACACTGCCGATGGCATCCTTGGGGTTGTCCCAAATGTCCTTAACGCCATCATCGTCAAAGTCCACCGCGTAGCTTAAAAAGCTCGACGGGATAAACTGGCCATAACCCATGGCACCAGCGTAAGAGCCTTTAATCGCCAGCGGGTCTAAATTTTCTTTGCGCACCAGCACCAAATAATTTTTTAATTCACGCCAGAAGATGGGTCGCTTGGGGTAATCAAATGCGAGCGTGCTTAGCGCGTCTATGACACGGTAGCTGCCCTTGTTACGACCATAAAACGTTTCGACACCTATGATGGCGGTAATCACTTCTTTGGGGATACCATACTTGGCTTCGGCCGCCGCAAGGGTTTCTTTGTGTTCTTGCATAAAGGCTTTACCGCGTTCGATGCGGCTTTTTGTGATGAAAATGTCACGGTACTCGTGCCATGCTTTGGTCTTTTCTGCTGGGCGTGCAATGGCCTCAAGAATGCTGTCTTTGCGCTCTGCTTGGCTGAGAATGGCGCGCAGCGTTTTTTCATCGTATTTGTGTTCCGTCACCATCTCCTGAATAAACGGCTCTAACTTGGGATGGTTGTTGTAATCACCATCGCTGACAAACAAACTACCTAGCAAAACTAGCGCACTAGAACCTAACACGATCCAACCTTTATTTTGATTACTCAATTTCATGGAAATGGGTTTATCGGTGCATGTAAACGGACATGATCACACCAAATGCTGCCATCAGTGTGACAATGGACGTACCGCCATAACTCATCAGCGGCAATGGTACACCGACCACAGGTAATATTCCGCTCACCATGCCAATATTTACAAATACGTAAATAAAGAAGGTGACAATCAATGCACCGGCGAACAATCGCCCAAATGTATCTCGGGCTCTAGACGCCATATAAATGCCACGCATTATGATAAGCAAATATAGCCCCAACAATAGGAGAACGCCGATCAAACCCAGCTCTTCGGCGTAAACCGCGATAATAAAATCCGTATGACGTTCCGGCAAAAACTCCAATTGAGACTGCGTGCCCTGCAACCAGCCTTTGCCTTCCATCCCACCTGAGCCAATGGCGGTCTTACTTTGAATAATGTTCCAGCCCGACCCGAGCGGGTCACTTTCTGGGTCCAAAAACGTTAACACCCGCTGCTTTTGGTAGTCGTGCATCACGCCGTACCACATCACCGGCATGGCCGCCATGATGACAATGGCCGCGCCAAGAATCCAACGCCAGCG
The DNA here is from genome assembly GCA_041589295.1 of Pseudomonadales bacterium. Taxonomy (GTDB): domain Bacteria; phylum Pseudomonadota; class Gammaproteobacteria; order Pseudomonadales; family Oceanobacteraceae; genus Bermanella. The sequence continues at coordinate 18,970 of JBFHVZ010000031.1, forward strand.
CAAGCCCGCAAACAACAATACCAACAGACCTGCGGCGCCCACCAATAATGAGGTCCCCAAGTCAGGTTGGCGGATAATCAATACCGCCGGCAGGCCTACAATGGCCAGAGAACCCAGAATGTACTTAAAGCGAGGCGGTAACACTCGGCTCGATAAATACCACGCCATCATCATCGGCATGGCAATTTTCATCAATTCAGACGGCTGAAATCGAAATAGGCCAAAAATACTCAACCAGCGTTGCGCGCCCTTGGCTCCCACGCCCACAGCCAATACCAGCAGCAAGGCCACCACCACCGCACCATAGATCCAAGGCGCTCCCATATAAAACCAGCGCGGATGAAATTGCGCGACGACCAGCATCACAAACAAACCAATTAAAAAGTAAGTGGCCTGTCGCGTGACCATTGTGCTGTTTTGCCCACTGGCACTGTAGAGCACAAACAAGCTACAGGCACACAGGGTCAGAATTAACAGTAACAGAGTGACATCAATGTGCAGACGCTGGGCAATACTAGGACCTTGCCCCATGCCGCTGTCATCCAGCTGCCGGATAAAATCACCCGCCATAGCTTCCCCCTTGAGCTTGTGTTCGCTGACGCTCTACCGCCATGTAGGTATCCATGACCTTGCGCGCAATGGGCGCAGCGGTTAAACCAGCCGACTCACCGTTTTCCACAATGACCGCCACCGCAATCTTAGGCGCATCGGCAGGGGCAAACGCCACAAACAACGCGTGGTCGCGTTGTCGCTCTTCCAAAGCCTCAGAGTCATACTCTTCGTTTTGTTTGATGCCAACGACCTGCGCTGTGCCGGTTTTACCGGCAATACGATAATTGAGGTTTCGATTGATCCCCCTCGCTGTACCATGGGTACCCGAGATCACATTTTCCATAGCCCGTGTCATGCGATCCCAATCCGCTGGGTTTTTAATCTCAATCGCAGCCATGGGCGCATCATCTACGTTGGCTTCTTGGTTGATAAACTCAACCAGTTTGGCCCGATTCCAAACACCTTTACTTGCAAATACACTGGTCGCCGTCGCTAACTGCAACGGCGTGGCCAACATATAACCTTGGCCTAAGCCTAGGTTAAGCGTGTCCCCCGCATACCAACTGCGACCACGATGAATTTTTTTCCATTCTCGGGTTGGCAACAACGCAGGCAATGCGTTGCCCACGTCCAAGCTCAAGTCTTCGCCAAAACCAAACTGCGCCAAAAACGGGCTGATCTGATCAATACCGGTCCGAAATGACATTTCGTAAAAATAAGTGTCACAGCTTTCGATAATCGCCCGAGACAGGTTTACTTTTCCGTGGCCTTCCCGCTTCCAATCGCGATAAACCCGCTCATCATTTTCCAACATGTACCAACCACGATCTTCAATGGTTTCAGACCAGTCAGTCACACCCGCTTGAAGAAAGCTCAAACCAATAAACGGCTTCATGGTGGAGCCCGGCGGGTATTGCCCGCGCGATGCGCGATCAAACAATGGGATGTCCAACGAATCTCGTAATGCAGAGTAATCTTTATGACTGATGCCGTTCACGAATAAATTGGGGTCATAGGCAGGGCTGGACACCATGGCCAATACACCGCCAGTTGTTGGATCAATGGCCACCAGCGCGCCACGGCGGCCATTAAACGCATCCGCAGCCACTTTTTGTACCTTAGCATCGATATGTAGATGTAGATTTTCACCCGGTTTAGGCGGCTCTTTATCTAACACTTTTAGGATACGGCCCTGTGCATTCGTCTCGACCTTTTGATAGCCCACCTCACCATGCAACAGGTCTTCGTAGCGTTTTTCTAAACCGATTTTTCCAACGCGGCGCGTAGCTTTGTATCGCACAGGATCTAAACGCTTTTTCTCGCGCTCGTTCATTTGCCCAACATAACCCAACACATGGGCAAAGTACGGACCATTGGGATAATGCCTTACCAATTCGGCCTCGACCTGTACCCCAGGCAAAAAGTAGGTGTTCACCATGAGTTTGGCGATGGCTTCTTCTGACAGACGATATTTGACGGGAATGGCTTCGTAAGGGCGACGCCATTGCTTGACACGTTTACGAAACTCTTCGATTTCTTCATCGCTTAAATCCACCAGCGCATCCACTAACCCTAAGGTGTGGTCCATATCGGTAACACGCTCTGGCACTATGGTTAATGAATGAGAAGGCAGGTTTTCGGCAAGCAATTCGCCGTGGCGATCGAATATCAGGCCGCGAATCGGGGCGATAGGTTTTAGTTGAACGCGGTTGTTTTCAGACTTAGTGACAAACACGTCGTGTTGCATCACTTGCAAATAGAACATGCGAGCGGCCAGCACACCCAGCAAACAAATGATGACTGCAATGGCTAACCATGAGCGACGTGCAAAGATTTCTTTTTCTAGGCGTGCATCCTTTAGCTCAAAGCTCATGGCGTGGCAGGTTGTCCCTTTAAAAACAAATAGTTATCGTTATTTATGGTAGGGGTGATTATTAAGGATTGTCCACGCTCTGTACAACTGTTCTGCCACTAAAATGCGAACTAGAGGATGCGGTAAGGTCAGAGGCGACAAAGACCATTTCTGTTTGGCCAGCTTGGTGCACTCCGGTGAAAGGCCATCTGGTCCGCCAATCAGCAAATCAACATCACCACCATCCATGCGCCACTGAGCTAAATGCTCGCTAAGTTGCTCAGTACTCCAAGGCTTACCCAGCACTTCTAATGCAACGCAATGGTTTTTGGGGTTCATCGCAGCCAGCATGGTCTGGCCCTCTTTCTCGATGGCTTTAGCCACCGAGGAGCTTTTGCCTCTCGGTCCTAAGGGCAACTCGACCAGCTCGATTTTGCAATCGGCTGGTAAACGCTTGGCGTATTCTTGATAACCCTGCTCAACCCAAGCGGGCATCTTGCCACCCACGGCAATCATGCGAATACGCATTACTCTGCGTGGGCTACATTAGTGGCGGCATTCGCTTCGGGTTGTCCCCAAAGGCGCTCAAGATCGTAAAACTCACGGGCTTGCGCAGTCATCACATGCACAATGATGTCGCCTAAATCGATCAACACCCAGTCTGAGTTGCCACGGCCTTCGGCGCCCAAAGGTTGTACGCCAGCCGCTTTCACTTTTTCGCTGACGTTGTCAGCTACGGCTTGCACATGTCGGTTGGAGGTACCACAGGCTATGACCATTAGGTCAGTGACGGAAGTGCGGCCAACAACATCTAGCTCGGTAATGTTCTGAGCTTTCATGTCTTCTAGCGCACCAATGACGATAGGTTTTAAGGATGCAACGTCCATTAGGTTGGTGTTTGCCTCATGTTTGTTAATAACGACCGCCAACTTAACGCGGGCGGTATAGGCCGGTGGCCTCAATCCAGTTTACAACTGGCGCAGGAACCAGATCATCAATTGATTGCCGGTCCTTTATTTTCTGTCTAACTAGGCTAGATGAAATAGCCTGCGGTGTTAAAGACACCTGATAAACCGCGCCACTGGGGCGTGATTTAAATAATTCGGCATCATCCATGATGTGAGCTGGCCACTGCGACATGCTCGCTGGCCAATCTTCCTGAGGTCTCGCCACAACGATCAAGTTGGCAAGTTCAAACAAGGTCTGCCACTGATGCCAGCGGGTTATGCCTGCTGCTGCATCCTGCCCCACAACCCAACTTAGATGTGTATCTGGGCCCAGTTCTGCTCGCAATTCAGTCAGAGTCTGTACGGTAAAAGTAGGACCCTCACGCTTTAGTTCTCGATCATCCAAGGTCAATCGAGACCATGACTTACCTGCTACGTCTTCACTACAAGCCAGTTCCAACATCTGCCAGCGCTGTGCTGCGCTGGCCTGATCAGTCGCCTTATGGTACGCCTGACCGCAGGGCATAAGCGTCACATGCTCGTACCCCATCACCTCAGCCAGCTCGCTGGCGGTGCGCAAATGCCCAAAATGAACGGGGTCAAATGTGCCGCCAAATACAACCATTGAGG
>JBFHVZ010000032.1:0-22935 GCA_041589295.1 Pseudomonadales bacterium
ACCTAGCCAGCAAAGTGCGCGGCCTAGCCAGTCAGCATGAATTCTTGATGAACCCTCACCTAGAGCTGACCACAAACCTAAGGTATGCCACCGCCATCGCGTGGATGATCTACCGTCGCAGCGGCCGCCCCCTACCAGCAGCAGGCGATATAAAAGGCCTAGGGCGCTACTGGCGTCGTCACTTTCATAGCAGACCGCAAGCAAGCTTAAGCATGTTTGTGGAGCAATACGAAAAAGCCATTGAAGCCCATTCCAAGGCTGCATAATGCAGCCTTTGGGCTTACAACTGCGATGCACCCCGCCACTATCACCCGCCTCTGCTGCCGTCACGGTACAACACCTACCTGCCCCACCAAGATTAAGGTACAATTCGCCACCGTTTTTTACCCTAATCCGAGCCCGTCGTTATGGTCGATTTTGTTAACGCCATGGAAACCACCTCCACCTCTCGCCCTGTATTAACCAAACAGGAACAAAAGGCTAAGCTGGAATCCAACAAGCTACACAAGCGTTTACGCCGCGAAGTGGGCAAGGCCATCGCCGATTACAACATGATCGAAGACGGCGATAAGATCATGGTGTGCTTATCAGGCGGAAAAGACAGCTACACCTTGCTCGACATCCTGATGAAGCTTCAGCAAAGCGCACCGGTTAATTTTGAATTAATTGCGGTGAATTTGGACCAAAAACAGCCGGGCTTCCCCGAAGAAGTCCTACCCACCTATTTAGAAAAAATCGGCGTCCCCTTCCATATTCTCGAAAAAGACACCTACAGCATTGTGAAAGAAGTGGTGCCCGAAGGTAAAACCACCTGCGGCATCTGTTCACGCTTACGCCGTGGCTCACTATACGGCTACGCAGAAGAAATTGGCGCCACCAAAATCGCATTGGGTCACCATCGTGACGACATCATCGAAACCTTGTTTTTAAACATGTTCCATGGCGGCAAACTCAAAGCCATGCCACCAAAACTAAAAAGCGATAACGGCAAACATATAGTGATTCGCCCATTGGCCTACTGCAAAGAAAGCGATATCGAACGCTATGCCGAAGAACAGCAATTCCCGATTATTCCGTGCAACCTTTGCGGAAGCCAAGAAAACCTGCAACGTCAGGCCATCAAACAAATGCTTCGTCAGTGGGATAAACAACACCCAGGCCGCAGCGAAGTGATTTTCACCGCCATTCAAAACGTGGCACCTTCACAATTGGCCGACACCAACCTATTTGATTTTGTGAACTTGGAATCCGGCCGTGACAATAACGGTTACGAACGCTTGGACATCCTGAACCTTTAGACGGGCTTTTTTGGGTTCTTACAAACCAGAAAACGGTGGGCGTGCTAGGCTTGGGCTACAACCCCTCAAAAGACATCCTGCTGCCATGCCACAATTTATGATCAGCTACATCGGTGGTGATCACCCCACCACTCCTGAAGAAGGCCAAGCCCACTTTGCTAAATACAAAGCTTGGCTCGCAGACTTGGGCAATAAAGTTGTCAGCCCTGCCAATCCGCTAAAAAATACCACCACAGTCAATCCGGACGGCAGCATCACCAATGGCGGCGTGACCAGCATGTCCGGCTATACGATTATTGAAGTAGCAAGCATGGAAGACGCTCTTGCCGCAGCGAAAAGCTGCCCATTTCTAGAAATTAACGGCAAGCTAGAAGTTTCTGAGCTGGCCTCCATGTCCATGTAGGGCCTTTGTAGGAACTTTGTAGAGTCCATACAGGAAACCCTGCAAAGAGATTGACGGGCGTTACGCAATCGTCACGCGAGCTTACGTCGGGCACGGTCGATCAAGACGCACAAATCATCGTGTGTCCAAGGCTGCTTCCAGCCGATCACACGAGCCATCGCTCGGTAGAAACTCATGCGTCGCTGCACGCGATTAACCGAACGACCAACCGCAGCAAGGCGAGCGATGTGCTCTAACGCAGCCGCTTGCTGATGCCCTGAGACAGTCCAATCAAATGCAAAACCCAACTGCTCATTAAGGTAGAGCAACTTGTCTTCACCCAGCGATTCAAAAACCTGCTGGGCGACTAAAGGCAAACGCTTACCCAGTAGCAATCGCACTCCGTAACGACCAATCACTTCTTGCCGATAGGCGGCCAATGCTTGCTCATGGGTTTCAATGGCGTTCGCCAGCAATACAATACGATCCCCCAAGGTCAGCGCATTTAAGGACTGACCAAATTGCGGCAAAAACTCAGGTAATGGACTAGTTGTAGGAATTTGACCACGCTGAGCAACCACATCAACCTTGATACCCAGCTCACGTTCGGGCAGTTGCACCCAGTCCTTTACCCGCACCACATGCCCTGCTGTAACGGCAGGCAAGTCACCAATGTGCTTAGTCAAAGGCTGCTTATGTTTAGCAATCAGGGATTTCTTGTAGTCTTCAAGCTCAGAAGGGAATTGAGAAGGGGTCGAAAACAGAGCCATAAGTCTCACCTACAAGTACAACGAGGGAACAGATCAAGGCGTCTATTTTGGCTGGCCGACTAGAAAAATTCGAACCCTTTGGGGCCAGACTGTGATGAGTTCGTGTTTTTGCGAATGCGTAAGCGCGTTTAGAAGATTGTGCTTTTTTGTTTGGCTAAAGCCAAACCTACAAACACCCATACTTCATGGGGGCCGTGAAAACTGAAACCTAAATCCCAATCGGGTGTAAGTCCAATTTCACTAAATGACAACAATATAGAGATTTAGTAATTCTCTGAAGAATTCAGAGAAGAAAGAATGGTGCGGAAGGAGAGACTCGAACTCTCACGCCGTGAAGCACTGGAACCTAAATCCAGCGTGTCTACCAATTTCACCACTTCCGCAAGTGGGGTGACCGAAGGGGATCGAACCCTCGACCACAGGAATCACAATCCTGCGCTCTACCGACTGAGCTACGGTCACCACTATATCCGATTTAAAAAATAAATCGACCACACAATGCCTAAAAGTTACTGGCGCACCCGACAGGAATCGAACCTGTAACCCTCGGCTTAGAAGGCCGATGCTCTATCCGATTGAGCTACGGGCGCTTCACCTATCCGAATCAGCGCGAGAAGCTCTGACTCAAGGCCTGTAACCATCCGGTTACAGCTCAACGGGGTGTGGCCTCGTTGAGTGGGGCGCATATTACGGATAGGTCCCCATGTCGTCAACTCTTTTTTTAAAAAAAATTTAGTAATAACAATGAGTTCGGTCGCGATTGTTTAAACAGCACCCTACCCAATGTTGAATTTTCGTCTTTACTTTCAGTTACTAGTTAACCGTGCGAAAATCGCCCCCCAAATGATTACCCCACTTATTTCCCGAGAACTTTCATGAGCGCAGAACGTATTAACGGCAATGCTGTCAGTGCTGAGATTAAGCAAAAAGTAGCTGACAAAATTGCTGCCCGTGTTGCCGCTGGCAAACGAGCACCCGGTTTGGCCGTGGTGTTAGTTGGCAGCGACGCCGCGTCACAGGTCTATGTTGGTAAGAAACGCGAAGCCTGTGCCGCCATTGGTATTGACTCTTACGCCCACGACTTACCTGCCGACACCACTCAAGACAGCCTGCTCAAGCTGATCGACGAGTTGAATGCAGATAGCAAAGTCGATGGTATTTTGGTTCAGCTGCCTTTACCTGCTCACTTGGACGCTACCCAAATCCTCGAACGTATTAACCCAGAAAAAGACGTAGACGGTTTCCACCCGTATAACGTAGGTCGCCTTGCTCAGCGCATCCCTACGCTACGCCCTTGCACACCTGCCGGTGTGATGACCCTGTTGCAAACCACGGGTCAAACTATTAAAGGCATGCACGCCGTCATCGTTGGTTCGTCAAACATTGTGGGCCGCCCAATGGCGTTAGAACTGCTTTTGGCTGGCTGTACGGTTACCGTGTGTCACCGTTTTACTAAAGATTTAAAACATCACGTTGAACAAGCCGACCTGCTGGTTGTGGCCGTAGGTAAACCGGGCATTGTTCAAGGCGAGTGGGTTAAACAAGGGGCCATTGTGGTGGACGTAGGCATTAACCGCTTAGACACCGGCAAGCTGGTCGGCGATGTGGAGTTCGAGCCTGCTGCGGCTCGCGCATCTTACATTACGCCAGTGCCGGGTGGTGTTGGCCCTCTGACCGTGGCCACGCTTATGGAAAATACCCTGTACGCTTGCGAAACCTTCCACGACCCTGCATAACTTTTTTGTATCTTTACTGTGTCCTCAGTTAACCGCCAACAAAATCGCAACAGCCTGATTGTTCTGGTGGTGCTGGGGATATGGCTCTTCGCTCTACTGAGCGTCAGCATCTGGTTTCAACAACAATATGTGCAGCCCTTTGCTGAGGATGTTCGTTTTATTCAGCCGGATCAGACCCAGCAATGGTTTAACGACTTTAAGTCTGCCCATCCAGAATTGAACAATCTAAATGGCGAGGACTTGGTTATTCAATTTTGGCAACCTGAGTGCCTGTGCAATCAATTCGCGCGCCCTCACGCAGTATCGGCCCAGACATTAAGTGCGCAATTGAACGTGCGCCATGTGACGTTAATTCCTAGTCGTTTCGCCGACCAAATCGAGCAGCTACAAGCACTAAACCCAGACACCGAAGTCATACCACTGACCACAAACACGGCCTATTTCGAGCAACACCCCATGCCGAAAAACCCATCGCTGATTCTACAAACCGCCACCGGTGACATTCACTATTTTGGTCCAATGGGCTTTGGTGCGTTTTGCAGCCAAAACAATACCCAGATACTCGACCGCCAATTGCACAGTCTTACAAACCCTAACGCCCAGCCGTTTTTCAACACCTTGGGCCAAGGCTGCTTCTGCCCTTGGCAGTAAAACGCATAAGGCCTTTTGGCCATATTCCCCTTTCGGCTTATAACACACACGGATTCAGCCGCGCTTAGCTGGCCATGGTCTAGCCTTATAGACAGGGAATGTGTGTCAGAGCCTATGGATCAAACCAACTACCAAAGCCTATTCAGAATCGGACGCTCCATGATCAGCGAGCGGAATATCACGCGCCTGTGTGAATTGATTCTGGATGAAGCGCAATCGTTGACGGGCGCTGACGGTGGCACCTTGTATTTGGTTGATGAAAAACACCCCCCATCCGAGCTGCGCTTTGCCATCGTACACAACCATTCGTTAAATATGCGTTTGATCGCCGACCCCCAAGGCAGTGTTTTCCCGCCGATTCAGCTGTACGACACACAAGGCAACATCGACCAACACCATGTGGCCGCATTCACGGCCCACGCCAAAACCCTGATCAATATCGACGACGCCTACGACAACACTCAATTCGATTTTTCCGGTGCCAAGCGCTTCGATGAACAACACGGCTACCGCACCAAATCCGTGTTGGCCATTCCACTGCTCAACGACATGAACCAACTAATTGGTTTATTGCAATTAATCAACGCTGTTGACCCCGTGACCAAAGAAGTCGTTTCGTTTAGCGAAGAAAACGAACCCATGGTGACAGCACTGGCAGGGTTTGCAGCCACCGCCATCGAGAACCGCACCGTAAGCGAAAGTCAGCGTGCCTTGTTGGTGGACTAGGCGGCCACGACCAAACCTAAGGACATCATCGAACGCATATTAGACGAGGCGAAAGCACTTACATACGCCGAAGGCGGCACCTTGTATCTGATTCGGGAAAATGAAGCCGGTCAGGCCATGCTGGAATTTGAAATCATTAAAAACAACGAGCTGGATATTTATTTAGGCGGCAAAAGCGGGCAACCCATTCCCTTCCCTGGCATACCATTGGTTGAAGAAAACGGCGCACTCAACACTCACAACGTCGCTACTTACTGCGCGAACAGCAAAAAAGTCGTCAACATTCCAGACGTTTATCAATCCACCGAGTTTGATTTTTCCGGCGCACGAGCCTTTGACGAAAAGGCCAACTACCGCACTAAATCCGTTCTCACTTTGCCCTTGTTAAATCACCGTAAAGAAGTCATTGGTGTCATCCAATTAGTAAACGCACGGCACCCAGATACAAACCATGTGATTCCATTTACCCAGCGTTCGATTCCTTTGTTAAAAGGTTTGGCCCTGTACGCTGCCATCGCACTCAACAACCAGATTTTGGTTAGCGACCTGAAAAACTTGTTAGATGCGTTTATTAAAACCATCGCCAAAGCCATCGACGCCAAATCGCCACATACCAGCGGCCATTGCCAGCGCGTGCCTGTGATTATGGAAATGATTGCGCAAGCGGCATGCGAAGACACCGAAATGTATCAAGACTTTAATCTTAGCGATGAAGAATGGTACGAACTTAAAGTTAGCGCGTGGATGCACGATTGCGGCAAACTTTCTACGCCGGACTCTGTGTTAGATAAATCCACCAAGCTGCATCGCATGCTAGACGGTATTGACGCTATTGAGGCGCGCTTTGCGGCCATGAAAGCCCAATTAAAAATCGCGCACTTAGAAGACTTAGTAGAAAACCCAGCTGACAAAAACGCCCTCGAAAATCTATATAAAACAGAAATTGAAAAAATCGACGATGACTTAGAGTTTGTGCGCACCAGCAACAAGGGCGGCGAGTTTATGTCGGAAGAATCCAAAGAACGCATTCGCCAAATTGCTGATTACACATGGACCGATGTGAACGGCCAAGAACAAGCCATGCTCAGCGAAGATGAAGTTTACAACCTGTGTATCGAGCGCGGCACGCTCACCCACGAAGAACGGCAAATCATCAATAACCACATGACGGTCACCATCGACATGCTTGAAGGCCTGCCCTTCCCCAAACAGCTAAAACGCGTACCGGAATACGCAGGCGGTCACCACGAAAAAATGAATGGTACCGGCTTCCCTCGAGGGTTAACTGGCGACCAAATGTCGATTCCTGCGCGCATGATGGCCATTGCCGATGTGTTTGAAGCGCTAACCGCCAAAGACCGTCCCTACAAAGACCCAATGAAGGTGAGCTTGTCGCTGACCATTCTCAAACGCATGGTCGAAGACGAACACATAGACCCAGACCTATTCAACCTCTTCGTGCGTAAACGGGTTTGGGAGAAATACGCCAAAGCGGCGCTCGCGCCGGAGCAACTGGATGTCACCGACCCCACGGAATACCTCTACCAACCGCCTTCCAGCGCCAAACCCGAGCAAGCGTCAAGCAATCCTGTTCACTCCGCTCCAGGCCAAGCCGCTGGGCGCTGAACCTCACACTTCAACGCGGCAAAAAGCCATCCATCAACACACTGTCCCAAAACAGGCCCATGTAAGTACTGGAAATTAAATAACACTCGTTATATAACATGCGTTATCTAATTACCCAACGCGAAAAACAGACTTGATTATGTCGACCAATACAGTGGGGAGACCCAAACAACTGGATGTCACTCAGCTTATGGCAATCGCCGTGGAACACTTTTGGCGATACGGCTACCAAGGCACATCACTGCGCCATATCGCCAACGCGGCAGGCATCACGACAGGGGCGCTTTACAGCACATACAAGGATAAAGATGCTCTGTTTGTCGCCGCGTTAGAGCACTACATCAACACGGTCATCAAACCCAGAGTCGATAACATTTTGCTGGCCGAGCAAGGCCAATTGCCAGTGGAACGCATACGTTACTTTTTATCCTCCAGTGTCATTGGCTTACCTAAATCCATCGCGCACCAAGCCTGTTTGCTAGTCAATTCCAACATTGAATTCAGCGGCACCACCCCACGCCACGACATCCACAACACGATACGTGCCGGCTTAAAGTACATAGAACAAGGTTTACTCCATCAGCTCACGCAACAAACGACAGCGGAACCCCAAAGCGCATTGATGCAAATTCAAATTTTTATGACGGGCCTGCTGCTGACTGCCAAAACCCAAATGCAAGAACGAACGCTAAGCCAAGCCATTGATCAATTCATCGACAACACATTTCGCACACAACAATAACAACACAAAAAAGAGGCCCTAATGGAAATTCTACGCACGCCCGAAGAACGCTTTAAGAATCTAGCCCACTACCCGTTCGAGCCAAACTACGTGGATGTAAACGGTTTACGCATGCACTACGTTGATCACGGCCCCAAAGACGGTCGCGTAGTACTCATGATGCACGGCGAACCCAGCTGGTCTTACTTGTACCGTTACATGATTCCCGTGTGTGCCGCGGCCGGTCATCGCGTTATTGCACCGGATCTCATCGGTTTTGGTAAGTCAGATAAATTAGCCAACATGGAAGATTACAGCTATCAAACGCACATGGATTGGATGCAATCTTTTATCGACCAGTTGGATTTAAAAAACATTGTATTGGTATGTCAGGACTGGGGATCGTTAATTGGCCTGCGTCTCGCCGCAGAAAACGAATCCCGTTTTGATGCCATTGTGTTGGGCAATGGCTTTTTACCTACAGGCGATGAAGGCACAGTAAGCAAAGTGTTTAAAATATGGCGAGCATTTGCCACGTATAGCCCGTGGTTCCCCATTGCTAAAATCGTCAATTCAGGATCGTTTAAAAAATTTGGCCCAGATGAACTGCGCGCCTACGATGCGCCATTCCCATCGGCAAAATACAAAGCAGCCACGCGTGCATTTCCGCGCTTGGTTCCAACCACGCCGGACAACCCAGCCAGCGAAGCGAATCGTGCAGCATGGAAAGTGCTAGAAAAATGGGAAAAGCCGTTTGTAACAGCATTCAGTAATGGTGACCCCATTACCCGAGGATTAGATAAGCGCGCCCATAAACGCATTCCCGGCTGCGAAGGCATGCCACACACCACACTGAAAGGTGGACACTTTTTACAGGAAGATTCCGGCACCGAATTTGCCGAATTGATTAACGACGTGATTGTGAAACACCTTAAATAAGGCGTCTATTAAACACATAAAAAACATTGCTGCGTTTGTTTTTTAACGCAGCAATGTTTTGACTTAAGACGATACCTTGTTGGCATCTGGAATATCGAGCAAGGGTTCAGTGATATCCTCACTATCGCAACGTCCTTGATATTCCATCCAGTGCAACATGTTGCCCGTTGCGGTTATGCTGCCCGAGACGATCAAAGAACCCGCCGTCCAAATACCACTGCCCACCATAATGACGACACACTGCATAGGGTCGACCGCACAGGCTGGACCGTAAGGATCACCTTTAATTTGAAACTTGGTTAAATTCAAACGTCGCGTGACTAACTCACAATCTTCCGATAAATAGGGCTGTTTTTTGGCCACTTTGGGTTCGTATGTTGTACATGCGGTAAAGCTAGTGGCCAGCAATGAACATAGCACGAGCAAGAAAATGCGTTTAAAAAGTAGCACTAACAACACGCGCCGCCTTCGCCGTTATCTTGTTTAAAAGGAATGGGGGTGCCGCAACCATCAAAAATACCGTAGTGAATATCCCAATTCCCAACGAAGTCAAAATGGGAATTAAAACGTGTGTCGTGCAGCATGCGATAGGTGTTACCACAAACAGGAAAAATCTTTCCTTTTTCTATTTTGTGGTGGCTGTCTAGCCAGAACACGTTCTCATGATGCTGAATGGTTCCTTTATAAACCACTGCCTGACCATAATCTTCGCATGCGGTTTCAAGTTGGTCGATTTTAAACAATCGATATGTCGCAGAATAAAAATCAATGTGCCCAATTCTTTCTTGTACCTTAGCGTTTTGAATACCCAAAGAACGATCTTTTACTAAACGCGGGTCGGTAAAACCGGCCCCTTTAGCAAATTCTAAAAAGTCGCGCCAATACAAAGCACCACTTAGACACTCACCGTATAACACTTCGTCGGCCACTAACTCGGCGGGAATACGGCGGTCGCTATATACGTCAGAAAAATAAAGCTCACCACCGGGTTTTAATAAACGATGCGCTTCGCGCAGCACCTTTTGTTTGTCGGGTACGAGGTTGATCACGCAATTAGAAACGATTAAATCAAAATAGTTGTCAGGCAAATCCAGCTGATCTAGCTGGTCAATGTCCCCTTGAATAAAACGGACATTGGATTTTTCATAGCCAAATACATCGGCATGGTAATCCTGATACTGACGGGCAACGGCCAGTTGCTCATCCGTCATGTCCAAGCCCACCACTTCACCGTGTTCGCCAACAAGCGCAGACAGAGCGTAAACGTCACGTCCCGCGCCACAACCTAGATCTAATATTTTCATGCCTGCTAAGGCTTCTGGTAACACTAAACCGCAGCCGTAATAGCGAATCAGCACTTCATCGTGGACTTTTGACAGGATGGGTTTTAAAAACTCGGGCATGGACTCTTCGGTGCAACACGCATCGGTTTTTAGATCACCGGAGTTTTGTAAAACCTCACCATAATAGCGCTTCACGCTGTCTTGAACGGTTTGCGAAGGTCGCTGGTCGGATGAAGAAGAGGACATGAAAACAGCCTTATTCAAAATGGGTACAAAAGTGACTAGCTCACTGACCCAAAAAGTAAAAAAGAGTTCCGTCAGCTCATTGCCAAGGTTTTCAAACGCTCGACAGTTCGCTAATCTGCTGACAGTCAAAATACACCAAATGGATTGCACCGTGAAAGGAATCATTACTGCCTGCTTGATAGTGGGACTGGCGTTCAACTTAAGCAGCCACGCGAACACCTACAAAGCCCAAGCACAGTTCGATCAATACCACGCGCAGCATCAAGCGCAAGCACTACAATTTTTGCTGGCTAACGACAAAGCCAAGTTAGCGTTTCGCGAGTACCGCCCCAAGCAGCCCGCCACCGCTGTCCTGATTTTCTATCACAGCACAGGTACACACAGCGCCATCACCTACCCTGACTTCGCCACGCAACTTAGCCAAACCTTTCCACTAGCCGTGATCACGCCCGACATGCGCGGCCATGGTTTCAGTGAGGGCAAACGGGGTGATACCCCCACCAGTCAAATTATGTTTGACGATGTTAATCGCCATATTCAGGATGCGCGCTCACGGTTTCCTAATGCGGCCGTTTTCCTCGGCGGACACAGCTCAGGCGCTGGGCTGATCATGAACCATTCCGCCTATGAGCAAGCCCTGCCAGTAGACGGTTACGTTTTTCTAGCGCCATTTATGGGGCCTGTGGCCCCAGTTTTAAGAGACGGTGTGCAAAACGATTTAATCACCATCGACTTTAAAGTTTTCGCACAAAACGCAAACGATGGTAGCGAGGCCCACACACCCGCCATTTTTTACCACTTTCCCGACGAGTTAACCGCTCGCTACCCAGAAATCGTTTCATCGCTGACGGTGGAAATGTCCCTCGCTACTAATGCCCAATGGCCTTATCACCAATTGCGCGATATTCAACAACCCATTGCCATGTGGGTTGGCGAGCTCGACGAAGGTTTGGACCCCAGCAAGCTGGCTTACTTCATGAAAAACGCCAACGAGCAGGCCCATACCGTCATCCTGCCTAAACAAACTCACATTTCCTTAGTGTCAGCCACCGCAAAACAAGTGGGCGATTGGATCATGGGCACCAACTCTGCTCTGTCCCAGTTAAGTACGCAGTGATCGTTTTTGCTGGCCACTTTCTATCAGGCTACTTTCTATCTGCCCCCTTTCTAACTGGCCACGTTTCTTGGTGGCCATGTCTCATACTGCTTCGCTAGAACAGACTCAACCTGTTCGGGTGAGCACTGCTATTAGGTTGCCGACCGAATTCGCCATTGGCCGAAAAAGCTATACCAGTTGCTTAATATGATCCTAGCCTTATCGCCGTCTAAGCGTAGGATCACAACACATAACAATAAAAAACCGCGCAGCTGGCCCAGACTCATTTTGCTTGCGCTTCGTTCACGTACTCGTCGTTTCATGGATACCTAGGCCCCAATGGTCCGTGGTCTTGCTGCTTGCAGCAGAAGTCGATACTGATGAGTTCCGCAATGACATAACAAGGTCCCAAATGCGTCGCCCAGTGGCCATTGGTTCAAACCTAATTGCACAAAAGCACCTTCACACCACAGAGCAACCACAACTGGTTCCTATGGACTCGCTTAAACCCTTGGTTAAGCTCATGGTCGCACAAGGTGTGCAACCACAGGCGTTGTTTGCGCAAACACAAATAGAAACGCAAACCTTTGTCGATCAAAGCCGGTCTATTCGTACCGATGATTTTTTACAAATCATCTTAAACAGCCGAAAATTGAGCGCGAGTGATGACTACGCCCTAAAACTAGGTGAGCAGTTTTTTATTCATTATGATGGCGCGCTGGCACAGCGCATCATGTGCTGCGACCATGCCCATCAAGCAATGGAAGTACTGGTTCAATATCAGCCTTTATTTACACAAGTGCTGGCGTTAGATTTTAACGTAGTGGACGATGTTGGCTTTTTTTCGCTGCAACCTAGAGTATCACTTGGGGCGACACTGGATCATTTTGTCGAATACGCGTTTTCCGCACTTTATTGGCTGGGCCGTTTTTGTACCGGCCAAAATACGTTAGATATTCGCTTTGAATTTACCCAATCCGAACACCCAAAGCGGGAAAAATTCGAAGCGTTTTTTGGCAACACAGTCACCTTTGGCTGCAAACACAACCGCGCTATTTTGTCTGCAAAAACGCTATCCCTACCCTGCGTATTCAGACATCAACAGTTTGCACAAAAACATGAGCAAGTCTGTCTTAAATATTTAGCTCACATTCAACAGGAGTCCGACTTACTAAAGCAAGTCAAACTCACCTTACGCCATCAACCTTTAGATACACTTTCACTCGAAGGTGTGGCGCAACAACTGCACATGAGCCCACGAAGTTTACGCCGACACTTGCAACAACAAGCCTCAAGTTTTAGCGAACTACTAGAAGAAGAACGCAAGCGTAAAGCAAGAACACAATTGATTGAATCAAACCTATCGTTAGATCGCGTTTCGGAACAACTTGGCTACCACAGTGCCGCCAGTTTCAGCCGCGCATTTAAACGCTGGTTTGGCATTTCACCCGCACAGTTTCGGCAACAGCACTCAATAAAATCAGCAAAGCGAGCGGCACCAGTCATCCAAGATTAGACAATTAAAAATACGACGGATACGCACATAAATAAGTAAGGGCAAGTCAGTCTGGCCTGCAAGGTAGTTTAAGTTGACCGCTACGGTTATGGCCAGATGACACATTGAAAACCATACTTTTAAGGACGCTGATCGTTCGTGCCGATCAGTTCCAAAAAATGAACTTAATGAGGCCCCTATGTTAACAACAATAAAAAAACATAGTCGCAAGATCATACCCAGCGTGTCGCTTTGCTTGTCTATTTTCGCCGGCGCACAACAAGCGCAGGCGGACAACTGTTACATCATGGTCCACGGCCATGGCACTCAAGGTAACGTCAAAAGTGGAAGCAACCAACCTGCTTTAGACTATTGGAAAGAGTCTCACTTTAGTGAGTATCAAAACGGCAATTTCTTCGCACATTTAATTGGCCCAACCGATAACTATGGCATTGTAGGTTACGACTCAACCGATGAAAGTGGTTATCCCTATTGGTATGACCAAACTGCTGGCGAAATTGCACGTCAGATGATTGCGATTAAAAACGGACAAGGGGACGGTTATGTACACCCTGAGTCGGGCACACAGTGCAGCGCTAATGACGATTTCTATGTGGTTTCCCACAGTCAGGGCGCATTGCAAATGGTCTACATGGCAGGCAACGCCATCACAGGCTCGCCCTACTACAACACCACTTGGGATGCTGCGGGCAACACCCACACCGTTCGTTTCGACCAAGCGTTTGCTGGCGTGTTAGGCATTTTCACATTGGGTGGTGCCATCGGCGGGACCGAAGGTGCGGATCGTGTGTGTAACGGCAACTGGTTAGACGCCCTGATCAACATGGCCTTTTTGGGTAAAGACTGTAATCCCAGCGTGGAGTGGATGCAGACCAACGACTCGTACTTAGCACGCAATTATATCGGCTCTAACCTTGCAGCACCGATTTACGTTATGGGTGGGTATAAGAGCTTCCCCGGTATTGAAGGCGCATCGGCCGGTTTCTTAAACGGCGAAGATGATGGCTACATTAACCTAGCGTCACAAATGGGTTGCGCTGGCTCGCCTAAACGTAGCCTTTGGGATGATCTAAACGAATACAAAACTTTCTTCGGCATTGCCTACGGCAGCCCTAAATTCCGTTGTAATAACAACAACAAGGGCACGCCACGTACTTACAACATGGCCAGTGTCTACACCGACCACGATGCAGAGCGTAACGCTGGCATCAATAACCCTAGCTATACCAATATCGAAAACGGTTTAAGCTGCGGAAACGGTCAAAACATGGCGGGTCGCATCGCCGCTTGTACTCAATAACAGCGCTGACGTCAAAACGCGGCTTCATACGAAGCCGCATTTTGGTTTGGAATCGAGCTTGGTCTTAGGTTTAACGGCGGTTTAAACACAAAGTAAATCACCATATACGTGTTAATTTATAAAAAACAACATGAAAAAGTCAGTTACTGCATTTGCGATTCTTTCTGCGCTGATCATTCTCTTGATTGGTTTTGTGTATTTACCCAAAGGTTCGTTACTGGATGCACCAAATGCGAGAAACGAATCAAGCACTACGTCGCCTAGCAATTTAACTGAACACAAAAATCTCGATTCATTAAATTCATCCAAGATAAGCACACAAGCTGACAAACCGCGCGACGCACTCATTGCACAGAGTCACACAGTCGATGCAACTGAAATCACTGAACTGCCCCATGAACGCATCAAACGCATTGCGAATCCCAGCGATTTTCAGCAAGCATTATTGGCAGAGCAAACGAATTTCCATCGTTACCCGCCCCATGTTCGCCCATTAAGTCCCGAGCAGCCAGACCCGATTGTACAAGGCTATGCAATAGATCAAAGAACAACAAGAAACGAAGACGGCAGCGCAGCACTTACCTTGTGGAGCGACGAAAAAATCTACGGCGTAAACGATACCGTGTACTTATACGCGCAATTGTTTAAGCAAACGCAAGTAGGCCCAGACGATTCGATTGACCGCTTAGAAATCAAAGGGCAATACCGCGCTCAGCTTATTAAACAGAATAAAATACTGTCAGAATTCGAATTTTCTTCATCTGCTAACTCAACCACTGGCCCAACTGGATCACACTCAACACAAACCAATTTGTCTTCTGCCAACGCCAGTTTTGCATTAAGTCTTAGCAAACTATTAAGCCCCAGTGCAGATACCGGAATCTATAAAATAATCGTTAAAGAGACCCAAACTGGCATCACCGATGCCATTACGTTTACCTTGTCCAGTCCCGGGATTGAACTGACCGGTAAGTTTCGTGACCGTAAGGACGAGCAAGGAAACCTCTTAATTGAAGCAGAAGTAAATATTACAAGTTCAAACCGATATTACGTCCAAGCCTCTTTGTATGACCAGCAAGATTCGGCGTTAGGTGTCACACAATTTTCTGGACAATTGGCGGCAGGCTTGCACTGGATTCCTCTCTCCTACCCCGGTCTACTCTTTCACGATCTACAGCTAGACGGACCCTATGTGCTAAAACAAATGTCGCTGGCCAAGGTAGCCATGCCGTTGGAGCGAACTCCATTGTTAACGCCAAATTTTGAGACACAGGCCTATCGTTACGATGAGTTCTCTTCAAATGTACGCTAAAAATTATTCAAGGTACTTGAACAATATGAAAGCCATTTCGCCCGTTCTTTTTAACCGCATACATGGCTTCGTCGGCTGCGTGCAGCATGGCGCTACCCGTGGCGGGTCGCACACCGCTTAGTGCAACGCCAATACTGGCGGTTATGGGATTCAGGTCCGGCCAAGCGCTAAGGTCTAACGATAACAAACCTTGCTGAAAACGACTGACAAAAGATCGTGCACCTTGTTCATCACAGTCTGTTAGCAGCACTGCAAATTCTTCGCCTCCAATTCGCCCCACTGCGTCTTGTGCTCGCCTTAGTTTATCCAACAATTGTCCGGTCAGTTTAAGCACTTCGTCACCAGCACCGTGTCCATGGGTGTCATTGACTTGTTTGAAGTAATCTAAATCTATCAAAATCACCACATAGGGCTTGGTATAGTGAGGCGCTCCTTCTAATCGCTCGATAAAAGCTCGACGATTTAATATGCCGGTAAGACCATCAATATTAGCCAGCACTTTTAATTGCTCGTTAGCCACGCTGAGCTGCTCGGCTTTTTCTGATAAGTCTTGGGTTCTCAACTGCACCCGTCGTTCAAGCTCGGTATTGGTTTTTTGTAATTTATGACTTAACACCTCTATTTGTCGTCGCTGCCAAACCCGCAGTGACAAAAAATTCATCACTTGTGATAACACAAACACTAAAAAACCTAAATGCAACCAGCGACTGCCGCTGATCATTTGATTGTTGACCATCATATCGTGCACGGTACTCACACATAGAACACCAACACCCAACAACAAAAGCCACGCGTTTCGCCGTTTACGCATGACCACAAGTATCAAATACCAAACAGCCACCACCATCGCCAGCAACAGAATAAAGCTAAAAAACTTAAGCCACGCCGTAAACACAATGGGTGGCGCCACGATCACAAATAACGTAGCCAGCAAATAAGGCAAAATTGAAAGTCGGAAAATTTGGTCTGAGAAATCACCTTCAAAAATTGCGCGATACCACCCAAACAACAGCACGGGTGCGCAGACCATGGTGACATATAGCACCGTGATGTGAACTGCCCATGGGAGTTGAAAATCCCATAACCAATACAAAGACCCAGAACCTTGAATGCCTAAACGAATTCCCAAATCAAGAGAAAGCAACCCTAACCAAAAACCAGTACGGTCGCGGGGGTCAATAAAGTATTCAAGTACAAGCAATGCAGCCATAAGCAACAACAACGTTGATACCACAGCCTCGATCACGCTTTGTCTATCTTCGCGGTCCAATGCTTGGTTTGCCGGTCGCAATGTAATGGCCTGCCATGGGCCACCGTTATAATGCGCAAAATTTGCTACCTGTAATTGCACTTGATATTGGCCGTTTACCGGCGCGGGTAGCGTTACCAATCGGTTTCCATAATAGGGGACGAAGTCCTCTTGACTGAGCGCTACTTGGCCACCTTGAGAAAGCGTTTCACCATTTACAATGAGTAGGTATGAGGTGGTGATTTCTGGAATGAGCATCGACCAAACTAAATTGCTGGGCACATTTTCAATAACAAGGGTAAAGGTCGCTGCACCTTGGCCCGGATAAAAATGACCCGCATGCCCGTCTTCATCCCAAGTGGATGGCATGGAAAAAAACGGCGGTGATGGATCTTGCCACTGCTGTGCATTTAACAATACACCCCAGTGAAATCCCCATTCGCCAATTAACGGAATACTGGACCAAACTTTATGGTTTAAATTAATTCGACCTTGTTGTGCTTGAGGGGTATCAAGTGAAGAGGATTGTGGGTCCGTGGCAATTGCTGGTGCAAGAGCCAATGCGAGAACAACAGCAACAACGGACTGCACAGCGAAAGCCAGTAAGGTATTTGCTTTCGACCGTTGCGTTAACCCGCTCATCTATGCGCTACCACATCATTGAGGTAGAAAACTTGGGTCAAGAATATCGCTGGGCTCTATGCCCACCGCCAATACGCCTTTTTCAACAAAGAAGTCGATGTACTTTTGTGTCACAAAATACAACGACGACATATCATCGCCCGGCTTAAACGTATTTCGATTTTGTTGCGCGGTATAAAGACGAACACCTTTTAAGTTAACGGAACCGGGCATAAGCAACAGTTCTGGTTCAATTAATTGGTCGCCTTGCTTTCGATTGTCCATCCACCACTGCGCAGCCTGTAACCATGCCTGCACAAATTTACGAATCCGCTCTGGGTGTGTACTACGAAACTGGCCGTTAACCAATAACGCATCGGGTATCAACCCCGGCGTTTGCGCGCTATCAAAAACAACTTGCCCAATACCAAAAGATACAATTTCAGACACGTAAGGTTCCCACGTATGGACAACATCAGCTTTACCGTCCCTTAAAAACGTCAACGCATCGGCTGCTTCTTGATGTACCAAGGTCACTTGATTACGAGTAAGCCCTCTACCTTTTAAAAAGGCATCAATAAACAGCTCGCCAAACCCGTTAAGGTTGGTCCCCAAGGTACGCCCTTTTAATTCGCTAACGCCCTCTCTGGCAAGCAGTGCGTCACCCCCTGACGATTCATCAGTAATCATAATGACTCTTAGCTTGGGGTCTTGTTTATACAGGCTAAATGCATCCCCCATGGCTACACAGACCATATCCAATTTGCCTTTGACAAATTGGCCCAGCATGTCGTCGGTCGCTTCGGGCAGTACGAACTGTACATCCAAACCCTGCCGCTTAAAGTAGCCAAGTTTTTTCGCCAACACTATGGGGTAATAGCCCGGCCATAGGTCAATGCCGACCTTTACCGGCACCAAGCTGTCTGTGCTTGGTTTTATTAAGTGATTAGAGTTCGTGGCATGGCTAGACATGAAGGAGGCTGCTAACAAACTCATAACGGCCACTTGCCACGCACACCGCATCACACTTTTACCAACCCATACCATGGAGCACCTCAACCCAATCACTTGCGTCGACGCTGACTGCACGCGCCGTTGCATGCCTTAACAGACACACTGTCCTAAAAGTGTAGCTCAGCAGAGTAAAAGTGCCCTATGGGCGGATTAGCGAATTTTGCGAATTAATTTCATGACACGGCGCTTTAATAAACGTCGGTCTTGTTCAGAAAAGTCCACAGACTTTGCGCCATAAAGGTAAGCATCAAACAAACGGGCAACCGCGAGTGCTTCTTGCTGTAGTAAAGGGCGTTGATCGGCCAAGTGAGCCAACACTTGGTTAGGTGAAGCGCCCAACGGAGGATGAATACCGCGTTTAACCAAGGCATGTGTTAAACGCTGATATTCCCGCTGCAGTGGTGGTAGCGGCGTAGCTCGGTTACGCCACAATAAAAGCATTGCCAGAACCATGATGGCACCAAACACCAAGCCGGCCAGCATAAAGGCATAGCCATTGGTGGACAGTTTTCCAAACAAGTTTTCGACTAAACTTTGCTGCTGTTTTTGGTCGTAACTTAGTACCCAGCGATGCCAATAATAATTTAATGCCTCTAACTTTAAGCGAGCTTGGTTTAACCAATGCCAGCGTCGACTGGAAAAAACCGAACGACCACTAAACTCTTCTTGCAACGCGTCTTCAACACCATCCAACACACGCTCTGGTGCGACAAATGTGGTGGGGTCAATTCGCGTCCAACCCTTACCGCTTAACCAAATTTCGACCCATGCGTGAGCGTTAAACTGATAAACGGCTAAGTACTTATTTTCTGCATTCCATTCACCACCTTGGTATCCCGTCACGATGCGAGACGGTATTCCACCCAAGCGCATTAAATAGGTAAAACTGCCAGCGTAATGGGCACAAAAACCCTGACGACTTTCAAACAGAAAATCGTCTATACGATGATCGCTTTGCAACCGTGCGGGCTTTAGGGTGTACTCAAAAGGACGTTGACGATAAAAGTTTGAAACCGCCTCAATATAGTCTTCATCACTGGTTACTTGTGACTGTAATTGCTGGGCCAGCGCGCGGGTTTGAGGGTTAAGGGGCGCTGGCAACTGAGTAAAATCTGCTTTTGCTTGCCATCCTAAAGGTTGGTATTGATATAGTTGGTCCACATCTGACTCAACCCTGTACAAGGTTTTACTCAGAATCGGATGGCGACTAACCATACGAAAATCTGAAGTAAGCCCTGTATTACTGGTCAAAGGCTGCGCCCAGTCCAACGCCATGAGCCATTTTTTATCATGGGGTTCGAGCATCACTTGATACTGCACCGCTTGCGGGTTGACCGCGCGTTTTTCTTCGACCCACTGAACGTTACGTTCGCCTCGACCCATGCTCCATGTACGGCCATCGTATTGATCCAATGTGAGCGCACGCCAATAAAGTTTTTCGTTTGATGGCACTTCGTTCTCGAACGTTGCGATAAATGCTAACGCTTCGCTCGCGCCTAACTTGGCAATATCGCCTGGCGTCATGCGGTCAGATAGGCCCGTGGTGCCCGCCTGTGTTTTTACATTTAATGACCAAAGCGGTGCCACACGAGGCACAAAGACAAACAATAAAATTGCCAACGGGATGGACTGCAATAAAATCACAGCACTAAGCCGCGCAGGCATAAATCTTTTAATAGGTGCTTCCGCTCCCATGCGCGCTTGTAAATTTAAACTAATTTGCGCACTCATCGTCAGCAATAACGACGCAAAAACTGCTGCCGCTGTTTGTGGGTTTTGATCAAATAAAAACTGAACGGCGCTAAAGAAATAGCACATAAAAATCAGCACATAGGTGTCGCGCTGCGAATGGACTTCTAATGGTTTTAATACAGCCCCCAACGCAAACAATGCCACGGTGGATTCAACACTAAAATCTTTACCATACGTCAGATAAACGCCCGCAAAGCCGCCACCAACAAGTAGCAATTTTATCCATTTAGGTGGCTTATTTAAGCGCCCAACATGCATCAACAAACGCCAGCCAATGGCAAGCACAGCCGCCACCAGAATCCACCATGGTAAGTGCCCAACGTGCACCAACAAACCGCTGCACAATGCTGCTAACAACCAAAGTAACGATGCACGAGAAAGAAAATCTTGCATTAGTGACTTCCACCTGCAAACGAGGGTAAACCAAATAACGCCAACGCTTTTAAACATTCATCACGATGGTGATCGCCCCGCCCTAGGCCAATGGTACGTTGCGGTAATCGTAGCCCATACTCGAAGTTGTCTTCGTGACTACGCAACACCCAGCCACATAAAATTTGCAAACGTGTTTCGGTTTCAACGCCAGAAAGAGCGCGCCAATCTAACCAGTGGGCACTTTGGTGAGTTTCTTCAAACTCTTTGGTTAATAGTTCACCGCGTTTTGCATATTGCTTCCATGCAACATGTTTAAGCGGGTCACCCGGCGTGTAATCTTTGAACCCCCGAAAGTCATCAATCCCCCGTTGGTCAACCACTTCTCCCACGTGATCGCCTGATTCTTGCGCCACAAAATATTTAAAAGGTTGATGCACAGGCTTGGGATACACCACGCCATGAAAATCTAAATACAACCAGCTCCAAGTACGCAGCAAACCAAGCGGGTAAACAGATTTAAGCTTTAAGCGTGGCGCGATAAGCCAACCACGTTGTCTTGCGGTAAACCCCACTTGGGCGCGCACACCATCCACTGGCACCATGGACATATGGGTAATCGAATGTCGATTGAAACTCAACGAAATACCGTAGCGAGGCCGCTGTCCACCTTCTATGGTTAATGGCAACGAAACAGGCTCACCGGCAAATACAGGTAGGCTATGCCCTGCTTTTATTTTTAAGCCGGACACATTGTTGTAGGTATGCAAAATGGCAGTGATAAACACGCTGGCCAATAGAAAGCACAGCATAAACATCAGGTTGTTTTTGTAGTTAATGGCGTTAATGAACACCAACACCATGAGCACGGCGTAAAAAAAACCTGCACTAGTTGGAAAAATAAAGATTCGCTTTTGGTTTAACTCAACTTCGCGTGCCAATGGATTACGGCGTTTTAACCATGCTATGTACTTGGGCTTAAGCGCTGCAAACACTGAGGCCATCAGAGCACATTCACCTGAGCCAAGATAGCGGCCCCTAGGTCTGGCAGAGGTTGATCCATGCCATCTACAAGTCTATGTTCCGCCACGGCGGCAAACACGGCTTGTACGTCTTCTGGCACCACGTGGTCGCGGCCGTTTAACAAAGCCCAAGCCTTGGCACCGTTCAACAGTGCTAAACCACCGCGGGGTGATAAACCGTAACTCATTTGCGCATGTTCACGGGTGTAGGCAATCAAGCGCTGTACATAGTCCAACAAATTGGCGCTGGCATTTACCGCACGAACTTTTTGTTGGTAGCCAACCAGTTCTGGCAACGTCATTAATGGTTGCAAGGTTCGATTATGACCCACATTACGGCCCTCAAGCAAAAGTCGCTCAGCCTCTTTACTTGGGTAGCCTAATTCAATGCGCATTAAAAAACGGTCGAGTTGAGATTCAGGTAAAGGGAAAGTGCCCGCTTGTGATAATGGGTTTTGCGTTGCAATCACAAAAAATGGTTCTGGTAATTTATGGGTTTTACCATCGACACTGACTTGACGCTCTTCCATGGCTTCTAACAACGCGCTCTGCGCTTTCGGTGTGGCGCGGTTTATTTCGTCAGCTAAAACCACTTGTGAAAACACTGGCCCGGGCACAAATACAAAACGCCCTTGTCCGGTTTCTTTATTACGTTGAAAAATGCTGGCACCCACAATATCAGCAGGCAATAAATCCGACGTAAATTGAATACGACGATAATCCAACCCCAGCACACTGGCTAAGGCATGGGACAAAGTGGTTTTGCCCATACCGGGCAAGTCTTCAATCAGTAAGTGGCCCTTTGCTAACAAACAGGCCAAGGCCAATTTAATTTGCTGTGGTTTACCGAGTACGACTTGATTAAGTTCGGCCAAAACCGCTTTTAATTTGGCGTCCATGGAATTCTCTTTTTATTTTTCATTTGTAGGAGCGCCGCCCCCGGCGCGATATTCGACCAGAGGCTGCCCTCTTACAGTAAGCTTAAGCCGAACGAAAGATCTCGCTTAATATCTTCCACATCCTCTAAACCGCAAGCGATGCGAATCAAGCCATCACTAATACCCGCAACATCACGGGCCTCTTGGCTAACACGGCCATGGGTGGTGGTCGCCGGATGCGTAATGGTGGTTTTCGCGTCGCCTAAGTTTGCCGTTATCGACAACATGCGAGTGCTATCAATCACTTTCCACGCTGCTTCACGACCACCGGCCACTTCGAATGCTAATACACCACCAAAGTTCCGTTGTTGCTGCTTTGCCAGTTCATGTTGCGGATGACTTGGCAAACCAGCGTAATGCACAGC
>JBFHVZ010000033.1:0-22931 GCA_041589295.1 Pseudomonadales bacterium
CCGAAGTCATCCAACATGATGTTTTCAGGTTCAACACCTAAATCCAACAGCATGTTAATAACCGACTGGTTCATGATTGGGGGTCCACACATGTAGAACTCGCAATCTTCTGGCGCTGGGTGATCCTTCAAGTATTGCTCGTACAATACGTTGTGGATGAAGCCCGTTAGGCCGTCCCAGTTATCCTCCGGTTGAGGATCAGACATGGCCACGTGCCAGTTGAAGTTATCAAATTCGGCCGCTAAGGCATCGTATTCGTCTTGGTAGAACAGTTCTTTAAGCGAACGTGCACCGTACCAGAAAGAAATTTTGCGCTTACTCTTCAGACGCTTCAATTGGTCGAAGATGTGAGAACGCATAGGTGCCATACCTGCACCACCACCGATGAAGACCATTTCTGCATCTGTGTCTTTCGCGAAGAACTCACCAAATGGACCGTACACAGTCACTTTGTCGCCTGGCTTCATGTTGAACACGTAAGTGGACATGATACCTGGGTTGATACCCTGTGTGCCTGGAGGTGGTGTTGCAATACGAATATTGAATTTAACCACGCCCTTCTCTTCTGGGTAGTTAGCCATTGAGTATGCACGGATAACGGTTTCTTTGTTCACAGTCTTCAAGTCGAAGAACTTGAAGTGTTCCCAATCGCCGCGGTATTCCGGTTGAATATCAAAATCAGAGAAGTTGATTTCAAACGGAGGACATTCTAGCTGAACATAACCACCGGCACGGAAGTCAACGTTCTCACCTTCTGGTAGACGAAGAGTCAGCTCTTTGATGAAGGTCGCAACGTTCGGGTTAGATTCAACCGTACATTCCCACTTCTTAACACCAAAGACTTCTTCTTCGACTTCGATGCTCATGTCTTGCTTAACCGGTACCTGACAAGACAAACGCCAGCCTTCACGGGCATCACGTTTGGTGAAGTGCGATTCTTCGGTTGGCAGCATAGAGCCGCCACCGTCGAACACTTTACACTTACACTGCGCACAGGTACCGCCACCACCACAAGCAGAAGACAAGAAAATGCCTTTGTTTGCTAGGGTTTGCAGTAGCTTGTCACCGGCTTCCACTTCGATGGATTTAGCTGGGTCATGGTTAATTTCGATTTTAACCTTACCTGTGCTAACCAGTTTTGAACGCGCACCTAAGATCACTGCTACCAAGGCCAAAACCACGGCAGTGAACATCACTACGCCTAAAACAATTTCTGTATATTCACCCATGTGTCACCGTCCTTATAGAGATACGCCGGAGAATGACATGAAGCCCAAAGACATCAAGCCAACAGTCATGAAGGTGATTCCCAAACCTTGAAGGCCAGCGGGTACATCACTGTATTTTAGTTTTTCACGGATACCAGCCAGTGCTGTAATCGCCAATGCCCAACCTACGCCAGCGCCCAAGCCGTAAACAACGGACTCGCCTAGCTGGTAATCACGCTCAACCATGAACAATGACGCACCCATGATGGCACAGTTCACAGTGATTAATGGGAGGAATACACCCAGTGCGTTGTACAGTGCAGGTACATACTTATCTAGGAACATTTCCAAGATTTGTACGATGGCTGCAATAACGCCGATGTAGCTCAATAGACCCAAAAAGCTCAGATCCACAGTTGGGAAGCCAGCCCATGCCAGTGCACCTTCTTTTAACAAGTAGGTGTAGATTAAGTTGTTCACCGGTACGGTGATGGTCAGTACCACGACTACCGCGATACCCAGACCCAGTGCAGTTTGAATTTTTTTCGAGATCGCCAAAAAGGTACACATACCTAGGAAGAAGGCGAGCGCCATGTTCTCAACGAACACAGCTTTCACGAAAAGTGAAATGTAATGTTCCATTAGTGAGCTCCCGAGGTTTCAGTGTTTGGCTGAATTTTGAAGTCTGGTGCTTCTTGCTGCTCTGGCAAGTATGTACGAGACGCCCAAATAAACAGACCGATAATGAAGAATGCACTTGGTGGTAGTAACAACATACCGTTGCTGTAGTACCAGCCGCCTTCAGTCACTAATGGCAGGATTTCAAAACCGAACAAAGTACCTGCACCGAACAACTCACGAATAACTGCAACGGTAATCAACACAACGGAATAGCCTAGGCCGTTACCGATACCGTCCAAGAAACTTAAACCTGGTGGGTTTTTCATGGCGAAGGCTTCTGCACGACCCATTACGATACAGTTAGTAATAATCAAACCAACGAATACCGAAAGCTGCTTACTGATGTCGTAGGCATACGCTTTAAGTACTTGGTCTACCACGATTACCAAAGATGCAATGATGGTCATCTGTACGATAATACGAATGTTGCCCGGAATGTGATTACGAATCAGGGCAACCGCAAAGTTTGAGAAAGCCGTTACCAAAGTCAGTGCGATACACATAACCAAGGTCACATTCAAACTGGTGGTCACCGCCAAGGCAGAACACACACCCAAAATTTGAACGGCGATTGGGTTATTGGCCAGCAACGGGCCAGTTAGGATTTCTTTAACAGAAGTCGACATCTTAAACCCCCTGCGCTTTCAGTTTGTTTAGGTAGGCAGCAAAACCTTGCTCACCCATCCAGAATTGCATCAAGTTGCCCACACCACGACTGGTCAAGGTAGCACCCGACAAACCATCCACTTGGTTAATGGCCGTTGGCAATGTGTTATCTACTTTGCCCTTGATAACGTCGATGGCGACTTTACCGTCAGCATTGTGTACTTTTTTACCGGCCCACAGCGCTTTCCAACTTGGGTTGTCTACTTCGCCACCCAGTCCTGGGGTTTCAGCGTGAGAATAGAAGCCTAAACCTGCGATGGTTTCTGCATCGCCTTCTAAGGCTACAAAACCATACAAGGTGGACCACAAGCCGTAGCCATGAACAGGTAGAATGATGCGATCAATTTTGCCGTCTTTTTCAGTTAAGAAAACCGCAGCATATTTTTCTAAACGCTTGATTTGCGCTTTGTCTTGCTCACCCGACAACTTGGCAGAAAACGCGCTGTCTTTTGCCAGTTTTTTCTGATCGAAGTTAGACACTTGATAACCGGCTTTTTCCAATGCCGCAATTTCTGCGTCAGTGGCGTACTCACCTGTTTCTAGGTTCACAATACGCGTTTGCACTTGCTTGAACAGCTCTTCTACAGACTTGCCTTCTTCCAGCATGCCTGCAGCGGCCAACACGTTTTTACGCTTATCCAGCAGCTTGTTTTCAACTTGTTTGGGTTTCAAAGAAACCGCAGCGCCTGCCACGATAACGGAACATACCAAACACAGCAGTACCGCAACCAGGATGGTCTTAGAGATGGTATCGTTATTAGCCGACATTTCGTGCCATCCTCCGTTTGATATTAGCTTGAACCACAAAGTGATCGATCAATGGGGCGAACAGGTTGGCAAACAAAATGGCCAACATCATGCCTTCTGGGAATGCTGGGTTGATTACGCGAATCAGCACCACCATCACACCAATCAAGGCACCGAAATACAGTTTGCCGGTGTTAGTCATTGAGGCAGACACAGGGTCGGTTGCCATGAAGATCATACCGAAGGCAAAACCACCAATAACCAAGTGCCAGTACCAAGGCAGTGCGAACATGGCGTTGCTGTCTGAGCCGATGCTATTGAACAGCAGGCTCATGCCCACCATACCAATCATCACACCCAGAACGATGCGCCAAGAAGCGATGCCCATGGCCAACAATACAGCGCCACCGATGAAGATCGCCAGTGTGCTGGTTTCACCAATAGAACCTTGAATGTTGCCGTAGAACGCATCAAACCAAGTCAAGCCAGAAGCCAAGATGCCTTCTGCTCCACCAGCAGCTGCCAGACTCAAAGGCGTCGCGCCGGAGAAACCATCGACGGCTGTCCACACGGTGTCACCAGAGATTTGCGCTGGGTAAGCGAAAAACAGGAACGCACGACCAGTCAATGCTGGGTTTAAGAAGTTTTTACCTGTGCCGCCGAAGATTTCTTTACCGATCACAACACCGAAAGAAATACCTAGAGCAACCTGCCACAGCGGAATATCCGGCGGACAAATCAATGCAAATAGAATGGACGTTACGAAGAAACCTTCGTTCACTTCGTGCTTACGCACAGTGGCGAACAACACTTCCCAAAAACCACCCACAACGAAAGTTGTCAGGTAGATTGGTAGGAAGTACATAGCACCGTAAACGATGTTGTCCCAAATGCTGCTGGCGTCATTACCCGCGAACAACGCGATCAAAGATTGTCTCCAACCTTCACCCATGGTTAGGGCTTCGTTAGCTGCCAAGGCTGAGTTAGCTTGGTAACCAATGTTCCACATACCGAAGAACATGGCTGGGAAACAGCATAACCACACAGTGATCATGATGCGCTTAAGGTCGATACCGTCGCGCACGTGAGCCGTGTTGTTAGTGACATTTGGTGGCGAGTACAAACCGGTATCAACCGCTTCGTACAATGGATAAAACTTCTCGAACTTACCGCCTTTAGTAAAGTGCGGCTCGAGGCTATCAAAAAATGCTCGTAAACCCATGATTATGCCTCTTTCTCAATTCGATCAAGATTCGCACGCAGAATTGGGCCGTATTCGTACTTACCAGAACACACGTAAGTACACAGCGCCAAGTCTTCTTCATCTAACTCAAGCGCACCCAAGTTGATGGCGGTATCCATGTCTTCAACGATTAGTGCACGCAACAACTGGGTCGGCAAGATATCCAGTGGCATGACTTTCTCGTAGGCACCCACTGGCACCATGGCGCGCTCGGAGCCATTGGTTGAGGAGGTGAAGTTAAACAGTTTGCTCGGCATGAACTTAGACAGGTAAATCGGCATCACAGAGTGACGATTCACACCAGGCGAGAAGTAGTGAAGCATTGGACGGTCGCGACCTTCCAAAATAACGCTGACTTGATTGTGATGGCGACCCAAGTAAGCCAACGGACCTGCCGCAGTACGACCACCCAGCACCGAACCAGAAATCACACGGTTTTCACCGGACTTCAATTCACCGGCTGTTAATTCATCAAATGAAGCACCCAATTGGGTACGAATCAGACGGGGTTTTTCAACCTGAGGACCGGCCAGCGCTACAACACGATCGGTAAAGATTTTACCTTCGGTGAACAACTTACCGTAGGCAATAACTTCTTGGTAACCAATTGACCATACTTGTTTGTTAGGGCCAACAGGGTCGATAAAGTGAATTGCTGTGCCCACCAAACCTGCTGGGTGTGGGCCATCCACTTCGACCGCCTCTGCAACGCCAGCATCAATTGCCGCACCTTGCTTTTTGGTCACGTAAACTTGTTTGCACAGTTGCTTCAATACCACCAAGCCGTTTTTGAAGGCTTCTTTGTTTTCGGCAATGACAACCGCTGGGTCAGCTGCCAAAGGATGGGTATCCGCAGCAACGACAAAAATAGAGTTGGGCTCAGCGTCTAACGCTGGCACTTTGGAATAAGGACGCGTGCGCAATGCAGTCCATTGACCAGACTTAACCAGTTGGTCTTTTACTTGCTCAGCGGTTAGAGAAGTAAGTTGACTGGCGTCTGTCGCAGTGAAGGTTTCTTCTTCAGTGCCTTGGATTTCGATGACGATGGATTCGAAAACACGTTTCTTACCACGGTTCACCTCAACAACGGTGCCCGCAGCAGGTGATGTATACACAACCCCTTCTGTTTTCTTATCGGTAAAAAGGGGCTGACCCTTTTTAACTTTATCCCCCACCTGCACAAGCATGGTGGGCTTCATACCCACATAGTCAAAACCAACCAATGCTACACGGGAGACAGCTTTACCATCGGTAATGCTTTGTTCTGGTCCCCCGGCAATTGGCAGGTCAAGACCCTTTTTGAGTTTGATCATATGCCTTGCCTAATCACAGTTTGAAAAAATTCATTCGCGGTCTGAGTACGCTAAGCGACGCCGCCTTTTTTGCTTATTTATCAAACAGTTACTACTGATATAAATAAACTTAAAAAAATAACGCGCTAGTATAATCACACCATCTAAACGTGGCTACCTGTCTGCATCAATAATCACTACGGTATTACCGCGTAAGTATAGCTACAGGTTCGTTATATGCTTATTTTTTGTACACACAAAAAAGCCGCTAGGGATTTAGCGGCTTATTTGCTGAGTAACGATTAACCACGCCAAGGGTAAGTTGGGTAGTAAACACCGCACAGTTGTTGCGCAATGCGAACCACCTGACGGCTGTAGCCGTACTCGTTATCGTACCAAACGTAAAGGTTTACGCGGTTGCCGCTAACGATTGTCGCTTCACCATCGACGATACCGGCACAACGGTTACCAACGAAGTCGCTGGAAACTACCTCTGGGCTGGCAACGTAGTCGATTTGTTTTTGCAGATTTGAATGCAAAGAGGTTTCACGCAAGTAGTTGTTCAATTCTTCTTTGCTTACTTCTTTATTAAGGGTCAAAGACAGGATCGCCATAGAAACGTTTGGCGTAGGTACGCGGATCGCGTTACCAGTTAGCTTGCCTTTTAGTTCTGGCAGAGCTTTCGCCACAGCGCTTGCAGCACCCGTTTCTGTGATAACCATGTTCAATGCAGCAGCACGACCACGACGATCACCCTTGTGGTAGTTGTCGATCAGGTTTTGGTCGTTGGTGTAAGAGTGAACCGTTTCTACGTGGCCACACTCAACGCCGTATTCATCTTGCAGCGCTTTCAATACTGGCGTGATGGCGTTAGTCGTACAAGATGCTGCTGATAGGATCTTGTCGTCATCAGAGATGATGTCATGGTTTACGCCGTATACGATGTTTTTCAGATCGCCTTTACCTGGCGCGGTCAACAATACCTTGGCAACGCCAGGGCTTTGTAGGTGTTGGCCTAGACCATCTGCATCGCGCCATACACCTGTGTTGTCAATAACCAGCGCGTCTTTGATGCCGTACTTGGTGTAGTCCACTTCAGCAGGGCTGTTGGCGTAGATGATGTTGATGTAGTTACCGTTCACGATCAATGCGTCGTTGGCTTCATCAATCTGAATGGTGCCTTTAAACGAACCGTGGATAGAGTCGCGACGCAGCAAGCTAGCACGCTTAACCAGGTCGTTACCCTTACCTTTACGAACAACAACAGCGCGCAGACGAGTACCCTGGCCGCCACCTGCTTTTTCAACCAAAATACGCGCCAGCAAACGACCGATACGACCAAAGCCGTAAAGCACGATGTCTTTGCCTTCTGCTGGAGCTTCGCTTTGCTTGCCGATCACATCAGCCAACTCAGCTTTTACAAATTCGTCCAAAGACTGGCCATTGCCTTCGTTACGGTATTTAACCGCCAGCTTGCCTAAGTCGATGTGACAGGTACCCAGATCCATTTGCGTCAATACTTGCAGCACTGGGTAAGTGTCGTGTACGGACAGTTCTTGCTTCTCAACCTGACGAACAAAACGGTGCGCCTTTAGAATGTCGATAACAGAACGGTTGATGATGGGGCGACCGTAAACAGAAAGAACAACGTTGTTCTTACGGTACAAACCACCCACCAGTGGGATCATAGACTCAGCTACTTCTTCACGAGCTTTCCAATCTGACAAGCTTACTTCGCGCACATCTTGACTCACAGACGACACCTTCTTTATCAAAGATTATGGCTAGTAACGACCTTTGGCCACCACCAACCCAAAAAATTGGGCGGTATTATGCCTAGGTTCGTCAGGATTCTCAATCAGGGATTGTCCTGCTTGTTCTGCGCAAACAAATACAAGCCCTCGCGTTGTGGTGTACACTAGCGCCCACTTAAATCTAAGCAGCTAATAAGAAGTTTTAGGGACGCCATGCCGGCTAATGCACCACTGCCCACAAAAGCGGGTGATTTAAAATTCTGGGGAAATATCCAAGGCTCTGCACTGGCCCATGCCATTGCTTATGGCGCCACCCAACATAAAGGTTTAACTCTGGTCGTCGCTGCCAGCAGCTCGCAGGCACAAAAGCTCGCTGAAGAAATTGAGTTT
Organism: Pseudomonadales bacterium; assembly: GCA_041589295.1. Lineage (GTDB taxonomy): Bacteria > Pseudomonadota > Gammaproteobacteria > Pseudomonadales > Oceanobacteraceae > Bermanella. Next base: position 7,982 of record JBFHVZ010000033.1, read on the forward strand.
TTCTTTCCCGGCACGTTATACAACTTGCCTGATTGGGAAACCCTACCCTATGACTATTTTTCGCCGCACCAAGACATCATTTCCGAACGTCTAATCACGCTAAGTAAATTGGCGCAAGCATCTGAAGGTATTTTGATCGTCCCTTCTATGGCGTTACAGCTAAGACTGCCACCTTGTGATTACATCCTTGGTCACAGTTTCACTCTCAACGTGGGTGACAAATTAGAAGCAGATAAATTAAAAGAACGCTTAATAAATGCTGGGTATCGCGCGGTTGACACTGTGTATGAGCACGGCGAGTTTTGTATGCGTGGCTCACTACTCGATATTTTCCCCATGGGGGTAGACGCGCCGTTCCGTATTGATTTATTTGACGACGAAATCGAAACCATCCGCTGGTTCAACCCAGAAACTCAGCGCTCCACAGAAAGCACCGAGAGCATTGAGCTACTACCAGCAAAAGAAGTCCCACTCGACAAAACCGGTGTCCGCTGCTTTAAACAACGCTGGTTTGATTTCTTCGACACCGATCCAAAAGATTCGCCGCTCTATAAAGACATTAGCAACCAAATTGCACCCGGCGGTATCGAATATTATTTGCCGCTTTTTTTCGAACAAACAGCCACACTGTTTGATTACTTGCCCGACAACAGTCAAATTATTTTCGGCGACGAACTCCACAAAACGCTACAGCATAATTGGCAGGATATTTCACAACGCTATGAAGATCGTCGTCACGATGTTCGCCATCCTGTATTGGCCCCAGAGCACTTATATTTAAACGATAACCAAGTATTCGCCCAATTTAAGTTTTATGGCCGCGTACAAACCACCAGCGCCACACTGCCGGAACAAGCCGGTCGCTACAATTTTGAAAGCCCCACTCTGCCGTCGTTACAGGTGGATCACAAAGCCGAGCAACCACTTGCACGCCTTGAATCCTTTATTCTCGAGCGCCACGAAAGCATCGTATTTTGCGTCGAAAGTGCAGGACGACGTGAAGCCTTGTTGGAATTACTGCAACGCATCGGGGTAAAGCCTCAAGTCCTGCACAATTGGCCTGATGTCACCACCAAGCTCACTGACAGCGCTATTGTCGAAGCCCCCATTGAAGACAGTTTTTTCTCAACCCTTGCCAGTGCATGGTTAATCAGCGAAAACGCCCTATTTGGCCAGCGCGTGACACAACGCCGTCGCCGTGACAAAGAGCGCGAGCAAAGCGAAAACGTCATTCGCGATTTAACCGAGCTCAGCATGGGTGCCGCCGTGGTACACATAGACCATGGTGTCGGTCGTTACCGAGGTATGCAAACCTTTGAAATCGACGGTGAAACCAGTGAATTCGTCACACTGGAATACGCCGACGAAGCGAAACTGTATGTCCCCGTCTCATCACTGCATTTAATTAGTCGATATTCGGGCGCCGATACCGACATGGCTCCGCTGCACAAACTGGGCACAGACAAGTGGTCAGCCCAGCGCCGCAAAGCACTGGAAAAAATTCGAGACACAGCTGCGGAATTACTCGAAGTCTACGCCAAACGCGAAGCCAAACCCGGTTACGCATTTGAGTACCCCAGAGAAGATGCAGAATTATTTGCATCCGAATTCCCATTCGAAGAAACGCCTGACCAAAAAACCACCATCAATGCCGTTGTCACCGACATGATGAAAGCCAACCCCATGGATCGTCTTGTGTGTGGTGACGTAGGCTTTGGTAAAACCGAAGTCGCATTACGCGCTGCGTTTCTTGCGGTGCAAAATGGTAAACAGGTGGCCGTACTGGTTCCAACCACCCTATTGGCACAACAACATTACGAAACCTTCCGTGACCGTTTCGCCGATTGGCCAGTGCGCATCGAAGGACTGTCTCGCTTTAAAACCGGTGCAAACAAAAGTAAAGCGCTACACGGTTTAGAAGATGGCAGCGTGGACATAGTGATTGGCACCCACAAGCTGCTACAACCGGATGTAAAATTTAAAAACTTAGGGTTGCTCATCATCGACGAAGAACATCGCTTTGGTGTGCAGCAAAAAGAGCGGGTAAAAGCGCTACGCGCCGAGATCGACATTTTAACCATGACGGCTACGCCGATTCCGCGAACACTAAACATGGCCATGTCTGGCGTGCGCGACCTGTCGATTATCGCAACACCGCCTGCTCGTCGTATAGCGGTTAAAACCTTCGTTAATCAATGGGATGAACGCTTAGTCAAAGAGGCGGTACTGCGTGAAATATTGCGCGGTGGTCAGGTGTACTTTTTACATAACGAAGTGAGCTCCATCGAAAAAGCCGCAGAAGACTTACAAAAACTGATTCCCGACGCGCGCATCGGCGTCGCGCACGGACAAATGTCCGAACGTCAACTCGAAAGCGTCATGTCAGACTTTTATCACAAACGTTTTAACGTGCTGATGTGTACCACCATCATCGAGACGGGTATCGACATTCCCAACGCCAACACCATTATTATTGAGCGGGCTGATAAGTTTGGCCTTGCACAACTGCACCAATTACGTGGACGTGTGGGCCGCAGCCACCACCAAGCCTACGCTTACCTGCTCACCCCTGAGCACAAAAAAATCACCAAGGATGCCGAAAAACGCTTGGACGCCATCGCCGAAGCGCAAGACCTAGGTGCGGGCTTTATGCTGGCTACTCACGATTTGGAAATTCGTGGTGCCGGTGAACTCTTAGGCGAAGAGCAAAGCGGTCATATTCAAAACGTGGGCTTCAGTCTTTATATGGAATTACTCGAACGCGCTGTTGAAGCCATTAAGGCCGGCAAAGAGCTGAGTCTCGATTCGCCTATGCATCAAGGTGCCGAGGTGAATTTACGCATCCCAGCCTTGATTCCAGAAGACTATCTGCCAGACGTGCATAGCCGTTTGATTTTGTACAAACGCATTGCAGGTGCTAAAAACGCGCAAGACCTGAAAGAACTTCAGGTCGAAATGATTGATCGCTTTGGCTTGCTACCAAACCAAGTGAAATTCCTATTCCGTCAGACCGAGTTAAAATTCCGCCTAGACGCTCTAGGCATCGTTAAACTTGATGCTGGCGAAGCCCAAGGCCGTATTGAGTTTGGCAGCGAAACCCCTGTAGACCCCTATACCATGGTGCGCTTGGTTCAAACCAAACCACTTAGCTACAAACTGGATGGTGCAAACGCATTGAAATTTATCTTTGAGATGCCGGACGCGGAAACGCGATTCAAAACCGTAGAAACTGTACTGGACTTATTAAGCGCGAAATCATGATGCATACCATGAACACACACCAGACCAAGCAGCAAAACACACAACCCTCAAAAACCTTGGCTTTCAAAGCGCTAACCCTGATGGTGATGCTGCTATGTATCATCACACCCAGCCACGCGGAAGACGCCGATAAAAAAGCTCGTTGGTATCAGGTGAATCTCACTGTATTCAAACAAAAGCCCGACTCCAAATTAGACGAGTCTTTCAGCTCGCAAGCGCTAAAACTGGAATTTGCTGATGTCGTCAGGCTAAAACAAAAACCTGAAAAAACAGCTGCTCGCAGTGCCATGAATGCACCCATAGCACTGCATCACGAAGCACTGACGAACAAATCACCATTCATTGAACAAAGCATTGATGAAGGTTGGACTGAATTACTCAGCAAGCTGGACCCTGCGACCCAACCCATTTTGTACAACAGCCAATGGATTCAACCTGTTTACGATCAAGAGAATATTTTGCCGTTGTATTTTGAAACTTCGTTGCTACACCTTGATCAACCACAACTACGCGGCCTAATGCACTTACATGTATCGCGATACTTACACGCTAATTTCAACATTAATTACTGGCCTGAAGACGCAGATTCACACGAAGATCTGGTGAGCTTCGAAAGCAGCCGACGCATGCGCAGTAAAGAGGTTCATTATTTGGACCACCCGCTTATCGGCATCTTGCTGCAAATACTGCCCGCTAAAAACCCAGTGGAGGCCAACGGCAATCAACCCCAAAGCGCGGGACTATAACTTTAAAGAACACTGTCTTTTCGAACTGTCGTGCCGCACATCTGTTTAACCAAGACATCGAGCTTCTATTTGATTGCCACAAAAAAACCCTGTTGAGGCCTTGCTAGGCCCCAACAGGGTTTCGAGATTATTGCTGATCAGCGTTCAACGACTTGCAAAGTCGCTCGCGCCGACGTTACGCCACTTCAACAAATAAGTCGCTATCGCAAGCCTTGATTACTTGCTTAGCACATTGACCGCACTGGCCGCACTCTGTGGCTACACCTAGCTGTTCGCGCACCGCTTTATAATCAGCACCTTGCTGTTTAACCGCTTGCTGAATTTGGCCGTCCGTTACACCTTTGCAAATGCAGACATACATGACACTTATTCCTAAAAAAGACCCTTAAGAGGAATCGTTCGTATTTACAGATGCATTTTAGGTTTAATGATAAACATTATCAATTAGATTCATTAAGTTTTTTAATGGGAAGCTATACAGAAAAGGAATAACAGGGGTGGTTTTTAAGCATATTGCTAAAATGCGAAAATCCCCCACTGAAACACTGAGCTTGCTGGGAGAACCTGCTTAGCTGGTCCAGCGGGAGACTATGGTATTGGCCTTGTTCAACTTACTAGCTATGACAACTAGCTATGACAACTAGCTATGACAACTAGCTATGACAACTAGCTACTACCTAGACAAGGCCTAGCTAAAACCTAGATAAGGCTTAGTTGGCACCAACGAGGTAACTGGCGATTAATTGTTTAACCTTGGCCATGCCGCCGTCCAAAGCTGCAATAATCTCATCCATGGTGATGATGCCATCGCTTTTGCCCGCAGCCTTATTGACCACCAGCGAGATACAGGCATAAGGAATATTCAGCTCTCGCGCCAATACCGCTTCTGGCATACCCGTCATACCGACAAGGTCACAACCGTCCCGCTCCATTCGAGCGATTTCGGCAATGCTTTCTAAACGCGGACCTTGAGTCGCTCCGTACACGCCGCTTTCAACAATTTCGATACCCGCCGCCTTCGCCGCGTCAATCAATCGCGCAGTTAAAGCTTGGTCATACGGGTGAGAGAAGTCGATGTGTTCAAGCGGTTTAAAAACACCATCAAAGAACGTGTCTTCACGGCCATGAGTGTAATCAACGATTTGATCGGGGATGCACAGTACTTCAGCATCCATGGGTGCTGTGATTCCGCCTACGGCGTTGACGGCGATAATTTCGGTAACACCAGCGGCTTGCAACGCCAGTAAATTCGCTCGGTAATTCACCTTATGCGGCGGCAACTTATGGGGGTGACCATGGCGCGCTAAAAACACCAATTTACGACCATTCAATTCACCAAATATTAGCGGCGCACTGGGCTCACCTAGTTCGGTAGTAACGCGTTTTTCTTCTAATACGGTTAGACCCGAATACTCAGTTAGGCCTGTGCCACCAATAATCGCTGTGAGGTTTTGCGTCATCATATTTACTGCTTAATTCTGCTTTGCGTGGACTTCCACGGGTGTTTCTAAATGAAGCGACTGCGTTGGGAACGCAATTTCCGCCCCATGAGATTCAATTATTTGCCCAATGCGAACCAACACGTTTTGTTTGATTCTATGATAGGTCTGCCAATCTGTGGTGTGCGTGAAGGCGTAAACAAAAAACTCCAAGGACGAAGCTGCAAACGCATTAAAGTTCACCATTAAGGTTTGACTATCGTCGATGTCTTCGTGATCCACTAACATGCGGCGAATGTCTTTACAGATAGCTTCAACACTGGCCATATCTGCATAACGCACACCGATTTTTTCGTAGATACGGCGATGGGTCATGCGCGATGGGTTTTCAATGCTCACTTGCGTAAATGTCGAATTAGGAACATAAAGTGGCCGCTTATCAAACGTGCGAATACGCGTCACCCGCCAGCCAATGTATTCCACCGTGCCTTCAATATTTTTATCCGGACTGCGCACCCAGTCACCCACCACAAAGGGTTTATCCATATACACCATCAAACCGCCAAAAAAGTTGGCTAATAAGTCTTTTGCGGCAAAGGCAACGGCGGCACCGCCCACACCACCAAACGCAATGACACCCGACAGCGAGAAACCCAAGGTTTGAAAGCAAACCAAACCGGCCAATACCAACACAGTTAAACGCAGTATTTTGAAAATGGCAGTAATCGTAGCTCGATCACTTTTGCTTTCTACTTCGCCTTTCAGCATTTGGTTTTCACGAATGCGAATTAACCGCAGGACAAACCAAGTAAATAAAATGGTACCCGCTATGTAATAGAATTGATTGAGGTCTTCGAACGCGATGCTTTCAAAACGCCCATCAAGTATTTCTAGTATGAAAGCCAAACCTACTAACAACACGGCATAGGCTGCAGGAACACTAAACGCACCAATGACCGCATCATCAAATAGGTTTTGCGTACTGCCTGCTTTGGACTTTAGCTTTTCAACAAGATGCAACAACAACCAATAGGCAAACCCCGATGCCACCGCAATTAACAAACACTGTACCCACCAAACGAGCACGTACTCACATAACAATTCAATTAATGTTTGATACTCATCCATTGCTCACACCTGCTTCTGGAAAATGTTGAACAAGCAACGCTCGCGCGTTTTCGTATTCTGCAGTTAGCCCACGCCAATCAATTGCCGGTTGGTAATGGCTGATGTCCATCACGGGCACCTTCTGTTCCGCCATAAAGGCTAACAACTCAACCGACGCTTGATCAGAATTACAGGCCAACAACACATTACACCCTGCACAAAGCGCTGCCTGTGCGCGCGCCGCGTAACCACCCTTTATTGCTGCCCCTTCCATAGAAAGGTCGTCGCTGACGATAGGACCACTAAAACCTAATTGCCCGCGCAAAATGCCTTGCAGCCAAACCTTAGAAAAACCTGCTGGGTTAGCATCCACCTGAGGAAAAACCACATGGGCAGGCATCATCCAATCAATCTTGGGCATCAAAGAAACAAAAGGCTGCAGGTCGGCTTGCTCAATCTTTTGCCAAGTACGCTCGTCCACTGGACTCACATGATGACTATCCCCTTCGACCCATCCGTGTCCGGGAAAGTGTTTGGCTACCACGGCCAAACCAAGCGCTTTCAGACCCGCCATAAGCTCACCTGCCAGTAGCGTGACTGTGGCGGGCTCTACACCAAAACTACGCGCGCCGATAACTTGGTTGCGACCATAGTCCAAGTCCAACACGGGAGCATAGGTTAGGTGCACACCCAGTTGTCTTAATTCGTAGGCCAATACAATGCCCGCAGCGTAAGCACACTGACATGCCGAGCGCATATCTGTTTCAGCCAATTGTCCGATGAGCCCCATTGCAGGTACTTGGGTAAACCCTTGGCGAAAACGCTGCACGCGACCACCCTCGTGATCTACCGTAATCAATAACTTGGGGTTTACCCTTAGCACCTGCGCGATTAGTTCCGCTAATTGCTGCTTGGATTGAAAGTGACGAGTAAACAGAATGAGGCCACCTAAATGAGGGGAGGTTAGCCACCCATGTTCGGTGTCTGATATTTCAGGCCCTTTTAGATCGGTAATGAGTGTTGCGGGAGAGAATTGACTAATCAAAATGCAGCTTACTTTTTAGTTACAGTCCGGTTTTAGCATACGGTCCAGTCTAATGGCCAATGGCTCAATTACAGGTTCGCCAGAATACGTACCGGACATTGCGGCGGCACCCATTCAAAGAGCTCGAGCATATCCTGATTGCGCATGCGAATACAGCCGTGGCTTTTGGGAATACCCATGGGTTCAGAATCTGGCGTTCCGTGTATGTAGATATAGCGGCGCATCGAATCCACACGCCCACCCCGATTAAAACCTACCTCGAGACCACAAAGCCACAGTATGCGGGTTAATATCCAATCGCGATTGGGAAACTGTCGAGCAAGCGCGTCGGAGTACACTTCCCCTGTAGGGCGTCGCCCCACAAAGACCGCACCTAACGGCTGACCAGCGCCAATTTTAGCGCGCACATAGTGGCGCCCTCTAGGCGTTTGCTCAGATCCACTTTGCTCGCCCGCACCGTTCAGAGCGGTGGAAACAGAAAAGGATTTAACCAGCACCCCGTCTTCAAAACACTTTAGGGTCTGGTCGTCGATATTAACTTCGATTGAAAAAAGGCAGTCTGGGCGCATAGCCGCTTACTTTGCCCGAATACCCGCCGCAAGGAAAGGTAGCAACAAGGCCACAATTTCTTCTTCTGTGCACTTGGTGTCGAAATCATGCTCGACGATGGCTTGCAGGCTTTCCATGCTGGACATAGTGAAGGCTGTGGCCCCCAACATGAAGTGGAAGCGCCAGAATCGCTCAACCGGCTGTAGATCCGGCGTCGCCATAGTGATAACCGCCATTAGGCGACGAAAAATACCGCGATACTCTTTTTGCAAGAAGCGACGCAAATGCCCCTGACCTTGGGTATACGCCAAGCCAGCTAATCGCATAAAAATGGATAAGCGACGACGATCCCCATGACTTACACCTGCAATGGCGCGTGCCACTTGCTGCAGAATTTCTTCAACTTCCATGGGCGTATCTGGTTGCAACTTGGCATGTTGATCCAGACCGGTTTCAATGAGTTGGGAAAATGGCGTTAGAAATCGCTCGAAGACGGCCTGAATAAGGGCCTTTTTGGAACCGAAGTGGTAGTTGACCGCTGCTAAATTCACATCGGCTTTTGCCGTGATGGTACGCAGAGAGGTTTCTGCGAAGCCGTGCTCGGCAAATAGGGCTTCTGCCGCATCCAGTATTTTGGTTACCGTATCGCTCTGGGCCATGATAAAACTCGATTCGTAAACGCCGAAAATCGACTATCGTAATAACTGTCTACCAGCCACGGCGGGCAAATAAGCAAACGTCTGTTTGAAACATACGTTTAACTTAAAATCATGTCAAGAAAACCTGTCCAGCGGTGTGACATTCTTCGCTGCCTCCCTCTTTAAGTTTTCTGCCAGACTTTCAACAAACCTCGACCAGCCTTGAGCTAACTACCGACCTAGACAATCGGTTTTAGGCAAATCGGCAAACGGTTTAGACAAGGTCCGAGAAAGAAAAAAGCCGATGTCCATCTGACGATTCAAACGGAACACCGGCATAGGGATCTGGCGAATCAGCATGCTCAGATCAGGAGAGCAAACAGAAAAACCTCTAGTGCTCGGATAGGTATCCGACACACCTTAAGTATGTCCGTTGCTGCTTGCATACTATTACTAAATGCACACTAGTAAAAGTACGCCAAACTCAATTTAACAAAATCCTCGGTGCGGAAGTTGTACTGAGGGTTGTCTTCGTCTTCCATCATGAACACCCGCCCTTCTAGCTCAACTGTGACACTGTCGAATATTCGCGTATTCGCTTCAACACTTAAGCTGTAGTCGTTGTATTCATAATCATAGAAAACACCGGCTAGAATTTCGCTGTCGTCTACGTCGTTAAACACCCAGCGTGTGGCCAGCAACACATCGTGTTCGTTGGCCGCCAAAGATGCCTCATCCCCTCGGCTGTCATAAAGGTGTTCGACCACCCAGCCTAAGTCCATACGGCTGTCGAATATACCCACACGGGTGTATTCAAAACCCGCCACGGTAGCGTAGTAGTCTTCTTCTTCACCGATCGCAACACTAGCAGGTAAAAACGCTGGAATCGCCGCTTGGTCGTAAATACCGACCTTTAAATCACCAAATGCAACATCGTTACGCGGTGTGCCTTGGCGATAGATGCTTTCCATTTTGAACGCCCAATCTTCGTACAGATACTGCAACTCAAGACCGAACTGTTGTATTAAAGGGTAGTAAGGTAGAAGCTCTGCGCTGCCATCACTGTTGACTTTAATACCCAAGGTTGGCTCACGACTAGTGCCGTGAAAGTAAGACAAGCCATATTCCAACTCACCTAGGTAAGATGTCCAGCGCGCAGCAAAATCTACATTCGATTCTTCATCATCCGATTCGTAAACCGCATCCGCCAGTTTTAGCCCAGTACTTAAACGTGCGTTTTCACCGGCGAAGGTGCGCTCACGATGATAAGGCAACAAAAATAAATCGAGATTCCCCCACTCTTCTTCCAACATCAGTTGAATCATGGGCTGACCAAGTTTGTCTTCACCATCTATGGCTTCTACACCATCCGTTTGGTTAACAATATCTACCAGATGGGCGGATTCAGTGACCCCCCAAAATACTTTGCCAACACCCGCTTTTAACTCGTATTCATCCGCCACTTGATGCCATACCATTTCGCGCACATCAAAATGTGTACGCTCACTGTCTGTTTCGTCATAGCGATAAAACGGAATAAACGTGAAGGACTGTGAGCCGTCGGCCCAGCGAGTGAAGTATTCAAACTCCACACTTACCGAATTGTTTGTACGCTGTCTTAGCGGGTCTGCGTCACTACCAGCAGCTCGCTCACCATCTTCAAAAAATACGGAGGATTCATAGCCAAGTTCCCAGGCTGTTTTGCTGTCGGCATAGGCAGGTGCCGTAACACCTACCAACACACCGGTCAGACCCAAGGCAGACAAACCCATCCATGACTTGCTTGTTTGCTTGCTAAGGTATTGCATGTTACTTAGCTCGCTTCAGACTGTTTTTAGTGAAGTCTTTATCATCAAGCCCTACTTTGAACTGATAGTTTTCGTAAACCAGTCGAGTGGCCTTTCCAGTTTGATGGTTTTCCATAACACTTAGGTCTGGTTGCCAGAATTTTTCTAGATAAAGATTCCAACCCGTATTGCGCAGCGTCTTCAACAGTGCATTTTTACGGTCGTAGTATTCTACTTTTAAAATGCGATACTCTTTTTTATCAACCCAAGCAACTTGGCGGGTATAGCCGGAGTACTTATCTTCTGGGTAGCGTTCTGTTACAAAGCAATCCATACCGTCTAGGGTTTCGTCGCGCAAATACTTGTACTTATATTTTTCTACTTCTTGACTGCTAATATCTTCAAACGCGAATTCACTACCAACAAATGGACCTGACTTATTACGAGAGGAGATTTTCTTTACACGCTTAAGCGCAGGTAAATACAACCATTGATCATCTGGTTCTTTCTTATGGGTGTAGGTCAACATGGCAACCCCCTCTTGGTCTTTCGGGGTATCAAAAATCATAAGTGATTTATCACCTTCACCACCCTCACCTTCAAGAGACTTTACGCGCATGTCACGAACGCTTTCATTGCCTGATTTATCAACTAACACCATTTTCAGGTTAACGAACGAGTCTACCCAACCCTCGCCTCGCTTATCGCCTTCTTTAGCGATCTCAAGGCCTTTTTCCTCTGGGGTTTGAGCAAAAACAGCTCCGCTCGCCACGGTCAATGTCAGTGCTGTGGCCGCCAAGCCAATTGTTATTTTTTTAAGCATCCTTTTTCTCCAGCTTTAATAGAAGAGGCGGTAAAAATAAAAAGTCCACGATCAGTGCCAGTGCAATAGTAATGGCACTCATCAAGCCCATCTGGGCATTGATAGCAAAGGGTGACAAGGTCAACACCAAAAAGCCCGCACACAATACTATGGTTGTTGCGGTTAATGCGACCCCTACTGTATGAAATGCATAGTTTACAGCTTGTTCACTGTTTAAATTTAATTCTCGTTTCGCACGAACGTACTTCGTCATGAAATGAACCGTGTCATCAACCACGATTCCCAGCGTGACTCCCATCACAACTGACAACCCTAAACCAACTTGACCATCAAATATTGCCCACAATCCGAAACCCATCGCGGTAGGAACGAGATTAGGAATCAAACTGACCAGTCCAAGTTTTACTGAGCGAATTGATACTAAGATAATTAACGAAATTAAAAACAATGCACCGATTACTCCACCAATCATGCTTTTGATATTACGCTCAGTGATGTGCGCAAACATAATAGGGGTACTCGCACCCTCTGTGACCATATATTCTGGCGCATTATCCTTTAACCATTGCACAGCTTGCTGGTCAAAACGAATCAACTCTTGCGCGGTCACCTTGTTGATCTGCACCATTACACGTGACGCTGACTTATCACTATTGACCTGATTAGTTATATCCAACCCATAGGGCAAGCTCATTTCATACAATAAAATGTATTGAGCAATCAGTTCTCGGTTATCTGGTAAAGTGTAAAAAGCTGGGTCATCGCCATTCATGTTGCGATTTAACCGTTTGATCACATCGCTAAAACTGTTTACATGCCTTACGTGCTCCTGCTGACGCAACCACTGGGTAAATTCATCCAAAACCCGCAGATACTCAGGGTCAGCAACATTCATTTCGCCATTCGCCTTGAGCGAATAATTAACGCTTTGCACCCCAGTTAGTACATCGTTAATACGCTCACTATCCGCGCGGAATTTAATACTCCAGTCGAAATATTCAATAGTATTGTCATCAAGCTCGTTTAATGGCACCAGTATGGTCAATCCGATAATTAATACCGCCATGACATTGAGTAAACGCACACGCTTACGAATAACAAACGACGACAGCAGGTTCATCATTTTGTTTTCAGCAAATGACTCCGACACTTTTTTGCCAGGTAACAGCATCATGACCGCTGGCAGGTAGATAATCGCAAGTAAGAACGCAGCGATCACACCGATACAAACGATATTCCCGAGGTCGTGAAACGGCGGTGCATCGGAAAAATTCAAGGTCAAAAATCCGATGGCCGTGGTTAAGCTCGTCAGCATAACCGGCTGAAAGTTAATGCGAATACTTTCAACCATCGCAGCTTGTTTGGATTCACCTTTGGCCAAACCATGGTAGTAACTCATTAATATGTGAATACAATCGGCTATAGCCAACGTCATGATCATAACGGGCGCAGACAATGTCGTTGGAGTTACTTCGGGTCCGGGCCAACCAAATAGACCCATGGCAATAGCACTGGAGAACACCACTACACTAAAAGTGGCCAACGTCCCCCACATGCCTTTAAGCGTGATAAACAGCAACACTAAAATTAGCGCAATCATGACGGGGTACAGCTCTTTCATGTCCCGCTGTGATGCTTCTGGAAACGCGTTATTCGTCATGGTGACGCCGGACAAATGAAACGAAACATCAGGGTATTCGGCTTCGTATTTAGCAACCATGTTGCGAACGTAGCCCACCACTTCTGGCACCTCAGCAGCATGATCAACACCGGGTAAATTAACGGTGATATTTACACCGGTTGCTTTGCCATCGGTAGCCACGGCATTACCTACAAGCACGGGTTCGGTCAAGGCGACCTGTTTGATCTTTTTAATATCTTCGTCTGTAAGTGCAGCTGCGCCTTCCACTAAACTCTCGACGATTAAGTCGTCTTCTTCTGAATAGGTAAACTGGTAGTTACTTACGGAATCAACGCGACGGCTGTATGGCACTTGCCAAGCATCTTCTGTCAGGTTTTCAACTAGGGTCAACACCCGAGTATTAAAAACGTCACCACTGCTTGGTACGACTGCAATGAGGATATTATCGACCTTGTTATATTCGTTTTGCAGCTCTTCGAAGGCTTGAAGGTGGGGGTTGTCATGACTGAAAAACGCACGGTAGTCAGCATTCAGTTTGATGTTTTTGGCGCCATAGCCTGATGCAACCACCACTAACAACGTGAGTAATAGCAACAGCCAAGGGTGGCGAACATAAAACCAAGTCATTTTTTCTATCATGGTACTTCCTTATTTTTATTCTAAAACTACCAATAGCACTAATGATTAAGCCGCGGATTATTATCTGGCGAGTGCTTTACAAAAGCGCTCATCGAGCCAGCCATATCAGCTTTCAATTCGGTGTATCTGAGCATTGCGCTAACTCATGACTAAACAACATTTGCGCAATAGCGTCTACATCGTTCCAACTAGTGAGCTGCGAGTCAGGCTCTAGGCCTAGGCCATCTAAAAATATCGTTAAACTGCGAAAATAAAATGACATTGGGTCTGAAAAACCTAGCCGTTTAATGTCCCAGTTTTGATTCATAACATCATTAATTCCCCAGCTCATAGACCACCAACCAAATGCTGCATCCATGATTTCTTGAGTCGTCAGCTTACCTTTACTGCCCTGCGCGCCATAAAACGTGGTGCAAGCCAAACGAAATATTTCATTATCAATATTTTTTAAACGGGTTTGCTGGTCGGCCTGAACCTTTTGCAAAAAATCTTCGGATTTCACCATCGCCACAAGACTGGAGACTTCTCTTTGCATTCGTCCGTTATAAAAAAAGGCGGCACTCATTAACGCCACCTTTGCTCTAACACTGCCGTCGTACGTTGCTGCTTTTTGTAATAGACCGACTAATTTATCACCACAGCGCGCAACCAAAGCGCCTAACAAATCCTCTTTACAGTGATAATGCTGATATATGGTACCCTTGGAGTACTCCGTCATAGCCGCGACCGCTTGCATCGTCAGCTTATGCAAACCATCTCGCTGTAAAAGCGTCTGAGCGCAATTAAGAATCAGCTCATCGCGCTCTAAACGCTCCTTTTGCTTTCTGTCCTGCGCTCTATTTAAACCAAGATTACTCAAACCGACTTAGCACCTTTTCTGACACTGCGTCATTTTTTGACGCGGCGTCAAATGTAGAGCAATCAAATTAATGCGTCAATCTGAGTCACCATGATTCGATTAATAATGGCCAAATCAGTCCGATTGTTGCTCACAGTGGATTTCATAATGTTTAGTTATAAGGTTTACACTCAACTTTTACTGTATATAATCCCAATAATGTATAAAAAAACAGATAGAGCGCCATGATCAAACTCACCGCACGTCAACAGCAAGTGTTAGATCTGATCAAACAGGTCATCGACGATACCGGCATGCCGCCTACTCGCGCCGAAATTGCAAAAGAACTAGGCTTTCGCAGTGCTAACGCTGCAGAGGAACATTTAAAAGCGCTAGCGCGTAAAGGGGCCATTGAAATGGTGCCGGGTGCTTCTCG
>JBFHVZ010000034.1:0-22668 GCA_041589295.1 Pseudomonadales bacterium
ACTGGACACTAATTACTTCCTAAACCTCGCCCGGTATTCGCCGGGCGTAAGTCCCGTTTCCCGCTTAAACAATTTTGCGAACGCGCTTTGATCCATATAGCCCACTAAGCTGGCAATAGTATCTATGGGTTTGCGGCTATTTTCTAAGTGCTTTTTCGCAGCGTCGATACGTATACGCTGTAAATATTGTAGCGGCGTATCTTGCGTGGCGAGTTTAAAGCGGCGTTTAAATGTACGTGTCGATAGTGCAAATTTTTCTGCTAACCCATCTAAATTAATGCGTTCGGCATAATGCTGTTCAAGCCATTCTTGGATTTTTAGAATGTCGGTATCTTGGTGATATTTCTTTCCGGGAATTTCGCTATACACGCTTTGTTCATGACGGCCCACATCAATCACAAAGGCTTTTGCGGTTTGTTTGGCGACGTCGTGACCGTAATAGCGTTCCATTAAGAAGATGCCTAAATCTAACCAAGCCATGCCGCCGCCTGAACAAAAGATATTACCGTCGGCGGTAATGAGCTGTGCCGGTTCTAACAAGACGTTGGGATAACGTTGGTGAAATAGCTCGGTAAAGCCCCAGTGGGTGGTGGCTTTTTTTCCGTTTAATATGCCTGCTTCTGCTAATAGAAACGCGCCGGTATCGTTGCTGGCAATGTCACACCCTTGTTGTAAAAGACGCTGAATAATCGGGAATAAGGTTTTGTTTTCGTTGAGGGTTGTGTCGATGCGGCCGACCATAGTAGGGATAAACAACAGGTCACTGTGTTTTACGTCTTCTAACGAGCAATGAGCGTTTAGTGTAATCCCGTTGGCGCATTGAACGGGGTTACCATCTAAACTAGCGATTTGAACCTTAAACATAGGGGTTTGCGGTTCGCCGTGAATACGCTGCCAAATGACGCCGGCCATGGCGAATAGATCGGCCGTGCCTGTGATGGAGGTGGCGAGGGCATCCTTATAAGCCAGAATTGTCACGGTCTTCATTTGTAGCTACCTGCATTGCTATAACTGCGTTAATTTAATGGCGAGCACTTGTCATTTATAACCCGATAAAATCCGCGCGCTCGCCATTAACTTGCCTTGTTCTAGCTTCTTCGGTGACGCTACAAAAACTTTGTAGCCACCGAGTTAAAGCTATCTGCGTTGCTTGTATTGCGTTGATTTAATAGCGAGCACTTGTCATTTCTAACCCGATAAAATCCGCGCGCTCGCCATTAACTTGCCTTGTTCTAGCTTCTTCGGTGACGCTACAAAAACTTTGTAGCTAACGAGTTAAAGCTATCTGCGTTGCTTGTATTGCGTTGAAGGCTTTTCAAAAAATGCTCACTGGCGCAGCCAGAACGAACTTTAGTTCGGCCCGTAGGGTGAGCAGAGCGAATATTTACTACCTGTAGACTCCGCTTTTTTGAAAAGCCTTCGCCTTGTCTTAGCTGCCTCGATTACGCTTTAACCACATGAAAGTAAAGAGCGCTCGCCATTAACTTGCCTTGTTTATCGCTAGCATGGCTAGCTCCTACGGGCTCAAGGCTTGAAACTGGGCCTATCTTTCCATTCGCTAGCATGGCTAGCTCCTACGGGCTCAAGGCTCGAACATGTGTCACCCAAGATTATCTGTCTTGACACGAATAAACCGTGTTATGTCATAACTGCCAATCTAACTCAAGCCTTAGCTTTGTCATGCTAGTGGAATAATCCTTTCCATTGTTCCTAATTTGGCTTTGACCGGGCGGTTCCCCATGACAGATACCTTGATTGATCGACGCGAGTTAGCGTTTCAACTGTATGACATGCAGAACGTCGAATCCCTTTGTGAGCGCAGTGAGTATGCGGATCATAGTCGCGAGACCTTTGAGTCGGCGCTGGATACGGCCGAGCAAATCGCAAAAGAATTGTTTGCACCCCATAACCGAAAGGCGGACGAGCAAGAGCCTACCTTTGATGGCAAAACCGTGTCTATGCGTCCAGAGGTCAAGGTGGCGTTTGATGCTGTGGCTAAGGCGGGGTTTATCGCTGGGCGCGAAGATTACGAATTAAGTGGCATGCAGTTACCTGAGTCCGTCATGTCAGCCTGTATGAGCTTGTTTACCGCGGCAAATCCGAGCACGGCGGCCTATCCGTTTTTAACCATGGCAGCGGCAGGTGTGGTGAAAAACTTTGCCAGTGACGCTTTACGCGAGCAGTTTTTACCGAAAATGTTAGCCGGTCGCTTCACGGGCACCATGGCGTTGACCGAACCCCATGCAGGCTCGTCGTTGGCAGACATCCGCACTAAGGCCGTTTTGGCCGACGACGGCACCTATCGCATCCAAGGCAATAAAGTGTTTATTTCAGGTGGCGATCACGAACTCAGCGACAACATCGTGCATTTGGTGTTAGCGAAAATCGAAGGGGCTCCTGTTGGCGTGAAAGGGATTTCACTTTTTTTGGTGCCTAAGTTTTTGTTAGATGAAAACGGCGAACCTGCGCAGCGAAATGACGTGGCTCTTGCGGGTTTGTTTCACAAGTTGGGCTATCGCGGCACCACATCCACAGCGCTAAATTTTGGCGAAAACAACCAGTGTGTCGGTTATTTAATTGGTGAACCTCATCGCGGTCTAAGTTACATGTTTCAAATGATGAATGAAGCGCGTTTAGGTGTGGGTATGGGCGGCGCTGCAATTGGTTATCGCGGCTATCAGTTGGCACTGGATTATGCGAAAGACCGCCCACAGGGTCGCTTACCTTCTGCGTCGGACCCGTCTACAGATCCCGTGGCAATCATAAACCATGCTGACGTTAAGCGTATGTTGCTTGCACAAAAAGCTTACGCCGAAGGTGCGCTGTCTTTGTGTTTTTATGGCGCACGTTTAATTGACGACGCACACACCGCCAGTGGCAGTGAAAAAGAACAAGCGCAACTGATTTTAGATTTGCTCACACCCATCTTAAAAGCCTGGCCGTCGGAGTTTGGACCAAAAGCAAATGATCTTGCGATTCAGGTGCATGGCGGCGCGGGCTACACCCGTGAATACGACGCTGAATTATGTTGGCGCGACAATCGCCTAAACCCGATCCACGAAGGCACCAATGGCATCCAATCGCTGGATTTGCTCGGGCGAAAAGTGTGGCAGCAACAAGGCCAAGGTTTGCAGCTATTACACAAAACCATAATGGACACCATTGCCAGCAGTCACGAGCAATTTGCATTGTGGGGTGAACAACTTAAACAAACGCTCGGCAAAATTGCACAAGTCACCACTGTCATTGCGAAGCATATTCAAAAAGACCCAGATAATGCGTTAGCAAACAGCCATGCGTATTTATCCATGATGGGGCATACCGTTGTGGCTTGGTTGTGGCTAAAACAAGCGAATGTGGCGCAAGAAAAAATGTCCCAAGTAAAAACACCGCAAGAACGCGCGTTTTACGCGGGCAAAATCCAAGCGGCCCAATACTTTTATGTGTGGGAATTGCCCTTAGTTGAGCGCGACGCTGCGGTGTTATTGTCTATGGATAGTACATGCATATCTATGCAGGAAGATTGGTTTTAAGCGAGCTACGTTGTTGTTCGCTAGCATGGCTAGCACCTATAAGTCTAATAACAAAGAGAAGTATGATGGATGTCATTGTTGAAAAACACGGCCATATTTTATTAATTGGTTGGAATCGCCCGCAAAAATACAATGCACTGACGGTGGATATGTATCACCAATTAGCGAAGGCCTACTATAAGCTACAACATGATCGCGATTTGCGTGTGGCGGTTGTGTACGGCGAAGGCGATCACTTCACTGCTGGTTTGCAATTGGATGATTGGACGTCGGTTTTTAGTGAAGGCCAGTTGCCAGCCTTAGCCGATGACGAACTGGACCCTTATGGTTTATCCGGCGATATTTTATGTAAACCAGTCATTATGGCGGTGAAAGGGTTTTGCTACACAGCAGGTGTTGAACTCATGTTAAATAGCGATATTCGAATCGCGGCTGATAACACCCGCTTTGCACAACTCGAAGTACAACGTGGTTTTCATGCGTGTGGTGGTGCGACCTTGCGTTTACCGCAAGAAATGGGCTGGGCTAACGCACAGCGTTATTTGCTGACAGGCGACGAATGGACAGCGCAGCAAGCGTTAGACTGGGGCATGGTGCAACAGGTCGTTAAGGCTGACGATGTTATGCATGCCGCACTGGCTATGGCAGAGAAGGTCGCCAAAGCAGCGCCCTTAGGCGTGCAGGGCAGCTTGATGTCATCTAAGTACGTACGTATGCAAACCGAGGCGGACGCCAAGGCCCGTTTATACCGAGACTTACAACCCATTATGAAAAGCAAAGATATGCAAGAAGGGGTAATGTCTTTTTTACAACGTCGTGAGGCGGTGTTCAGTGGTGAATAGCTGCTTTTAAAAGTGAATAGCCCTTGGGTCTGCCCGAGCTAACGCCTAAACTATTGTTCACCATAGCGTTTTGAGTGAACAATCATGCAAATCTCGGTTTACATCGCCACCAGTTTAGATGGCTTTATTGCTAGGTTGGACGACGATCTAACTTGGTTAGACGAAGCCAGTGCAAACGTCCCCAAAGGGGAGGACATGGGCTACAGTGCATTTATGGCAAGCGTCGATGTATTGGTTATGGGGCGCAAAACCTACGAAAAAGTTTTGTCATTTGGTGTCGACTGGCCCTACGAAAAACATGTGATTGTTTTATCCTCGCAGAATTTAACCATAGCGGAAAACTTATACGGTAAGGTTTCGCTTTCTAACGAAGCGCCGTCTGTGATTGCTAAGCGATTAAAAGCTCAAGGCGTAAAACGTGTGTATTTAGATGGCGGCGAAACTATCCGCCGTTTTTTGCGAGCTGGACTTGTGACGGATATGTGCATCACTCAGGTGCCTGTCATGTTGGGCTCCGGCAAGCCCTTGTTCTTGTCGGAGCCAAACAAGCACTCAAACAAGGACCCAAACACAGGTGCGGGCCAGAACCCAAGCCCTGAGCTGAGTCGTTGGCAGCTCATTGATAGTCGATCCTACGAATTTGGTTTCGTGCAAAGTACGTGGGCGCTTAGTCATGAGCCTGCTGAATAAAATGCAATAGGTTTATGCGGTCTTCTTCGTCTCTTAAGCTTCTAAAGCTCATTTTCAGATCGGGCACCGCGCGCTTAGTGTTTTGTAAAAAATAGTTAAGATTTGCGAGTGTCCAGACATGGCCAGATGTTGCCATGGACTCTGAATAGTCAAAGCCTTTTGCCGTTCCGGCCTTACGGCCTATTACATTCCATAAATTCGGTCCTGTATTGTGCTTACCCTTTGCATTGATGTCGTGACAAGTGCTGCACTTACGTTCAAACAATGCTTTTCCTTCGTTGATATCCGCTTGCGCCAAAGACGCCATAAAGCCTTCTGGTAATTCAGGGGAAAACGATTTTAGACTTTCATCAGCTGATGCGGATGTGGACATCAACATAATAAAAAGCGCTGCAAAAATAGTGGATCTGTGCGTGTTATTGGGGCATTTCATGGTTTCACCACCCGGTAATTTGAACAGGTTATTATTCAAATAGCAGATTGCTTTATTCTTGATATAAGTCATGGCAAGATCAGCTTTCTGCTTTTCAACGCTTATTCTTATAGGCGAAAAATAACAATAAAAGGAATCAAGAACGCCATGAAACCCTGTTTATTTTGCAGCATCATTGAGGGAAAGGAAGCCGCCGTAAAAGTGTATGAAGACGAACACTGCATGGCGTTTATGGACATCTTCCCTATTAGCGAAGGTCACGTCTTGCTAATACCGAAAGCACATAGTGAAAAGTTAGACGAACAAGATAAATCAATACAAATGCACTTATATTTAGTCAGCAACGAGATTATTGCAGCTCAACGCAAAGCGGGACTTGGTGTAAATGGTACGCACTTCTTAATTAATGATGGCAAAGACACCAATCAACATATTCAGCACGTTCATATACACCTGATTCCCCGCAAGCAAAAAGATAACTTAAATTTTGCCTACAAAATTTTTATGCACTTTAGTGGCTTATTTGGTTTTAGAACTAAACAGGCTCAACTAGAGCAGGTTGCACAAGGTATTCGCCAGCACATGCCGGCGCGCATTCAAGATTCTCCGTTGCAGCAAGCGTGCTAGTCTGCGGCGTTTAATCCATGGCTAAGTGAATATCATCACTGCCTGCATAACCCACACACAGCAGGGTTTTACCTTGCTGTTGTTCCTTCTTTGTTAAGCACTGATCATCAAGCAGGGTTAATTGACCTTGAACTTGTTTGCATTGGCAAGCGCTGCAAAAACCACTGCGACAAGAATACGTAACGTCTAAGCCCATGGCTAAGGCAGCATCCAATACAGATTGACCGTTTGCGACAGGCACAGCATGGGTTTCGCCTTTTAGTGTTAGCTCTACCACATGGTCGCCTAATTCGGGTTTGCTTGAGCTGTCTTTGTTTAGCAAGCCAGTAAAGCTTTCGATATAAATTTTGTCTTCTGTAACCTGACGTTTTTTAATTTCGGCTAGGCAAGATTCCATCATGCCGGTAGGTCCGCACAGGTAGAAGGCTGTTTGGTCTAAGTCGTGGTCAAGCTCAGACTCTGTTAGTAGTTGACCGAGTTTTTTCTCATCAAGACGGCCCTTGTGTCCTTGCCATGTGTCGTCTGCTTGAGAAAGCACGTGAACCAACTTAAAGCGCTGTGGAAATTGGGTCGCAAGTGCGTCGAGTTCTGCTTTGTGTAAGATACTGGCTTGATGTCGGTTGCCAAAAAACAAGTGCACTTGGACTTCATCGTCTAGATACAAGGCAGTTTTGACAATAGAAAGCATGGGTGTAATACCGCTGCCCGCTGCGATCAATACCAGCTTTTTAACCGATGAAGTTTTTGGTACGTAGCGGAACGGACTGTGTGAAATGCTTGCGGGTACTGCATCACCGACTTTTAGGTAATTATTTAAGTAGTTCGAGATATAGCCGTCTTTAACCCGCTTTATGGTGACAGATAAGTGCTTGTCGATTTTAGGTGCGCTGCACAGAGAGTAGCTGCGAAAAACCTGTTTGCCATGAATTTGCAGCTTAAACGTTAGAAATTGACCTGCATCGTAGTGCACCTTGTTAAACAAGGGGGGCTTAAAATGCACGGTGATGGCGTCATCTTCATGGTGTTCGACTTTGCGAACTCTGAGTGTTTTAAAATCTGACATGATGTTACGCTGTTTTTTTCAATTGAGCCGTACCGGCATGCTTGTAGGTGCTTTTGTTGTCGCCGCCAATTTTATTACCAGAGACGGGGTCTACGAGCTCTTCGTCCGCAGCGACTGGCTTAGCCGGATTAGCGAATGTCACTGGTTTAGTACGCATTTTTAACAGAGCCACTTTTTCTTCGTGGCTTATGTCATCCCACCACTCTAGTTTTTTCGCCATGGCATCAAAGCGTTTTAACATCAGCATCAGAAATAGGTCCATGGTGCTTAAGTCTTTAAACACTACGCTTTGATTGGCGCGCATTTCATCTTGTATTTCGTCATAAAGCGCGGGGGCTTCGCTCCAATGGCGACATTTCCAATGATGGTGACAAACATGGTAGCCCTCATTTAAAAAGTTCTCGGGCGTTTCTAAAATTGTCGTGGTGTTATATAGGTAGTTTTTATCCTCTTGTTGGCCGCCATAAAATGTATGTTGCGACCAATGAATCACGCCCATCAAAAAGTTGCTGGCGAACCAAGGCACTAGCATATACAGCACGGCGATTTCCCAGCTGTAAAGGGCTAATGCCGCAAACAATGACCAATAAATTAGATTGCCTGCCAACATAGAGCGCATCTGCTCTTTAAAGTTGATGGTGCGGAAGTAAATGAAGGGTGTGATCATAAACTGTTGATACATGACTTCTTTTATCATGTAGCGGGTGAAATCTACCATGCTGGTATGGTCGTAGTCAGAAGTGGAGTACACGTCCTGTAGGCCTGTATTCTCGCGGTGGTGTTGCTGACCATGGGCAACCGCGTGGGGAATGATGCCGCGAAAAATTGCGAGATACATATACACAAACGAATTACCGGTCCATTTTTCTAACCAGCTACCGCCTTTGAATACGCCACCTTTTAAATGGCCATCTTGATGCATTGCGCTAAAAGAGCGAACAAAACTGCGAATATTTGGTCCGTAAATTAAAGCGTAAAACGCAACGACTAAATACCAGTTAATTTCGACTAACCATAGCTGTGCGATGAAGACAGGCACCGCAGTAAAGGTCAAACCAATGACTGCGGCGAGTATGGGCTCGTCTCTTGGATCTTTTAATACTAAGTCTGCTATTGCCTGTACGCCATCGTGATAAACGTCTGAGCATGCTTGACTGAAATTTTTTACACCGGGTATCCAATACAATACGGTTTGCGCCGCAAACAGCAGCGTTGAGATTGATAAAATAATACCAATCGCCAATGTATTAAAAATATGGATGACCGCAAATAACGGCATAAATAACCAATGGACCCAGGTGGGTACCTTTTCCATGGGACGTTTTTCAGCAGCGCGTTTAGCAACGCTTTCAGGCATAGAGGCAGTAGCAGTCATAACTTACGCAAGTCCAATAGCTTGTAAACGGTTTTGATATTCTTGCTGAATCTCTTGTTGCAGCAGACGGGTTTGATCTTCTTCGGTCAGGCTGCCCATTTTGTGACCCGGGAAAATTTCCACGTCACCCATGATATCAATGTGCATATCTGCGGATGCTTGATATAGGCCGATTACGTGGTCGATTACTTCGTCGAATACCTCATTCATTAGCTGGTGGAATTCCCCTGCCAGCTTAATGATTTGGTTGCGCATAGGCGCACCAGAACGGGCTTCGCGTTCGATGAAGGCTTCACCAAAGCTTACGTGCTGAACTTCGTCGGCGAATACGTTACGTACAATGGAGCTAAGGGCAGGGTCCAATTTAGACCAGTATTTAATTTCGTATCGGTACAGCGGGTAAACCATGCCTTCTAATACGATGTTGTGTGCAAGCAGCGCTGGTACAAATTGTTTTTTATCGACTTGCTCGTCGATCAAGTCATAAAACTGCTTCATTTTTGGCAGTGTCATTTCTTTTACTAGGTCTTGACGCTGTTCTGGCGTCATACCGACATCGGCTAAGCGACGGCAAAATACTTCGTAGTGACGGGCTTCATCCAGTGACTGAGTCGCCAAAAAGACTTGGCTATTTTCATCTGGGGCGAAGCTGATCATTTTTGACATGTTGATCATGGAAATGCGTTCTGCCGTTAGGAAGGTTGCAATGTCCATTTTGTATACACTGTTTAACAGTGGGTCTGTTAATACGGCTTCGGATGGACCGAGAATGTCTTTCTTACGGCCAAAATCAGTATCCATCAGACGCTTCTGTGGTGTTCTTTCTAGCCAGTGTTGAATATTAAATGTGCCTTTATCCCAGTCTTGTGGTGTAAAAGCAGGCATATCGCGATTCATTTTTTCGAACCCAGCGTCTAAAGAGTACTGTGATTGTGAATCGTTTTCTTGGTCTTGTTTTACGGCTTCTACGTCCATGATATGTCCTCAGTTTTTAAATTGTGTGAATTAATACGAATTAGTTGTCGTTGTTTAAGCGGTCTCGGTTGAGCCGTCTGTCTGTGATTTAAGTCGGTTGCGATACGCGTAAACGCCACTCAGCGCAACCGCGCCCAGTAAAATAAACGGCATGGGTGTAGTGATGTTTTCGATCAGCAGCACGACTCCCAAAACTAAAAACACCAATGCCATCGGAATGAGTAAACCACCGTGCAGCGCGAAGCGTGTAGACAGTGGGCCTTGTTGGCGGCGCAATTTAAGCGCAGCAAAGATAATGGCGGTGTAGATCAAGCAAGTAATGATGACCGCAGCATTGGCTAAGTCATAGTGCACTGCGTATAAATTAGTTAGCACTGTGCTAATCATGCATAGCGCAGATAAAAACAAAATGGCGCCATAAGGGGCTAACGTTTTAAACGAAATCCGAGTAAACCAAGTAGGTAGTTCGCCTTCGCGGGCAATGCCGTATACCAATCGTGATGCGCCTAACATGCCCACATTAAATGACGTGAACATGGCTAAGAAAGAAATAGCGGCTAAGACGTAAGTGCCCTTGATTCCAAATAGCGTTTCACCGAGTAATAGTTGAGGTGCCACTGCACCTTCTAATAAGCCACCGCTGAGCTGATTGCCACTGGCGTAGGCGAATAAACCGTAAAGCAGACCCAATACGGCAATGCCTACGATCATCGAAAATGGAATCATGCGTTGATAAGCTTGCGCGCTTTTACCCATGGGGGTTACCCATTCGAAGCCTACAAATAAAAATAGAGAGGTAGCGATGATCGTTGCCATGGCGACTAATGTTCCACCAGAGCTTGATACTGTGTCGTTTGCCTCTAATCCTGTACTCGCACTTGCAACCGAATTAGCAACCTCAGTATTTGGTAGTGGGTCCACAACAATGCCGTAAACAGAGATACCCACCATTGAAAGTACCAGTAAAATAACTGACCACAGTTGTACTTTTAACGTCATTTCAAAGCCCATTAAATTAACAGCCGCTATTAAACTGATGAGTAATACACCAGTTAGTACTCGTGGTAGATCAATATCAAGCACTTGTAGAATTTCACCAAAGGCGTAGCTCTCTACGCTGGCGATGAACACGACAATGCTCATATAAATTAAAATTAAAAACAGAGAATGTTCATTGCCAAACGCTTGCTTAAAGTAGGTTCGTAGGCCCGGTGCCGAGGGAAAGCGCATGGCCAGCTCAGCGGTTGCGCCCGCCACAATCAAACAGCATAGGCACGCTAAAGCAATGCCACCTACTAACCACAGTCCACTTTCAAATTGAAATAAACTACCGATGATGGCGTAACAGCTAATGGCGAGGGCCATACCTAGGCTCGCCGATACGTACTGTAAAAACTCAGATACTTTTTGCATTGTTAACCTCCGGTAAAACATCGGACGCACTGTTTTTATCGTTTGTGCTATCGCCGCTTTCCACAGAATGCGATTGCGCAGGCGCAAACACATCTTGGAGTAAATGACGATGGCGCAGGTATTGGCGTTTCTTCATCAGCTCCGCCACTCGCGGTAAGTTATAAAATGGCACACCGGGGTAGACGTGATGTTCAACGTGGTAATTGATATTGGCCCAAATCCAAGAAACAAATGGGTGGGTTACGCTAATAGTGGTTTTGGCTATGTCCAAGCGACTGTCGCGGTCATCTTCAGCAATGCGTGCTAGGGGCCAGTGCTCGTAGCCACGGGATAACGGATTAATAATGGCCGCTAGCAGGAATAGCGGTAGGGCAAATATCAATAGAAATTCGTTAAATAATTCCAGTTGCCAGCTGCCGATGATAAGCATGGTCCATGTCACTAAGTTGAATACCAGTTCGGTGATGACTTTGTTGCGAACGTCTGTGGTATAGCGTGTGAGCGACATAAAAATAAAACGTGGAACAAAGGTCGCGATACGGACTGGAATCCAACGAGCGCGGCCGCCAGTGTAGTTCCATTCGTCTGGGTCGTGTTCTGGGTCACCCAAGTATCTGTGGTGGCGGCGATGGCATTCTTTAAACGTGGTGTAAGGCATAAAGATAAACCACGCTAGCGCGCAGCCAACCAGTCGGTTCCAACCGTCATTTTTATACGCGTTTCTGTGGCCGCACTCGTGTTGCAATACGGTAAAGCCATGCAACTGATTAGCTAATATAACGACACATAGGGTTAGCCAGAGCCAGTGGTCCAGCACCCAGATGCCTGCAGCAGCCACAAGCCAAACGGACACATGCATAATGAGGTTTAGGTTAAAGCGCGCGACGTTGGGCTTCATTAATTCGCGAAGTTCGGCTTCGTCCTGTTCGTCTACAACAAGTTGCTTGCGGTAGGCGATACGCAACAAGTTTTCGTTACGTTCATCCGGTGTTTGTTCCATGTTTCACATCCCCCGATGTTTCACTCTGTTCCTCAATACCCGTATTGTCCCCCGTTGGCTGTGGCGGTGCGCTTTAACAAAGACGTCGCATAATCAGCCATGGGGTGGGTGTTTTTATTGTTATGAAAGGGCGTAGTGCTTTGTTGAGTGCTCAGCAGTGCCTTCGTTCGTGTGAGTAGAACCCAGCGGCAGAGTAACCTCACTAGAATGCGCGCTGGCCTCTAATTGGGCAGCCTGTGCATCTGGTTGATACAAGCTAATGCCAAACCCTTGTGCGACGGCATCGCGGTAAATTGCAAGCGCTTCGCGATACGAAGGCGATTTACCGATGCTAAAGTGGCCGCTGCGCTGTGCCATGGCTAAGCTCATGGTTTCTGACAAACAGGCCAGGTTTAAACCCGTTGGGAAGCCCAAAATATTGTAAGGACCAAAGCGCAGCTCAGGGTCTGGCATGGTTAAGATCGCACCTTCAAACACAAAGACATCAGGGCGTTTTTCAAACACTTCTGATTTCATATCTGACGGACGGGCAGAGTCGCAAACCACAGCCCCTTGAGCGAGCCACTCAGGTTCAATGAAGGATTGCGCTTCACTGGTTGCAGACAACACAGCTTGCACGGGTTTTAAGTCGTGCACCGCGTCGTTTGTTAACGTGATGATGGGTGTTTGCAAAGCTGTGCAACGTTGTTCAACAAGCTCAGTAATGGCTTCAAATTCGTCATTGGCTATGTGCTGTGCAAGTTCGCGTTTGAACTGCTCAGTCGTTGTGCTGTGGTTCAATAACTGTGATAAAGCCGATGCAATGCCACGGGGTTCTTGTGAAGATTCAGCTTTAAGTTGCTGATAAGCCAGTGCGTACATTTCGCCTGCCACACTGAGCAATGAATCGCGGAAGTTTGGATTTTTAGGATTACCAAACAGCGTAATGCGTGGGTAATACGTCGCCATGTGTAACGCAGATAAACGACCCACAGAACCCGCCGCTCCAATAACACCAGCATGATGTGATAGTTTGCTGTTATGTTGCTGGTCTGCCTGAACGAGACCTTCGACCGAGGTAATGGCGGTTAAACTGTTACCTGTGGTGATGTCGATATCAAATTCGTTGTCGATAACGGTTAGGCCTGCGCGAGAAATTACCGAGGTAAACGCACCAAGTCCAACACGATCCACGCCCATATCGTGGGCGCATTTCAAATAGCCATCGAACAAACGTTGCTTAGCGTCTTTAGAAAGTCGCATCATCTGTGCTGGGGTTAAGGTACAACCAATCAACCAGCCTTCGACCCAGTTTCCGTTGGCGTCGTATACTCGTTCAACGTGATATTGAATGGCAGGGTCAAAAAACTTTTTCGCTACCGAACCAACCCATTTGTTAAAGGCCAGTGTTTTGTCTTCGGCAAATAACGAAAGCGCAGGTGGGTAGTTATTTTCCAGTGCATTTTCATCTGTTGGGTGAATCAAAAACGCAAAGCTACCAAGCTTTTTGCCTGCGGACGGTTTGATTGGTGCTGGCTGATAGGTTTGAGGAATATCGGCGTTGGTAAAGCTTTGTTGTTCACCAGCCAGATACGAAAATAATTCTGCAAAGTTGCCTTGCGTAAGTAATTCACCGACTTCGGATAGCGCTTGAATCAGTTTATCCAAGTCTTCTTTTTCCATGACCAATGGTGGCGAAACACGCAACACGTTATTGGCACTGAACGTCGGTAATGTCAGCAAGTTGAATTTGTGCAATATGTAACCGCAAACAATTGGGACTAAAAAACCAGAGCCGCTTTGATGAGCGATGAAGTAGCCAGATTCTTTTTGCGATACAAATTCCAAGCCCCACATAAAGCCATCGCCGCGTGCTTGTTTAAATGCTTTAGGGTAAGCGCTGACCAATTTGGTTAACTGTTCGCGTAAGTACTGCCCTTTTTCGTTTACTTGTGCAACGAACGCCCGTTGATTTTGGGTTAAATGCTCTAAAACGGCCTTGCCAACAGCACAGGTAAAACCATTGTTCGCAAAGGTCGAACTATGAGCAAGACCAAAACTTTCTGTCCAAGATTTTTTATTACATAGCATTGCGCCGATAGGCACCATGCCAGCACCTAATGCTTTAGCTACCAATAAGATATCCATTTCGAGATCGGTGTAGCGCTCGGATGCAAATAAGTAACCGGTACGCCCCAAACCTGTTTGAATTTCGTCCACAATTAACAGAGCGTCATTGGCATCACACAATGCGCGTGCGGTTTTCATGAATGCATCCGATGCTGTGTGTAAACCACCTTCCCCTTGAATGGGTTCGATAATAAACGCGGCAACGTCGCCTTCTGCAAATGCGGCTTCTAACTGGCTTGCATCGTTAATGTCAACGTGACAAAAGTTTTCGTCATCGTGATGAATGTTGTATTTGAATTTTGGATTGCCGGTTGCAGAAAGTGCGGCGAAGGTTTTACCGTGAAAGCCTGTGGCAGTACTAATGATGCGGTTTTTAGTTGTTTTAGAGCGCGCTAATTTAATTGCTGCTTCAACTGCTTCGGCACCACTGTTTACGTAAGTAACGTAATGTAAGTTACCCGGTGTGTTTTCTATAAGCAGTTTAGCGAGATCTAAACTTTCTTGATTGTAGAACGGTTGTGATAAAGCCGGTGAACAATCGTTTTTCTTTTTTTCCAGCGCTTGCCAAATAAAATCAGGGTTATGGCCGAAAGAAACCGTTCCATATTGGCTTGTGTAATCTGTGTATTGGTTACCGTCTTCGTCGAAAACGTGTACACCTTTGGCTTTAGTTAGAACCTTGTCGAAGTGGATGTGCTTCAACATGAACGAACGTTCTGGGTTCAGTATATCCATGTTTTTGATTTGTGCATTCATTGTCATTCACGGCTTTTGTCTGAGACAAAATGCCATTCCCTCTTAAACATTTATGTGATTCGAAACCAAACCATGTAGCGAAAAAAATCATCTGTAACGAACGCATGAATTTTTATTTTTGTTACAGAAAAAATTTTGCAGTTATTATTTTTATCAATTTTGCTTTTCGTTTGGGGTCAGTATTCTTGATGACTTTTATTAAAAATAAAAGACGCATATGCGTTTTTCGCCTAAGTATTAGGTGAAGTGTCGATTTTTTCTCGTTTGGGTTCGTCGTAATGCGCCATATGATGTTTGTCTGATATTTTTTTTGGTATAAAGAAGCCAGTCAAAAAAATAATTGATAATCTTCTAAATAAAAATTAAGTACGAGTGTAGATATGACAGTGTTAAATGATCACTTGCAGACATTTTCTGAACGCGTTAATCAAACAAAGCAATTGCGCGTGTTACTAAAAAAGTGGAGCCCAGAAATTGTCATTAAGGCAGAAGATGGTGATGAGCTTTTCTCCATAGAAGTAGAAGACAGCATTATTAAGGGGATTCACACCGAAGAATTAAAGCGCGAGCATGTCATTCGCTTGGAAGGTGAAACGAAAGTGCTAGAGGAAATCTTCTCTGGTCAGCGCAATCCTGCGCGTGCCTCCATTGATGGCTTGCTGAAAATCTATGGTTCCAATAAAGATGAAGTCAAGCTAGATGCTATTAGCTTAATTTTGTGGGGGGTTTAGATCGGTAAGTGTGGTTGCGGCGAGCCACTGAGTACCGGACAATTGCAGCTATATAGTTCTTCGAGGCACTTTCATTAAGTGCTTTGATGCACTGGATATAAGTGCCTCGATAATGGTGTGAGACAAGCGAGTGTTGAAATCGGTAGTAAAAGCAATCTTCGTCGCCGCGATTGTGATTGTTCATTTGATGATCATGCCCAGTGCACACGCTGAGCAAGTACGTGTGGCTGTAGCGTCTAACTTTTTAGCGCCCATGACGGTGCTGGCCGCCCAATTCGAAGAACAGACAGGTCATAAGGTGTTGCTGTCTACGGGGAGTTCAGGGCGCTTTTACGCTCAAATTAGAAATGGCGCTCCTTTTGATCTGTTTTTATCGGCCGATGCCGAAAAGCCTACCCGCTTAGTAAACGAAGGTTTTGCCTTAGCTTCCCATCACGCAACCTATGCTCAAGGTGTGTTGGTTTTAATGGCCAGCCAAGCATTGAGTGCGAAGCTCTCTGCGGATGTCGATCTGTCGTTGCTGTTGCAACAAAATACCTTTCATAAACTTGCCTTAGCGAACCCCAAGTTAGCACCTTATGGATTGGCAGCCGAGCAAACCTTGACGGCTTTAGGTGTGACGCAGGCTACGCGACCAAAATGGATTCAGGGCGAGAACGTCTCGCAAGCATTTCAATTTGTGTATTCAGGTAATGCGGATTTGGGGTTTGTTGCGCAGTCGCAATTGCAAGAGGGAGCGGACTTTACTGTTTGGGTGGTGCCCAGTGAGTTTTATCAGTCTATCGCACAGCAAATGGTGGTATTAAAAGCGGCGCAAACGCACAAAGCGGCGCTGTTATTGTTCGATTTTTTGCGATCACCAGAGGCACAGGCTTTTATCCGTACCTCTGGTTATCGTTGAGGGCTGGTTAAGAAAACCTAATGGCCACGGCGCTGCGTAAACGACGCGCGCCAAAGGCCGTCATGCGATCAAAGTCCGCGCGGGCAATCGGCATGTATTGGCAGTCTATGGGAAGTTGATCGTCGTCGCAGTCGGGATCGTGCAAGTAAAAACACAAATCATCAACGCCGGTGACAACCACCCAGTGCGGGGCTTTTTTTCCATCCAAGCGATAGGTACTGATCAACACCAACACCGCCCAGCCCGCTCTTAACCACTCTTCAACTTGTTTCTGTGACAGATCTTCGTAATGCACTTCAACACCCTGATCGTGGCAGCGCTGTGCAAATTGTTCATGCACCACGGTCATGATGTATTTTTTGTGTTCAGTACGAACGCCATCAATAAACAAAGGATTTGCCTGATTCACCATAACGCTGGCATCAAAGCCCCGTTGTTTCGCTGCGAGCGCCAAGCCAAATGGGTGGCAACCGCCGTGACCTGTTGTCATAAAAATGGTGGTGGCCTCACGCCAAATATCCAGCTCTAAACTTTGCTCGCAAAGTTGGTCGGATTTTAAGCTGGCCATGGCCATCATCAGCGATGCAGGACCACAGTTAAATTCGGTACTTTGTTTGTACCAAGGCGTTTCGCGATTAAAACCATTTTGTGATGGTGTGCGAATTTGCTTTTGCATGCGCAGAGCATCGCTGTGGTCTTGGTAATAATCACAGTATTCACCAAAAATACGATAACCTCTTGCCTTGTATAAGCTAATGGCTGAGTGGTTATTGCTAGAAACTTCAAGTCGCATGAAGAGCTTGCCATGGGCGGCGGCTTGTTTTTCTAACGTATCCAATAACGCCTGCGCGATACCTCGCCCCCGCGCGTTAGGTGATACGGCAAGACTATAAAGTCGAGACAGGCGTGTGCCCTTGTGCAACCAAATGAGTCCATAACCTAATAGAGTGGGTTGTGTGCTAGTGGCTTGATCTTCTGGTAAATGTTCTTCTGCCAGTAATAAAGCAGAAAAATCCGATTGAATATGGTGACGAAAACTTCGCTTGCTAAGGCGATCAACATTGAAACAGGTTTGCTCAATCGCCAATAAGTTAGCTACATCACTGAGCTGAGCTTCGCGAATGCGAAACTCAGCGGCAGGCTTATTCATGTTAACGGCCTCGCGCTTCTAGGCGGCGCAAAAATTCAGACATGACTTGCATGTATAGCTCTTCGCCTAAATAGACGTCTTCGACACCATGATCAATGCTTGGGTTGTCATTGACTTCTAGCACATAGGCTTTGCCATCTAATTCTTTAATGTCGATGCCGTACAAACCATTACCCACTAATGCAGCGGCTTTTAACGCGGCATTTAATACTTGTTTAGGCACTTCGAACGTCGGCAGAGTATCGAAGCCACCTGAAAACGCGCGGGATGAATTGTGGTTGTAAATCTGCCAATGCCCACGCGCCATGTAGTAACGACACGCATACAGCGCGCGACCGCCCAGTACACCAATACGCCAATCATAGTCGGTGAACATATATTCTTGCGCGAGCACAATGGCAGTTGACTGTAATAAGTCCGTTAAAATGGTATGCAGTTCTTCACGGGTTTTGGCTTTATAAACACCGCGCGAGAATGAACCTTCTGGCATTTTTAACACCACTGGAAAGCCAAAGTCCTGTTCGATTTGGGTTAGGGTGGCATCCTCTGCATCACGTACAAATTGTGTTTTTAAACTGGGCACGCCTTTATAGTTAAAGGCGTCGTGCAAAAACACTTTGTTACAGCAGCGTAAAATGGATTTCGGATCATCCATTACCACCAAACCTAGTTCTTCGGCGCGTTGCGCTAAGCGACTGGTATGGTGGTCAATAGCTGTGGTTTCGCGAATAAACAACGCATCGTACTGATTCAAGTTATGAATTTCGTTGGCGCTAACTTTATGAACGCGAATACCTAATTTTTCGCCAGCTTTTACAAAGCGATTGATGGCTCCCTTGTCACTGGGCGGCACTTTTTCTTCTGGGTTCACCAGTAACGCCATATCCCAACGGTAATGCTTTTTATCAGCCCCTTTTTTGCGCCACACATTGTTGTTGTAGTGGTCTAGTACATCGAGACAAAACTGATGTTCGCTGTCGCTCAATTCGTTCAGGACACATAGGGTTAGCTTTAACAAAATACCCGTGTTTTCGGGCACTAAGTGCAGCTTAAACAAGGGGCATGGGTATTCGGCAAAAGCACGGGTGGCCAACTTGGCGTATGCGTCATCGGCGCATTCACCCATGCAAACTAGGTGTTCGGAATGGTCATCCACGGCGATGCCCAGCTTGGTTAGCGAGGCGTTATCCAACCAAATACAAGCCGTACCGTCGCGCAGTGCATTGATGGTACTGATGTCCGGCATGGCTTGGTGGCGACGAGCTTCGGCCAGTAACGAGCAATAGTAACCCTGACCCAAATAACGACGGGTGTCGCACAGGTTAATGACGCGGGTTTTAGGCTCGCCTTTTTTGGGGTAGTCGTTGAGGTAGGTTTCGAAGCTGATGGCATCCAATGTGGTGGTTGCCGGGTTGTCCATAACGAACAGAGTTTTAAGCATTGAACAGTCCAGTTAAGCGCGGGGTCGTGCTGCTTGCGCACATCATGGACTGACGGTTTGGGCACCCCGCGGGGGTTAAATTTCAAGGTGGATATTTACGCTTAAATCTTAGTTCACGCAACGAAAAATTTCCGATCAATCCCAAAATTTTTTAATCCTTTAGTAAAAAGGAATTGATGCTTTAGCACGGTGTTCTCTAATCGGCTGGTGGCGATCTTGAGCGCATTGGCGCGTTTGACTCTTTAAAGCTAGGCAGGTGATGGGTAGACAGATGAGGGGTAGACAGATGAGGGGTAGACAGATGAGGGGGCGGCAAGTGAAGGGCTGGCTAAAGGCAGAATGGGCATTACGAGTAATTGGAGGGTTAGGCTGAGCCCAGGGCGCCCTAAGAGCAATAGCTCTAATCTTTCTATAAGTATTGTGGCGCGCTATACGTACTGTGGCGCGACCAAGGGAGGGCAGAGGACGACATCAGGGTCGTTTTGCACAGATTCTGGCTTCTTAGGCCAGCTCTTTGGCGGGGTTGGTACCTTTCGGGGAATTAGACATTGAGTCAACAATGTAGATGGCTTAGTCTGTCTTTAACGAGCGTCCCACTTTGATGGGCTTCTACTAAACGACCCCAAAATAGAATAATAAAGATGAAAGCAACGGAAATGTCCCCCTCTATATCGGCACCTGCTTTTTTGGATCTTTACGATGCTCTGGTCAAGCATCATGTGACCATCCCAGAAAAAAGCTTAGGATTTACGCGTGCTGAACTATTGGATATCGAAAAACGTATTCCAGTCTCGATGCAAACGGCTTTATGGAGCATCGCAAAAAAACAAGGCGCGCCAGATCACATAGGCTTAATCGTCGGTCAGCAAATTAACGAAGAAGCACAAGGCATGATGTCGCATCTGCTTAAATGTGCCGACGATTTAAAAGAAGCCTTATACATGTACGAAAAGTACATGGCCGCCATGAGCGAAAGCATTCATGTGGAAATACAAGAACAACCTTGGGGTTGTCGATTGCTTTATCGTGATATCGGTGGCAGTGGCTTGTGTGATGTTGAGCGTGCCTTAAGTAGTTTGATCACTTAGGGGCAGTATTTAACGCTCAAAAAAGTGAAACCCATGCGCGTCTGTTTTGAACATAAACGTCCATCCTATTTTAGCGAGTACGTAAAGCTATTTGGCATTAACACGCTTTTTTCTCAATCGGCTACTTACATAGATTTAGATACCGCCACCTTGAGAACCAGTGTGGCAACGGCCAACCCCTATGTGAAAAATATCCTGCAAGGTCACCTCGAAAAATATGTGAGTGATCTATATAAAACTAATTCACTTTGTTTAGCGGTTAAGAGAATCATCCATGAAAGCATGGCTTGGGGAGAAGGCTCGTCAGATGTCATTGCGGCTAAATTGGGTATGAGTCGTCAAACCTTGCATCGCAAGCTTAAACAACACGGAGCAAACTATCGCACTTTGTTGCTCGAAGTGCGTAAAGAGAAAGCGCTAGAGTATTTGTATGACGATGAAATGACGCTGGATGAAGTTTCTAACAAATTAGGTTTTAAGGAACCCAGTTCGTTTTTCCGTGCATTTAAAAGCTGGTTCGACGCCTCACCTGGGCAATTTCGTAAAAATCTATTAGCCGAAGCAGAAGCAGAAGCAGAAGCCGACGCGCAGTAGTAGCCCAAAGATCTACGCGGTTAGTGGCCAACCACAAATCAACACCACTAACGTAATACTGCCGATGAAGACATTCATCGGTAGCCCCACCTTTAAAAAATCACTAAAGCGATAACCACCCGGGCCATACACCATTAGATTGGTGTGGTAGCCCAGCGGGGTAGCAAAGCTTGCGGATGCGGCCATCATAATAGCAAAGATGAATGGCTCGTTATTTAGCTGAGCTTTTTCTGTCATCTCCAATACGATGGGCAGCATCAGTACAGCGGCGGCATTGTTTGTAATGGTTTCGGTTAGTAATGACACGGTGATGTATACCAAAACCAACATAAGCCAAGGTTGATCGAAACTAAAATCAATAATGCCGCTAGCAATGGCAGCCGCAACACCGGTTTTTTGCAGTGCTACACCTACGGCAAACGAGGCGGCAATGGTGATAATCACGGTCAGGTCCAAGCTCTTTTCCGCTTGGCTAACCGAGCAGCAACCTGTGATAAGCATTAAGCCAGCACCCATGAGCGCAGCATTTAGCATAGATAAAATGTCGAAGCCCGCAGTGACGACCACGCCCAATAAAATAACCCAAGACAGCCAAGCACGTTCGTGTCTTGGTGGTTGTGCGTCGAGATCATTTATTAATAAAAAGTCTTTGTTGTAACGCTGACGCGACACGAAAGCCGGGCGAGCTTCGAGCAACAGGGTATCGCCGGCTTCTAAACGGATCGTCCCCAAATTACCTTTTACCCGTTCGCCGTTGCGTGCCACGGCTAACACTACAGCGCCGTAACGATCGCGGAATTTTGCATCGCGAATATTTTTACCCACAGCCGCACAGTGCGGTGATACCACGGCCTCCACCAAGCGTCGTTCAGCGCGGTCTTTGCTTAGGGCGGTGGCGTGTCCGTTTTCCGCAGAGGGCACAATGCCATTAATGCGTAACAAGTCAGAAATGGCTTGGGTATCGCCGGCAAACACTAATCGGTCGTTGCCGTGCAATATTTCTTCTGACGGCACTGCGGTAATGATGGCATCACGACGTTCGATTTCGACCAAGTAAACACGCTCTAGGTGACGCAGACCGGCTTCGGCGATGGTTTTATTTACTAACGGCCCGTCTGGGTCGATAGACACTTCTAAGGTGAATTCCCGTAAGTTGCTAAAGGCTTGTTTGTCGCTGCGATCTGGCAGCCATTTTGGAAAGAACCACCACATAAACAGCAAGCCTGCCAACGCAACCGGAACACCCACGGCAGCGATGGAAAACAAACTGAAACCGGCTTCGCCCGTCATGGCCTGATATTGACCGTTGACCACCAAATTTGTACTGGTGCCGATGAGGGTAAGCGTGCCGCCTAATATGGCGGTGTAGCTTAGTGGGATCATAAGCTTGGAAGGCGGTACGTGGATTTTACGCGACCACGCATGAATGGCTGGGATCATAGTCGCCACCACAGGCGTGTTGTTCATAAAGCCGCTTAATACGATCACAGGGGCAAAAATACGGGTAAGGGCGGAACGAGTTGAACTGGGTTTGCCCAAAACACGGTTCACCAGCAGATCGACACCGCCGCTACTATGAATGCCCGCAGCCACCACAAACATGGCTGCCAAGGTGATCAAACCCGCATTGGAAAACCCTGCCAGCGCTTCGCTGGCGGACAAAATACCGGTGGCACTCAACAGCGTGAGCACAGCCATCATCACCAAATGCGGACCCACACGGGTAAACGTGAGCACCCCTAACGCACCCAGCATTAACGCCAACGACAGCCAAGCTTCCCACGACATGTTTAGCATTTTTAAACGACTCTATCCGCTCAACTTAAAACCGAGGTGGTGACTATAAGGTGAATTTCTTATTTGTAAAAACACTATCTATAGAGCCGGCTATAACGAATAGTAATAATCTATGAACCAAAAATAAGTAGCGATAGAAATAGAAGGGGG
>JBFHVZ010000035.1:0-22272 GCA_041589295.1 Pseudomonadales bacterium
AGTCACCGTAACCGACGCCACCACGGCCCTGCGACGCATCCAAGGGCATAAGCTGGATTGCTACATCAACGACCGACTGTCTGTGCTTTATGAAGCCGACAAATACGCCGCGAACTCTCAGTTCGACAAACGCGACTTGGTTGAGGCCTACCACTTCAGTCAAGAGCACGGGTATCTCGCTGGCAGTCGCGAAGCACATCTATATCCCTATGTGGAGGACTTTATTCAGTCCTTTAATCGCATTCTCAAAACCAAACAACGCAACGGCGAGCTCGATCGCATTCTGAATCGTTATGTGGACACCAAAGGAGCCGGAGCCCTATGAGTTTTAACCATTCAGGGTTAATCACGTTCGTCGCGCGCCTGATCCTAACCACGCTTGCAGTTACCTTCAGCACGCTGAGTTTGGCCACACCCATAGTGCTAAAACAGGGTGACGTGGTGCGGGTGACCCAACAGATTGAATATTTGTTTGAAAACACAACTGCAAACACAGCTGAAGACGGCGCTGAAATCTCGCCCTTACAACAACTCGCAAAACCGGGGTGGAAACAGGTCGAGAAAAACCGAGTGAACTTCGGGTTTATAAAAGACCCCGTTTGGCTGACATTCGAAGTGATGTCTAAACAAGATCGGGAGTGGATATTTCACCTCACCTACCCGCTATTGGACTACTTAGACATTTACGTTTACGACCAACAAGAGCAGTTGGTCACAAACGTGTTTACCGGTGACTTGCGCCCGTTTCATAATCGCCCCATCAATCAACCGGGTTTCGCTGTACCCATTCCCATGGAAGCCAACCAGCGCTACCGAATCATGCTGCGCATTAGCACCAAGGGTGCAGCAGAAGCGCCCATCGTCCTTGAAGAGTCCGATAAATTTAATGAAGACCAACTAAAACGTGAATTTGTACGCGGCATCGTCAATGGCATTTTGGCGCTCATGTTGTTTTACAACCTGATTATCTTTTTATTCATCAAATCCAAAACCTACTTAATTTATGTATTAAATGTGGCTGTTTACATAGTTCAGCTCAATGTGTTTGACGGAAACGGTTTTCGGCTTATGTGGCCAGATCAACCCGAACTCAACCTCTACCTATTTCCAATATTTAATGCATTAATGCAGCTAACCCAGTTCTTATTTTTGGTGGCGTTTTTAGATCTATTAAACCGCCATACAATGATCCGGCTACCCATAAAAATCGTCATCGCCATACTCTTTATGCTGCCCATTCTGGGCGTCACCATGGACTACCATGTCATCATCCCGGTGCAAGTGATCTTCGCGCTACTAGTTAACCTTTCTGGTTTAGGCTTCAGCTTTTATTACGCATTAAAAGGCGAAACCAGTGCCCGCTATTTTTTCGTTGCATGGTTTTTATTTATCATCGGCCTGATGATCGTCAACCTAAAAAGCTTTGGGCTGGTGCCGAACAATGTGTATATCGAATACAGCTACCAGATCGGTGCATTTGTTGAAATGACGCTACTATCGCTTGCCCTTGCACAGCGGATTCAATCCTCGCAAAACCAAGTTATCGCACTACAAGACGAGAACATCAAAACCTTAGAAAAATACCAAAACCTTTACAAAAACTCCCTCAGCGGGCAGTTTCGGAGTGACGAAGAAGGCCGGATTCTTTCGGTAAACCCAGCTTTCAAGCAAATGTTTGACCGTGAAAATAAATGGGCCGCGCACGGCGACACACTCAAGAACGATCAAAGCAAACAACTGAATGTTGTGGACCTTGTGGTCGAACGGGACGATTTGGAGATACTTGATAATGCGCTCAAAGAAAAAAGCGAACTCATTAACTTTGAGATAAAACTCAAAGACAGTCGCCTTACTCAGCGTTGGTATAGCGTTTCCATTCGCCCAGAAACATCTGACCTAAATGGAAAAACATTGTACGACGTATCCATCATTGATATTCACGAAAAGAAAGAAAACGACGAACTCAAAGAAAAGGCCTTAAACGATCGCATGGCCACACTGGAACATTTAGCCATTGGCATCTGTCACGAGCTAAACACGCCTTTGGGCATATCGCTGACGAGCATGAGTCACTTAAATGACCTGACCAATACCATCCGCTTTAATACCGAAAAAGGGACACTGACCAAAAGTGATTTGATTAAATTGATAGACGAAGAAAAATCCGCCAGCGATTTAATTATCACTAATTTGTCCAAAGCATCTGAGCTGATTCAGAAGTTCCGCCATGTCAGCGTGAAGCAACTGGCCATCGACATGGAAGATCGAAACGCGTTGGAAGTCATTATGGAAGCCGTCAACGAAGCCGATGCTTACCACGGCAAGCGCGACATCATTTTTAATGTCGAATGCCATGAGGATCTCGTCATCACGGGTCGCACCCAAGCCATTAAAATGATCCTAGAAGAGCTGATACAAAACTCCATTCTGCACAGCTATGAGCATAACCCTAAAGGCATCATCACCATCTCGTTTATAGAAAAGCAAGACGGCTATGTGTTGGATTATCAAGACGACGGTGAAGGCATTGACCACATTCACCGACAGGAAATGTTTAATGCCTTCTTTACTACCAAACGTGGTTCTATGGGGCGCGTGGGCTTAGGGCTTTACAAGGTTTATAACTTGGCTACGCAACTACTGCACGGTTCTATCGAACATATGGAAACAGACCACGTCCACTTCCGTTTACGCTTTCCCAAGCAGTAGCGCGCTGCTTCAGTACCAACCCAGTGCTTGGGCCATAACATGGAAAATCACATTTTGTTCGTTAACGCCACTAACGAATTCCGCGCCGGGGCCAATCGCATAAATAGCAACATCTTCACCGCCATGGGTTTCTGAATGCCGAGGTATCAAGGCTTCTTGGTGGTAGCCGGGCAATTCAGTATTCACCGCTGCAATGTTTTTACGGCCTGTATTTATGTCATGCTTATGGGCATCGGTATCCGTTTCGTCGCCGTAATCCGCAAACCCTCGACCATTCATGTAACCCAATGTGGTGTATGGCATGCCGTCGGCGGCCAGCGCCGGTTCGTCTGAACCTGGATTAACGACCTTACCTAAAATTGGATTACCCCGTTTTGGATACCCCGCCATGGTCATCACATGACTGTGGTCGGCGGTGACAATCACCAAGGTGTCTGCAAGATTTATCTGTTGCAGCGCGGCACTTACCGTGTCGGATAACATAATGGTTTCGTGCAGGGCGTTAAACGCATTGCCTGCATGGTGACCATGATCGATACGACCGGCCTCCACCATTAAGAAAAATCCGTCTGGCTTTTTTTGCAATCGCTGCAGTGCCGCAAGCGTCATTTCTTTTAAACTGGGTTCGTGTTGCGCGTGTACGTTACGATCTTGTTCATAGCGCATGTGGCCAGTATTAAACAACCCAAATAAAGGCGCGGGCAAAGCATCATCTTTGGCGTCAGATCCTACAGCGGTCAGGGCCAACAGCTCCTCCCTTGTCTGTACATAGTGACCTGTTGGATATTGGGTTTGCCAAGCATGAATGAGATTTTTGCCATCCTGGCGTTTGCCATTTTCTGCACGCGGTAAAAAATGACGACGACCACCGCCGAGCACCACATCCAATCCATCTATCTTATTCGCGCGCTCAGGAAAACGTTGCTTCAAGTCGGCTGCAAAGTTTACCAATTGCTGCGCAATGTCTTGGCAACCCACGCCAGTCGGTAATGCGTCGTCACTTTCCCAATCGCGTTCTGCACTGTGTGCGTAGGTGGCAGCGGGCGTCGCGTGGGTAACCCGTGCCGTGGTGACAATACCCGTACCTTTACCGACTAGTTCTGCTAATGCAAGCGCAGACACAAGATCAGAATGTTTGTTGGCCGAGCATTCGCCACGCTGGCTCGCATCGCTAATGGCAATCATACCGGCACGGGTTTTTACTCCCGTCATCATGGCCGTCATGGTACCCGCGCTGTCCGGCGTTTGCTGGTCGGTATTGTAGGTTTTACTCAGTCCCACATAAGGAAAGCGCTCAAAACTCAGCAAGTTTTCTTCGCCACTGTGACCATTAAGCTGGCCTTGTAAAATGCGCGCAGCGGTCACCGTGGATACCCCCATACCATCGCCGACAAATAAAACGACGTTTTTCGCTTGCCGATTTTGGCCCAAGGTAGAGCGCTTACTGCCAACATGATTCAGCCCTTGTTTGAACCATGAATTGGTTTGCTGGCTCGCGGGTAATTCTTGCGTGAGTGGTTCGTGGCTTTGCGCGGTTTCGCGTTCCGCGCACGCCATAACAAGTAACACACCAGCAGCACACATTCCCTTGCCCAGCTTTCGCTGGGGTAAGGTCCATAACGTTTTGATTATTTTCATAGGGATTAGTGCTGACTGCCTGCGGCGTCCAAAGCGGTTTGAATGTTACGCCAGTCCGCCAATTTAAAATTCTGATTTTCTTGCGGCATAAGGTTACGGCCATCTTGCGCGATCATCACACCTTGCGGATAACGCGCACCCAAATTGGCCGAGGTCACGGTTAATCCATCGGTTTCAGATGCACCGTCGATTCCTTGGTTAATGTTCATACCTAAACGAAACTTCAGCAAAGGTGCAAACGGCGGTTCGCTTTGATACACCAAGTAGCTGTCATCCCCCTGACTGCTCACCACCAAATAGCGGGCATCTTTGCCGTAATAGATTTCCATGCCTTCTACGTCATCGACCAATCCGTTGGCACGGTTTGCGTCCACTTGGGCAATGAGTTGCATCTCGGTGCTGTCAGTGGCTTTTGCACCCAGCGTCCAAATGCCTTTATCTTCTTCGCCCACAAATAAGCGCTGACTGATTTCGTCAACGGTACAACCTTCGGGCTGTGAGGCCACTGCAAAACTGCGTACTTTTTTACCACGCCAACCTTGTGCGCTGTCTTCGATTTGCCATTGCTCGTAGCGACCGTCTTCGTCATTGATGAACACAAATATTTCTTGCGCTGGACCACGGGACATACACAAACCGTAAACATCGTCTAAGGTGGTTTCGATTTCTTCGGCGGGTATGACAACGCCACTTTGTGGATGAATTTTAAATAAGGCAATAGCGTGACGTTCACGTTGACTGGCCGCCGCTATATCAAACGCGTTGCCCTGATGCGTAAACCCTTGGCGCACATCCACATTGTTGACTCGACCCACAAGCAAGGCTTGCACTTCGTTACCTGCTAGGTCATACACATACAGGCCTTGTTTTTTATTGGTGCCAAGAATGCGGCTTTGCTCGGGCGTGTGTGGATTTACCCAAATGGCAGGGTCATCCGCTGCATCGCCGCGTTTAGCCACGGGCGCGGTTTCCATGTCCACCGCGATGGCGATGGGCTCTTTAGTTTTGTGATTAATAGTTGGTTTAACCGTTGCGTTATTAGCACCGGATGCAACCGGAAGCTGTGTTGCGAGCCATTGACCCGTCGATTCGTCCAGCACACTCACGCTAACCTGCGCTGCGTCTTGCCACACAGACAAACCATCGAGCATGACAGTGTTATCCAAGCTATAAACACTTGTTTTAGTGGCACCAGACAAATCATAGCGATGCACATGATGGCCACCTTTTTCGGCCTGCCATAAAGCATCACCCGCAATAACAAGCGGCCCACTGTTGCGGTTTAGTTGCCCGCCTATGTCGTCAGCAGAATTACGAACCAGATCAACCGCCTCGCGTTTTACCATGCTTTCTGCTCTTGCGTCATAACGCCAAACGCCGACATTTTCTTCATTCACATAAACGTGATTGCGAGTGTCATCCACTGCGCAATACTCAGCGCCGGGAGGAATAGGTAACGAGCGAATGGTGGTGACTTTTAAGCGGTTGCCGTCTTGGGTCAGCGCCACTTGGTGGGCCACATGGCTTTCGTCTAGCAAAAATGCCTGCGTGCCTTCTTGCTGGGTTTGGTATAAACAAATGCCTTCTAATGCGTAAGGGAAGCGCTGGCTTTCAGCCGTGGTCAACGTGCGAGCGCCAAGATCCAACTGGGACAGTTGTAATCGGCTGTCGCCGGACCAGCTCAACACGGCATAGGTATTGGTCGAATCATTCTGTCGCACATCCAGATATTCCGCTTGGATAGGAAAGTGCGTCACATAGTTAGTGTTGGCGTCAAACAAGGTTAAACCTTTGTCTTCATCAGCAAGCATCCAAATGTCCGCATTTAATTGCAAAGCCACCTCTGCTTTGGCATTGGCCAATTTGCTGAGGGCGCTCGCTTGCCATTTAAGTTGTGCGTGCTTTTGTTGCTGCTCCTGTGCACAACCACTTAGCACACTGGTTAAACCGGCGGCACTCAGCGCAAAAACTAAAACTGAGCTTACTAATGTTAGTTTGTTCTTTAGCTCGTTTAGCTGCGCACTAAAGTTCATAGGGTATTTCATTTTCGTTCTCGTACTCGTTCAGAATCACGCACTGCACACCTAAAATGATGGCAACGTGATCACGACTGATATTGGTTGCTCAAATATCCAAAGCAATTAACTGTTTAGGTGTTAAAAATTCGAGTAACTAATACCCAGCTTATAAGTAGGACCATAGTCTTCGTACTGCGCGTTATAACGACTTTCATTCACATAAGTGTAGTACGGTGCGTCGGTTAAGTTGCTTACTTCGAAGGTGGTCTTAAATTGTTCTGTCACATGATAGCCCGCACTAAAGTCCCACTGGGTTTGTGCTTGCTGGTACACATCCTGTTGCTTGTCTGTCAGGTCACCCACAGATAACAGATAGTCTGATTTATAGTTGGCCGCTAGACGCAACTGCAAACCTTGTTTGTCGTAACCCAGCATTAGGTTTCCGGTTACGTCAGAATGATTCGGCAGCGCAATGTCACGCTGCACACGTTCGCCATCATCATAGGTTTTAATGCGCGCATTGGATTCACTCACGGTCACGTTTGCACCCACCAAAACACCGTCGAATGGTGAAGGCAATTGGGTGAGCTTTTGTGAATACGCTAATTCAACACCGGTTAACGTAGCGGCATCACCGTTGCGGTAGGTTTTTACCTCGTCATAGTCTGCCCATTGTGGCGAACCGGCTAGGTCG
Source organism: Pseudomonadales bacterium (assembly GCA_041589295.1). Lineage (GTDB taxonomy): Bacteria > Pseudomonadota > Gammaproteobacteria > Pseudomonadales > Oceanobacteraceae > Bermanella. The sequence goes on from JBFHVZ010000035.1 coordinate 7,060, forward strand.
GTTTCAAATACAAACTGACTGATAGATTTATGGAAAACAAACGCAGACACCACACCGGCGGTCCCCATAAAGTGCTCTATGCCTAGGTCGTAGTTACTGGCGGTCATGGCATCCAGCTCTGGATTGCCAAATTCGGCTTCTTCACCGTCGTCCACAAAGCTGGGGGCCATTTGCTCGAACGTCGGACGCACCACCGCGTTGGTCCATGCAGCACGCACCTGAGTGCCATCGTTTAGTTGATAGCGCACATGTAAGGCGGGCAACACATCACCGTATTGGTTATCGGTTTTCACCGCCGTAATCTTTTCGCCATCATAGGCAGCACCTTTGAATCTGTGCTTCGTATGTTCATAACGCACACCTGTAAGCACGCGCCAGTCATCAATATCAATGCGCCCCATAACATAAGCGGCATTAATGTCTTCGTTCACCGTGTAATCGGCAATGCTGGATTTTTCGGTATCTAAGTAGTCCTGCTTATTCAGTGTCGAAAGCAAATCATTCACTTTGTCAGCACTGATGCCAGGACCAAATTTATCTAAACCGTAATCGGGGGAGGACTGAGCAAACGCCGTCATGGCCAAGTCGGCTTCGGCTACGCCTGCATCGGTAAAATCTTCATAAACGTATTCGTTTTCATCCAAAGATTTTTCACGCTGACTGGCTTTGGCACCAAATTTAATCAACGCAGGGTAGTCATTGATATACAAATCGCGGGTAATGTCGAACTTGTAACTTAGCTGTTCGTCTTCTGTGTAGGCGTCTGTGTACTCGACTTCTTTTAATTCGTAACTGGCCGGGTCGTAGTAGTCGGCACCGGCGATCAGTTGTGGTTGGCGTGAATCACGGTAGCCCATACCATCGAGCTCACCCGCTTCGAATACCGCACCACTGATGCCGCCGGGTTCGTCTTCGTTGGCTTTGCTGTAGCCCACAGCGTATTCAATGGTCCAATCGTCGTCGAAGTGCTCACCACCAAAGGTTGTGGCCAATAGCGTTTGCGTTTCACTACGGTCTTTTAGTTCGCGTTTAACCTCGGCTAAGCCAGTATCACCTTGTGCACGGCCAGCGCCTGAAAATTCTAGTTCGTTGTCGTCATTCAGTTCTTCTTCACCAAATTCCACAACATTGGCTAACCGGGTTTCTGTGTCTTTGTATTCACTGTAAAGCGAGTGCAAAAACAATTTGTGATTGGCGTTGATTTCGTAATCAAAATTCAAAGCCGCCCCTAAGCGCTCGCGCTCAATGGCGTAATGACGCTGTTCAATTTCTTCAAGTTTGCCTGCACCATCACCAAAGTCCCAAGCACCGCCGGTTTCGACGTTGTCGCTACCAAAGCGGCGTTGTTCCCAACTTAATGCACCTGCCACACCCAACTTTTGTTCGCCGTTTAATGCAAAGGTGTCGCCACCACTGATCGCATACGCTGGGCTGGTTTGGTCTGTATGTTCATCGTAACTGGCTTCGGCGCGTACGGTATAAAACGCACCTTGTCGATCAAGGGCCGATAAGCTTTCCACTTCGATGGCACCACCGATGGCGTTGGCATCCATGTCGGGGGTTAATGTTTTCGTGACAACCAGTGAGCTCAACAAATCGGCGGGCACCACATCTAAGGCAACAGCACGTCGACCGGCTTCTGGCGCAGGTAGTTGCGTACCGTTCACACTAACCGCATTAAGATCGGGCGATACACCACGCACGCGCACAAAACGGCCTTCGCCTTGGTCACGCTCAATGGATAAGCCAGGCACGCGTTGCAAAGCTTCGGCGGCGTTGCTATCAGGTAGCTGCCCAATGGCATCGGCATTTATGGCGCTAATCATATTGTCGGCATAACGCTGGCGATCTAACGCACGTTGAATCTGTGCGGCCTGACCAATGACCAGAATTTCTTCTTCCGCCTCTGCGTTATGGGCGAGATTGCTTTTTAAGGTGAGCGCCAAGCGCGTGGTTGTTTCGTCTTCAACGGTTAAGGTTTGGGTTTGCAGTACATTGCCTGCCATGCGGACCTGCAACTCGTATTCACCGGCTGGTAATTGGTTAAGACGAAAGCGACCTGCGGTCTCAATTAATTGTTCACGCTGTTGCTGGGTGCCCTGATGGGTAACACGCACCACCACACCGTTCAAAGGTTGTTTGCTTTGATGATCGCTCACCGTGCCTTCTAACTGACCGTCGGCATAAGCTAACGAACTGGTTGCCACGACGGCTGTAAGAGCGGTTGCAAATGCGGTGGTAAATGCGGTTGTAAACGCGGTTGCTCGCGACACAGCGCTGACCAGTGGCCGCTGTTTAAACGATGGTATTTTCATAACTTACCTTCTCAAAAAATACACATCACATTCCATTTACACAGACGAAATAGAAGATCTCTTGTGCAAATGTTTATGTGGGATGTAAACGTTTATAGGAATGCGTAATTAATTGAGCGGCAAACTAGGCCCGATATGTGTCACCTCTGTGACAGTCTGAGTTTAAAGCGGTGGCGTTACCCCACCTATGATGTTTTTGTAAACGACTTTGAGCTGATATGACCTGCTAAAACATTTAACACCACGGCAGGCCAGCCGAAGGCCATCCTGTTTTATGCACACTGCGACCAAACGAAAGTCCCTGCACGGGCTATTGAACGGGCTATTGAACGGGTTATTGGGCGAGTAATTTGGCACGCAGTGCACCTGCTTATGCTGTTTTTCTTAATGTCAGCTAAAAAACCATGAGCTAATTTGACCCGGTGTTGTTTTTCAGCCCATCGGCCTTAAACAACTAACTACTAACAACAAACTACTAACAACAAACTACTAACAACAAACAATGGCCATTGTGAAACCAAATTGTCATTTTTCACTGCCAAGCTATTGCCGCCTAATATCTCTTACTGAAGCAGCCATGACACCTTGGATTCATCTACACCGCCGTAAACTTGCGCTGATTTTTGCACTATTAGCCTGCACCCTTGCGTTTAACCTGACCTTCGGCGACAGCAAAGCCCTACAACAAATCGACTGGATGGATGTATTTGGTGAAGGCGGCAGTGCTTTGGCGTTTGCCGTGTGGATTATGTTGATATTAGGCAGTCGGCCAGCGGGGCGCGTTACCGATCTATTAACTCTTGGGCTTGGTTTTATGTTGTTGGCCTTTTGGCAAGACACACTTGATGAATTCATTCGTTTACCCGACGAATTATGGTGGGACCACACACTGGAATCCATTTCCATGCCCGTGGGCATAGCATTGCTCACCTACGGTTTATTTCACTGGCACCGCGAACAAATCAGCATTAATACTCAACTAAACAAGCGCGAAAAAATCTTTCGCGATCACAGGTTAATTGACCGCTTAACACAGCTTGGTCGCGATGATTACCTGATTCAGCAATTTAACTTGCCCGAACAAAACACGAACGATGCACTGCTCATGGTACAGCTTGATGACTTCGCCGCGCTGAGCCGAACCTATTCACACACCGTACTGGACCGATTGCTCTCTGACCTAAGTGACGTGTTGCTGGCCAACTTACACAGCGACGATTTGTTGTGTCGCTATGCCGGCGAACGTTTTGCCATTGTGCTGCGCAATACCTCCCGCGATTATGCACAAACGCTGGCTGATGAGTTACAACATGCAGTACAACACACTGCATTCAAACCGGATGCGAACAGCCGACAGCGTCTGCACTTATCCTTGCAAACCGCCATTGCATTTCGTGAAAACGACAGCGCCAGCGCACTCGTTAAAAAAGCAAATGAGCGCTTAAATGCGAATATGTCCGCCCACGGGACACATCCCGAAGCGGCCTAATATGTCGAACACTGAACCTACTGGTTACATGCAAAACCGTTTTGAGCAAAGCGGCTACGAGCAAGACAGTCGATTTCTTTACGCGCATCACCAACCTGCGTTATTACTAGAGCTACTCCTTAGCCGCCAGTTGGATGCTAACAAAGCACTTAAAGGCACCGGACTTTTCTATGACGATTTCCTGTCTGGAAATCACCGTATTACACCACACCAGTTCTCTTTATTAATTAAAAATGCGCAGCAGCTATTACCCGATACCGATACAAGTTTTCGCTTGGGCGCCAAACTTTGGCCCGGACACTATGGCGAACACAGTCAATTGCTAACAGGTAGCGAAAATCTGCACGACATTTTGAATACACTACACACGTTTCGCCAACGGCTTTCTCCTTTATTAGTGCCTTACATTCGCTACGACGATCAGAATTGCTATGTACAGTGGATAGATGCCATTGGTTTAGGTGATAACACGCAATTCGTATTGGAAGCGTACATGAGTGGACTAACAGCCTTACTAAATTGGTTAAGCCCCGTGGCGCTACCTTGGCGCTATTACTTTGTCTATTCAAAACCCAAACAAGTTGCAGACTACGACGTCAGCTTAGGCGCCAATCTTCACTTTGATTGCGGTATAAATTTAATGGTCATAGACAAAACGTTTTTAAACCAGCCGCTCACTCACAGCGCACCTGCGAGCACACACGCTGTGCTGAAAAAACAGTGCCTGAACACAGCACACACGACACAGTCTGGTTTTATCGAAGCGGTTTATGGCTACTTGGTTGAACAGGCGTCGGCGTCGCCTTCGTTAGAATCAACGGCGCGGGCATTTGGTATGAGCAGTGCTACTTTCAAACGCAAATTGAAAAAGCATCATTCGCAGTTTCAACAACTTCACGATGCCGCTCGTTTGCATGTCAGCCTATATTTATTTCATGTAAACGGCTGGACCAACGAACGAGTCGCGGCGTATTTGCATTTTAATGATGCCACTAATTTTCGGCGTGCTTTTAAACGATGGTCAGGCTTCACACCCAGCGAAAGCCGGGCAAGAAGTCTTGGGCAATTATGATGTTCACAGGTTAGTTGGGCATATCAATGTCTTGGTCTAACTGCGGTAGTTGCGAATCGTCATAGTCTGGATTGAGCCACACAATAATGGCCGCATTACCGTCGGACTCGGTGTCCTCTGGAATGTAACCTTCGATAATGCCGCAGTAGCTAAACCCTTCACGAATCTGAAAACTTAGCACCGGGTCTTTAAAGTCCCCCCACACTACTTTTTGCGCGTAGAACTCGGCGGTCATTTGCGTTGCATGTTGGTGATAGCCGGGTAAACGACCACACGCAATAATGCGTTTTAAATTCATTTGTCGGCAAATTTCACGGCGCGCTTCGTAAAGCAAATGTCCAACACCTGAGCCTTGTACGTCTGGGTCTACAAACACTTCTGCACCGTACAGGGTTTTACCTTCTGGAGTGTGGGTTTTAAACGTGCCGTTGCTGGTGATTTCTTTCCAAGTATGCGCTTCGGCCCATTCGTCCCACACCACCACAAGCGAACTAGCACAGCCGACGATCGCACCGTCCAACTCAACGACCAATTGTCCTTGCGGGAAAATGCGAATTTGGCGTTCCATTTCTTCCGGTTCCCATGGCGGGATATCGGGATAAATTTTGGTTTGTAAGGCAATCAAAGCGGGTATGTCTTCGATCTGTGTATTTCGTACCTGCGCTTGATGTTCCATGTTCGTTTCTCCCATAAACATTTTTCAAGCCGCTGCTTATTAACCTGCCAGTTGAGTGAACTCGCCTTAGCCGTCTACAAAATTGAATAGTAAGTGAGATGATTGTATATCAACTCATGCCAATAACAGCTTATTTTGATGCTGTGCGGGTTACACCGTCTATCAGGATGGCTTGAATGGGCCATGGACATACCGGTTTTGGGTTTTTACTCTGCAGCCGCCAGCATGGATGTTGGCCGCTTAATAAGTCGTCGTGGCAAATCTTGCTGGCCATTCTCACTTGTAAACCGTTAAGGAAAACAATTATGAAAACACAGCACTACGCACTTTTGAGTTTACTCATAGGAGCATTTGCCACACACACCTCAACTGCACTTTCTGCCACGGCACCTGATGATCCTCGTTTTGCAAAACAATGGGGGTTGGAACAAAGCACGGACATCGACATAGATGCAGCACAAGCGTGGAAAATGATTCAATCGGTGACGCAACCTAAAGAAATCATCGTGGCGGTAATTGATACTGGTATTGACTCTGACCATCCGGACTTACGCAATCGCTTATGGACTAACCCAAACGAAGTCGCCGGCAACGGCATTGACGACGACAATAATGGTTATGTCGATGATATTCATGGTTGGAACTGGATAGAAAAAAATGACGGCACCATTGGTGGCCCAGAGATTTTTGATCAAATACTAAGTCACGCTACACCCGTCGCTGGCACCATTGCGGCACATACTAATAATGGTGCCAGTGCTGCGGGTGTGGTGGGAGAACTGCCCATTAAAATTATGCCGCTTTGGGTTGTGTCATCACGCGAGCAATTTTTTGTGCGCGACGAAGAAAAACTCAACGATGCATTTATGAATGCGTTTCAATATGCGCTTGATAACGGCGCCCACATTATTAATGTTTCGGCAGGCGGTGCCGTACCCAGTTTGCAACATCAACGTGACCGAATGGCAGACTTGATTGCTCAAGCTGAAGCGAAAGGCGTCATGATTGTCAGCGCCGCACTGAATGTGTTTGGTGAAGCCGCACCGTTACCCACTGATTGGCAAACCACAGCGCCACCGTATTACAACGAGGACCCTAGTAATTTACTGTATCCAGAACCTTCCGTTCCTAGCGCATTAACTGAGTATTCAGATGCCGTCATCAGTGTGTCAGCGATTGATCGCACTGGCGCGCTACGTTTTCAATACAGTGCCGGTATTGATGCAGAAATCCCCTTTCGTTCTGCACAAACCGTTAATGTTGCGGCACCGGGTTATCAAGTGCCGTCGATTTTTCCGCTGCGTGATTTAATTGCACTGGAGTCCTACACCACGGGCACATCGTTCGCGACACCTCATGTCACAGGCATTGCGGCCATCGCATTGTCGGTGACAAATCTTTTAGAGCAATCACCCGCGGAACGTTTGCGCACGTTAAAACAAGCCTTAATAAACGGCAGCAAAAAAGTAGACCCGCACACCACAGTGCCGTTTGAACAACCTATGGTCCCCTTGCATGAACAAGTGACATCCGGCGGCGTTATCAGTGCCGCCAAAGTACTGCAAGAATTAGGATTCAATCCGGCCAACACACCGCAAGCCGCTTTTAGTTACAGCGTCGATGGCGAGCAAGCCCCCGCCACCGTCACCGTAACAGGCTTAGACGTGCCATGGGACGATCACACCATTAGCCAGTACGTTTGGGATTTTGGTGACGGCACGCAAACCAGCGGCACACAAGTGAGTCACACCTATTCGCAGGGCGGTGAATTCCCAGTACGCGTGACCGCCATCGACACACAAGGCAATGCTCGTACATCCTTGCCCGCTACCGTCAAACTGCGAGCCGCTGTGGGAGATCACGTCACACTAAAATTTGGTGGCGAATTACCGATTTCGGTTTCCGGTACTTTAGTTAGCGGAAACATTGAAGTCACCACCAACGGCTGGCGCGGTCGCTTTACCCGTGGCGAAGGTGATTTGCTCAATGAAAATGGCGAACGAGTACACGTTGCATTCACTACCAGTTGGTCTGCGCTTGGTCTTGCCACTGGCACCGCCAGTGCAACCCTTGCCGACGGTCAAACCGCTTCTGTTTCTTACACCGCCACGGTGGCCTACGATGCGTTTAACAATGCAACCTCGTTAACTATGGGTGAGTTTCACTTTCGCGTAATTGATCAAAATTAATATAACTGTTTGGCCTCACCTAATTCGGTGAGGCCTTTAATTTTGATACCACCGTCTCTGCGTTTTTTCAGCCATCATCTGCCATATTCAGCTTAGCGCGTTGTTTATCGTTTATAGGTATGTGCATTATTTCGCTGTGCAAAAAAATAAAAATAACAATTGGCCCTAATAAAACTATCACTAAAAAATGATAACAACCCTATGAGGCAACCATGCACACTCTCACTCGAAAACTCCTTACAAAATTTAAACTGATGTTCTTTGCCAGTCTGTTTGTGTTTAGTCACACGAGCAGCGCTGAAGTAAACGGCTGGAATCTATATGATTTAACTTACTATTACGGTAACGGCGGAACGTTTATTGATGTTGGCAGTAATAAATGGATTGAACGAAATCAAGATGGCGAATTTCATTTTGATGAAATCAATCGTGATGAATGGTCGGTTTATTTGAAGCGTGGCTCAATGGTCTTGGCCTTGGATATGTGGACTAAAACTATTCAATGGGAACGCACAAGCGGCAACTGGGTAACGCTTTACAATATTCATCAAGCCAACGTCATGAATGGCAGTTACAGTTCCGACAATGTCGTGACGTTATACCAACACAACAATTATCAAGGCTATGCTGTTAACCTACCTGAAGGAAACTTCAAGTTGAAAGACCTACAACGACGCGGCATGCGCAATGACGACATCAGTTCGCTACGTATCCCAGCGGGTTACGAAGTCACGCTCTACGAGCATGATAACTTCCAGCGACCCATTACATTTTTCGGCATCATTGTTGGTGGTGGATGGGAGCTAACACTGAACACCAGCACAAATCTACCGCACAACAATGATGAAACATCTTCGGTTCGCGTTCGACGCGTCGCAGATGATTCCAGTTGGTGGTTAGACTGCGATGGCTTTTATGGTTACTTCGAAATGATCTTCTCTGATTATCCGATTAGCTCCGAGTGTGACTAAACCTCGACACATTGCTTTCCACAGCTAAAATCATCTAGATGCAGCAAGCGCCAGTGGCGCTTGTTTTTTGTTCGTTTTATAACCATTCCCAATCGCGCACCTGACCGATTAACTGACCCTGCTAATTTCTGAGCCTTGTCAGACATGACTTACAGGCTAATTAGATTGTTATCAATTGATCCATCAAGCCATGGCTGATAGCATCCAACGTCATTTTTCTATCGATTCATTAACGTCAGGGAAGATAGCATGAAGCATGATTCTTTTTTGTTCGCCAATGGCGCCTTATCCAAGGCGCTCATGATGGTGAGCACAACCCTCGTCTTAACTGCCTGTGGTGGTGACAATGGTGGTGGTTCAAAGGCCCCATTGCAGGCAATTGAAACGTCAGCCACAGTTGATGAAGACCTCAGCATCAACGGAAACGTTACGGCAGCCAATGCTGAAGGTTCACTAGAGTTCTTCGCCACTCGCTACCCAGAACACGGCGAACTATTGTTTAACATTGACGGCCAATACACTTATCGACCAAACGAAAATTACAACGGCCTAGATTCGTTCACGTTTTATGCAAAAGATAGCCGCGGTTACTCTAATATTGCTTCTGTAGCTGTAACCGTTAACCCGATCAATTACGCGCCCGTTGCCAACGAAGTTGTTGCCAATGCATATAGCACAGAAATTCTTACTCTGAACCTGTCGGGTTATGATGCTGACGGCGACAGCCTAACTTACAGCCTACTTGAGCAGCCAACCAATGGCTCAGCATCCGTTACCGAAAACGGCCAGTTAACCTACCAAGCGAACAGCCCTTACACAGGAACCGATACACTTAGATTTAATGTCTCTGATGCATCAGGGGCATCGGGAGAGGGTCTTGTTACGATCAAAGCCTCTCGTTTACCTGTTCGATTTGAAAGCGAAGTGTCTGAATGGACAGTAGAAAAGAACGATTTGATTCAAGGCACTCTTTTTGTTGAAAACCTCTCTGGCTCAGCGTTGACGTTACCGCTTGTGCAAGCTCCCGAGTGGTTGGATATTTTAACCGACGTAAACATCATGCCTCATAGCAGACAGGGTGTTTCATTCAGCGTCGACACCCGCGATATGGATACCTCACTTTATGCTGGTGTAATCACATATGCTACTGGCCAACATGAAGGTGAAAGCCTGTCGCATATTTTTGCATTGTCTGTCACCGACGACATTACGCCACCAAACGCCACTACTAACCTATCCGTTTCTGCTGGTGAACTTTACGATGAAGCAGCATTAACCTGGACAGCTCAAGGCGACAACGGCCGCGACATTATTAACGCAGACCACTATGAAGTTAGGTACGCACAGGTAGAAATTACTGAGGAAAACTGGAATACAGCTACCTTGATTGAAAATCCGCCAACACCACAAACCGGTGGGATAGCCGAAAGCTTCAATATCAATGGGCTACCAGAATCATCAAATCTGTTTTTCGCGCTGCGCATAATTGATGAAGCTGGAAACCAAAGCGCTTTGTCCAATCTTGCGACTCTTAACACACCATCAGCCCCCGTTGCCGCGATAAACCCTACAAGCATCGTTGCGAGCATTGCAGAAGGCCGAACCGAAGTAATTGAGCTAACACTAACAAATAATGGTTCATCGCCATTGGTTTACTCAAGTGAGGTAGAAACTGCGGCTACTCCATCTGCTTTCAATACAAGTACAACATCACAAAAGGTGGCTATGCCACCGATTAATGCTAAAGCAGTCGCTGCAAGCAGTGGCAACATAATCGTCAAACTTCAGCCAAATCTGGGTGCATCTTTAGCGGTAAATTCGGTACTCAGTGCGAACCAACTAAGCATTGCGAGCAGTGTTAACAAGTTGAACTTGCAAGTAATCGATACCAAGAATAAATCTGCGCAAGATATTGCTGACACTATCAATGCATTAAACCAAATGCCCGAAGTCATCTATGCAGAGCCAGACTACCTAGTCCACGCCATCGCTACACCGGACGATGCGCGATATTCCGACCAATGGGCTCTTAATAACGAAGGCCAAACAGGCGGTACCGTTGATGCGGACATTGATGCACCTGAAACTTGGGATCGTTTTACTTCTGGTAATGATGTAGTGGTCGCCGTAATTGATACGGGTGTGAAATACGACCATGAAGATTTAGCCGCCAACATCTGGACCAACTCAGGCGAAATTCCAAACAATGGAATTGACGATGATGCCAATGGTTTTGTGGACGATGTGCATGGTTATGACTTCGTCAACAGTGACGGCGACCCAATGGATGATAACGATCACGGTACTCACTGCGCGGGCATTATTGGCGCAGACACCAATAATGGTATTGGGATCGCAGGTACAGTGCACAACGCAAAAATTATGGCGGTTAAATTTTTAAGTGCCTCGGGTTCTGGCTCAACCTCAGCAGCAATTGACTCCGTTATTTACGCTGTTGATAACGGTGCAACGGTATTAAGTAACTCGTGGGGCGGTGGCGGCTTTTCTCAATCGCTTCAGGATGCTATCGAATACGCTCATGAGAATGACGTACTATTCATTGCTGCAGCAGGTAACGACTCAAGCAACAACGATAATAGCCCACAATACCCTGCTAACTATGACGTGGCCAATGTCATTTCAGTAGCGTCTACCACTCACACTGACGGATTATCTAATTTTTCAAACTATGGTGCGACCACGGTAGATTTAGGCGCGCCCGGCTCTGACATATTAAGTACTGTGTCTAATGGCGGGTATGCTGTGTTCTCGGGAACGTCTATGGCCACACCTTACGTATCTGGCGCCGCAGTAATGCTACGTTCGAACTTCCCACAACTGTCTGCATTAGAAGTTAAAGAAATACTATTTAACACCGTCGACCCTATTTCTGCACTAGATGGAAAATCGGTTACCGGTGGTCGCCTCAACTTGCAAGCTGCATTAAATGAAGCTGCGCAAAGTACCTTCGTTAGCATTCCCGAAAACAGCACGGGACAGCTTGCAGCAGGCGCATCAATCGTTCTTCCCGTTAGCGTTAACACATTAGATAAGCATGCCGGTACGTATGAAAACACTATTCGTTTCTCTGTGAATAACCCAACCACCCCAGAATTTACCGTGCCAGTAATCATTACGGTGCTGCCTGATGACACTCCTCCCGCGGCGGTTACAGATCTTACTGTCACCACCCTTCAAGATACACAAGCGACAGTTAGCTGGACTAACACTGGCGATGATGGCACGACTGGCAATGCTGACGTAGTACACCTAGCGTGGTCAACAACACCTATTACAACCGAGAACTGGGATCAGGCTAATATCGTAACTGACATTAGTGCAGGCAACACTGGGACTACTCAGCATTTTGTTCTTTCAGGTTTAGCACCAGCAACTGATTATTATTTTGCAGTTAAAGTGCTTGATTCGTCTGGCGAAGTTTCTTCCCTTTCGAATGTTGCAAGCGCTCAAACACTGACTGGATCGCGCATTAATTTGTCAGCAGAAACGATTAACCCTGTCACCTTAGCGCACGGAAACACCACAACCCGCAACCTAGATATCTCAAATACTGGAGATATGACTCTGTCATATCGTTTGCAGTTATCCGAACCAGAGAGCAGCACTACTAAGCAAGCGACACTAAATACACTCAATAAGTCCGTTGAAATTGGAAAGGGTGAGCTTGACTACCGTGACGGTGATGCCGTGACGCTTGGCCGTGGCGGCCCAGATGTCTACGGTTACATGTGGCAAGACAGTGACGAAGGCGCTGTTCAGTATGATTGGCAGGATATATCAGCTACTGGTACCGCTATGACATTTATCGACGACAGTGTCAGGGGGCCTTTCCAAATTAGTTTTGACTTCCCATTTTATGACGGTGCATATAATCAAGTTTGGGTAAGTTCAAATGGATTTGTATCCTTCACATCAACTAATAACAACGGCTGTTGTTCTGGACAACCTATCCCTAGCATGGATGAAATTAACAACATAATAGCCTGGGCTTGGAAAGATCTTTATCCATCAAGTGGCTATAGCGCACATTACTTAGCCGAAGCCGATAAGTTCACTATTCAGTTTGCTAATTACGGTGAATACGCTCGAAATGGGCGCGTCACGGCACAAATCATTCTTCATTCTAATGGCACAATAAAGCTTCAGTATCAAAGCTTCTCCAGTGGCTTTGAAACTAACCGCGCAACAGTCGGTATTGAGAATGAAGATGGAAGTGATGGCCTACAAGTCGTACACAATGCCAGCTACTTGCATGATGAACTGGCTATAGAGTTTAAACCAAGCTTTAGTTGGATCCGCCTAAACCAAGAAGAAGGTGAAATTGCCCCTAATGATGTAGAAACAGATACCATCACTTTAGACTTCAATACCGACGGCCTAATTGATGGTATGTACGAAGCAGATTTGATCATCAATCACAATGACCCATCTCGCGAATCAATTCAGATTCCATTACAGTTAAACGTCGTTAGTCCCGAATAGAACTAAACTTCGTTTACGGTCCATAAAAAATCCCCGCTTTCGCGGGGATTTTTTTACAACCCATCCACTGGGTCCACATCCAAACTCCAGCGCACACGATGAAAACCCTTAAACTGATAAATGCCGTTTACGCAGGCATTTAACACATGGTGCAGCTGCTTACGATTCTGCCCACTTATGTACAATTGACTACGAAACCGTCCTGCACGTAGTTCCATGGGTGCGGGAAGCGGGCCAAGTAAACTGATATTTCCAATGGATTGTTCTCGTAAGAATTGTGCGAAGTGCTGTTTGACCAAATGCAAAAAATGTTCGGCTTCCTGTCGTTGATGACTGTCTGCGCGTATTAAAGCTTGAAACCCGTAAGGCGGAAGGTGCTGATGGTGACGCTCTTGTAATAACGCCAACGCCAAGGAGTGGTAACTCTCTTCGGTTAATAAGTGCAGCATGGGGTGGTCTGCAAATTCGGTTTGAATAATGGCACGTCCCTCGTGCTCATCCCGTCCTGCTCGCCCCGCCACTTGCAACAACAGTTGCGCTGACTTCTCCATGGCGCGATAGTCGGCACTGAAGAACCCTGTGTCACCATTCACTATGATGACCAAAGTGACTTTTGGAAAGTGATGCCCTTTTGCCAGCATTTGCGTACCTACTAGGATACACGGCTCTCCGGCATGCACAGGTTCTAATAGAAGCTCAAAGGTGTTTTTGTTTTGCGCGCTATCACGATCTACGCGAATCACGGGTGCGTTTGTAAAGTGATGCTTCAAATGCTGCTCTAATCGCTCGGTGCCGACGCCCAAAGGATGAATGTTGTGACTCTGACAGTCTGGACAGACATGGGGTAAGGCTTGCTTGTTATCACAGTGATGACAATGTAGGTGTGGCGGTTTTTGATGCAGAGTCATTTTCGCATCGCAGCGTTTGCAATCCGACACCCACCCGCAGTCCGGGCAATACAAAGTTGGGGCATAACCACGACGATTGATAAACACCAGCACTTGCTGACCAGCCTCGAGCGTGCGAGCAATTTCAGGCAATAACTCATCCGCCAGCCCGTGCTGCTGTGGTTGGCGTTTAAGATTATAAATATACAGTGTCGGTGGTTTTGCGCGGCCTGCTCGCTCGGTCAGGCGAACATGGGTGTACTTACCCGCTAATGCATTTTGCAAACTATCCAGCGACGGCGTAGCACTGCCTAACACAATCGGAATATTTTTTACCTTAGCTAACATGACTGCGACATCGCGACCGTGATAGCGCACACCATCTTGTTGCTTAAACGAGGCATCGTGCTCTTCGTCGATCACCACCATGGCTAAGTTTGGCAGACAACTAAATACGGCACTGCGCGTACCTATGATAATTTGCGGGCGGTCGCCCAGTTTGTGATTGCGCGCCAGTAACCACGCATCCAAACGCTCTCTATCGGTTAGATGACTATGCAGCAGCATGACGTCTGCATCGAAACGCTCAGCAAATCGCTGCACGGTTTGAGGAGTGAGGCCAATTTCCGGCACCAACACCAAGACTTGTTTGCCCGCTTTTATATGCGGCTCTATGGCTTGCAGGTAGACCTCGGTTTTGCCTGAGCCTGTGACACCTTCCAGCAGCACAGGATGAAACCCCTGTTTCGAGCTTATTTGCTCAACGGCAAATTGTTGTTGCGTATTTAACGACTGACTGGCCCGTGTGGCTTCACCCTTTAATGGGCTGAAACTTGGTAATTCGACCGATTCGATCAAGCCCTTTTCACACAAGCCTTGGATGACTGACGGTGTAAACCCAGCATCCACAAGGCTCTTTTGACTGTGAACTTGCTGATCTTGTAAATGCAGAAATAGGGCTTGCTGACGAGGGGCTCTGGCAAGGTCGGCGCTGATTTGAGCTGAAGACTCAGCAGTTGGGCAACAACGCCACGCTAAGTCCGATGCCGCCTGAGCCGCCTGACCTTTGCGCAGCAGTACCGGCCACAACAAGCTAAAGCACTCGCCTATG
>JBFHVZ010000036.1:0-22016 GCA_041589295.1 Pseudomonadales bacterium
ATGGGTTCCGCACGGCCTTCCGTCAACTTAACTAAAACATACAGACCAGCGAACACCGCAAGCACAATTAACAGCACATTCATGCAACAAAATCCTTAAATCTAAACATCCGCTAGCGAGTACCAAAAGTAGGCTTTATTCTGGGAATCACACGATACAGGTTTTGCGTGGTGTTTTGACAGACTTGCAGCAGGGTTTCATCCCGTAACTGAGCAATTTGTGCCGTAATGCGCGGTAAATTGAGGGGGGAGTTGGGCTGGTCCAACGCAAAAGCCGGGCGCATATCCGGTGCGTCGGTCTCCAATACAAATTGATCCGGCCCTAGCGCTTTTACCAGAGCCCGCATGGCGTTGGCGCGTTGGTGGGTCAAGGCGCCACCCAGCCCCACCAAAAAACCAAGGTCCGCAAAGGCTTTGGCCTGCTGCACACTGCCTGAAAAACCGTGCACTATGCCCCCTTGCGTAAAGTGGGTAAGGCGCAATATTTTCGCCACATCATCATGGGCTTTGCGACTGTGGATAATCACTGGCAACTTAAATTGCTTTGCTAGGTTCAGTTGTTCATTAAACAACGCAATTTGTGGGTCGGGCAGCTCGGCATCCAATGGCGCAAAAAAATCTAAACCAATTTCTCCCACGGCCACCACTTGCTTGTGCTCATGGGTGAGTAAGGCTTCCAGCTCAGCCAAGTGCGCGGGTACATGTTGCTCCATAAAGTAGGGGTGCAACCCAAGTGCGAGGTGAATAAATTTGGGGTAGGTTTTATGCAACGCTAATAATTGTGGCCACTGCTGTGCCGTAGTGGCCGGCACTAACACACCACCGCAATGGGCGTCGATCAGTTGTCGGACGATGTCATCTCGCCGGTCATCGAATTCGGCAAAATTGAAATGACAGTGGCTGTCGTACCAAACCAGCGGGTTGCTGATGTCGGTTTGTACTAGTCCTGATCCCATCGAAACCAATAAGCTCCCAGAGCCAAGCAGAATAAGGTCATGGCCCATAACACCAGCAGGTGGTCGGCTATGTCCCACAGGCCCGCACCATTAATCATAATTTCCCGTGCGGCTTGAATCATGTGCGTAAGCGGAAAGCAGGCCGACAAGGTATGCACCCACTGCGGAGCCCCTTCAAGCGAAAACCACACCTCAGATAAAAACATCATAGGCCAACTTATAAGGTTTAGCAGACCACCCGCCAGTTCTTCGCTGCGTGTTCGGCAGGCCATCAAAAGTCCCACCGATATCATGGCCACTGCGCCAAATAAGCCTACGAACAACAATAGCCAATAGCTACCCTGCATAAAAAAGTCGAACAACAGGTCGCAGGCAATAAACAATAGCAGCGAAACCGACAGTGTCAGTGACAAGCGTGACAGCACCTGTGCTGCCAAGAATTCGTGGGCCATTAACGGCGTGGCTTTTAAGCGCTTTAAGACACCGTTTTTGCGATAGCGCACGATGACATAGCCCACCCCAAACAAACAACTGAACATCATGTTCATGCCCAGAATGCCCGGTAGCACCCAGTCGACATAGCGCAGCGGCTCGCCATCAATCTCGCTTTTTTGCCAGCTTTGCCATTGCTCGCTGGAGACCGTGCCTTGCAGCACGCGCTCCATAATGTAACTGTTTGGCGAGTGTGGATTCACCCAATAACGTTTTTGTTTTGGGTCCACCATTAAATCTAACTGATGACGTTTAAGTTGCAGCAAGCCTTCATCTAGGTCTTCATACGTTACCCAGTCAATGTGTTTTAGCGCGCGCAGTTCAACGTGATTGGCACCGATGAGCCCGGCTTTGTATAAGGTTTTATTGTCATCACTAAATACCACTGCAAAGCCGACAATCAACAAAACGGGGAACAGCAAATTCCACGACAGCGACGAACGGTCACGAACAAATTCTAAATTACGGGCATAAAATAAAGCCCAAAAACGTTTTAACGAAGTCAAAATCATGGTGCTCCAGACTGGACGCCTAAACCGAATCACGTCCGTAAACTGTGTCCCGTCAATTTAAGAAATAAATCTTCTAGGTTGGGCTTTTCGATACTCAAACCATCAAGCGGTACATTAAACGCCAACAAAGTACTCAACGCCGTTTCCACATGATCAACCGTGAATTCTAATTTATCTTGAAAATGCACTACGTCGTAGGGAAACCCATCTAACCGATCCACACCTGACGTATTGGGCAAACGAATCATGGCCGTTGCAAAATGATCATTCAGTAACTGGTCTGGGGTACCGCGAACCATCACTCGCCCTTTATCCATAATCACGATGTCGTCACACAGGGTTTGTGCCTCATCCATGTAATGGGTGGTTAACACAATGGTTTTGCCTTGTTTTTTTATGCGATCAACCAATTGCCAAAAATTATGACGCGCTTGGGGATCTAAACCCGTAGTGGGCTCGTCTAAAAATAAGAGATCGGGATCATTGATCAACGCAATGGCCAACAACAAACGTTGTTTTTGGCCACCGGATAACTTGCGATTATCGCGATTTAAAAATTCGCCAAGGGAGCAAAGTTCAATGAGATCTTCAATGGGGAGGTGGTGTTGGTAAAAACGTGCGAACAGCTCTAAGCACTCTCGCACGGTTAAGTAATCTTGCAGTGCAGTGTGTTGAAACTGGATGCCGATTTTTTGCTGGTAGCGCCTGTCAATGGGCAGGCCTCGATAAAATATTTCGCCAGAGGTGGGTTGCGAAATACCTTCCATCATTTCGATGGTGGTGGTTTTTCCCGCGCCGTTAGGGCCGAGTAGTCCAAAGCAAATACCTTCGGGGATGCTAAACGAAATGCCATCCACGGCGTTTACATCGGCGAAGCGTTTATTGAGCGATCGTACCTCTAAAACATCAACCATACGTCTGGGGGATTCCACTAAACCTTATCTGCAATAGGCCGATAGTAATCATAGAGCGTAACTTACAACACGGCACGGTAAACCAAACAGTGCTGCGCATCGTAACAGGGTTAGGCGGGTTTGCCATGTTTAAAAAACATCAACACCGCTTAAACCGAGGCTACACTAAATAGTAAAGCTGATGAAAAATGCTAAGTGGCAAACTATTTGCTGCTTCTGGTTGTCAGATGAACAATCTTGTCAATCCTCCGGCGCCCAAAGGAGGTGGCCAATGGATATCAGTACTCAAGACCTACGGGAACAAATCATTAACCCAACTCTGGCTTATTTAGACAAAGCCAGCGTGGCTGCCGAAAATTTGCTGGTGGCCATTGTTAATCAAAAACGTCAGCGCCCTACCGCCGTTACTCAGCGTGGCAAAGGCCTTGGCCCCTATCAGATCGACAGTATCACCCATCAGCTGGTGTGGGATCGCTTCCTCGCCTTTCGCCCCGAGCTGGCCAGCCGAATCCGTGGTTTGGCGTCGCAACGGGCCTTCCTTGAAGACCCCCATAGTGAACTGGCCACCAACCTGTGTTACGCCACAGCCATTGCTTGGGTAGTTTATATTTTACATCCGGTGGAACTCTCTATTTCAGTTGCATAAGGCGATGACCCCTTAACCGACAAGGCCACCCACGGCAAACCCTTGCCCTTGCGGCAGACACTTGGACTGGCCAAGCGGCGCCTCTATAATGCGCGCCATGAAAAAACCCAGCCGTCCCTTTCAATTCAAACAGTTCCTTGTTGCCCAAGACCGTTGCGCCATGAAGGTAACCTTAGACGCCTGTGTTTTTGGGGCTTTAGTTGGGTCACTCGCTGGGGCAGCAGCCACAGAACGTGCGAAAAACCCCGCCCGTGAATACCCAATCAAACGCCTGTTAGACATCGGGACAGGCACCGGCTTACTGTCGCTTATGCTGGCGCAAGTCTTTAGCGTTGCATCCGATGAATTGCTTATAGATGCTGTAGAACTGGACGCAGACGCCGCCCAACAGGCGAGAGACAATGCACAAGCGTCTGCATTTGCATCCCAAGTGAACGTGATTCACAGCGCCATTGAAGCCCTTCCGGTTTCGCCATGTTATGACCTTATCATCACCAACCCGCCGTTTTTTAGCGACGCACTAACTGGCCCAAACCAAGCTCGCAATTACGCACGTCACAACGATGCGCTGAGTTTTGCTCAATTGAGCTCACAAATTCGATCACGCTTAAACCCACAGGGTGAGGCATGGGTGTTACTGCCAGTGGAAGAAATGCAGCGTTTTTATCGACACGCCGCAGAAGACGACCTAACTGCATGCGCTCATTGGCAATTACGCAGTCAGGACCACACAGAACCTTATCGCAGCATTGTGTGTTTTAAACATGCAGCTGAAAAACGAAACGCATGTACCGCAGACACAATCAAAACATTGGTTGTACGTACAAAAAGTGGGGACTACACCCCAGAATTTCGCGAACTGCTTAAGCCGTTTTATCTCAGGTTGTAAAAATCGTGCGCGTTTATCGTCGCACTGTTTATCATCGAATCGTGTTACAGTGTTTTCATTACCTTAAAAGATAAATTAAAAAGATAAATTCATAAGCCAAATATTATGATGAAGTACCTAACGTTAAGCTGTTTATTCACCGCCCTGCTCAGTGCATTTATTGTCGGCTGGTTAATGCCTTCGCCACCACACAGCCAGCAAAATGTCATGACCATAGCGCCCATCGAGGTCAAACCCCTAACGGACTTTGCACAGTATAAAAATGTGCAAAAAAAGAAAAAGGCCTTTTTTAATTACTTACTACCCCTGATTAAATATGCCAACGACGAAATTCGCGCAGAGCGTCGCTGGTTACTTGCATTAAAAGAGCAAACAGACCTGTCCCAAGACGACATGAATCAATTGCTCGCACTGGCCGACAAATACGAAGTCAGTACGCTAAAGCCCAATCAAATACTTAAAGCATTAATTAAACGGGTCGATATCATTCCACCATCCTTGGCACTGGCACAGGCCGCCAACGAAAGCGCATGGGGAACATCACGCTTCGCACGCAGCGGTAATAATTTATTTGGACAATGGTGTTACGTGAAAGGCTGCGGCCTAGTGCCGCTAGAACAGGTAGAAGGCCAACATTACGAAGTAGCCAAGTTTGATAACGTGTTGGATTCCATCCGCAGCTATATGCGTAATTTAAATACCCACTACACCTACAAGTCACTGCGCACCAACCGACAACTGTTACGTGAAAGCGGTCAATTGGTGACAGGGTTAAGTTTGACCGAAGATTTAATTCATTACAGCACACGCCGTCAGCATTACGTAATGGAAATTGAAGCCATGATCATGCACAACAAACTAGGTAAGCACGACTTAAAACCCACCACCTAATACTTATCCCCTAATACCTAGGCCTTAAAACTACGCCTGCTTTGTCAGCGTCACTGGGGACACCTGCGTATGCGGTAGCGGTACATACTGTGTACGCATTTTTTCAAAGGCTTTCATCACTAATCGAATTTTTAACGTTTGCCAAGGGCTTCGGTTGCCCCAGCGCAATTGCCCGCTCACGTAACGATTTCGTAACGCATCAAACTGCTGATAATAGGGTGCAGCTCGAACCTCACCGCGCTTAATCAACAACTGAAATACCTTGCTGACCAACACCCCTGTCGCCAAATAACTGCCTGCACTTAATGAACAAACCTTACCTTGCAATGGGCTGACATGTTGAGGGGCAGCAATATAACTGGACTGCAGTGCTTTAGGGGCCAAGCCCACTAAAAAATGCACCAGCAACTCCATGTCTGAATGCTGGTCTTTAAAATTAAAATAGCGATCTGGATGCGGCGAAGACGAATCAAAGACTAAATATGCCGTACCTGCACCGAGCGGTCCTGCCGTCACCAGCGGGATATTTTTCTCGTACGCTTTGGCAAATAAAAGGCGTCGTACCCGAGGTGCATATAAATCCAAACCGTCCACCACCACATCCACGTCATTTAAAAACGCATCAATGTTTTCTTCACACACGCCCTGACTAAACCTCTCCACCCACAAGTTAGGGTTAATGTCTTTAGCCTGCATAACCATGCTGTCCACTTTGTCCCGCCCCAGTGCACTCATGGCACAACCAGCCTGTCGGTTCATATTTGCCAGATCAAATTGATCTAAATCGGCCACATGAAAACGCTCGATTCCTAAGCGGGCCAACGCCAGAAAATGTCCACCACCGACTCCGCCAAGCCCGGCAATGGCAATACGTTTTTGTCTGATCTCCTGCTGTTCACTGAGACTGAGCCAGCCAATGTTGCGTGAAAACGCTTCGTTATAGTCGAACTGTGTGTTGTCGGTCATTCCCTAACTCGCTGTCTTTAGTATTGTGAAGGTGTGCCCAGTTGCGCATCGAAAGGACAAGCTATGACTGCATTTATAACGCTTTACGAAGGTCTTTTTGAAGTAAAAATTGCACGTACCGAACAGGACATGGAAGCCGTCGAACGCATTCGCTACCAAGTGTATGTGAAGGAACGACAGTGGGAGCCAGAAAATAAGCGCGAGCGCGAGCGGGATACCTATGACGACCATGCTACGCATTTGATCATGAGCTTTAAGCCGGAACAAATTCCACTGGGCACAGCGCGTATTATTTTGCCAAACGCTGCCGACCTGCATCACAGCTACCCCATTCAAGACGTCTGTCATCACCCTATTTTTTTGGATCGTCACTGGGTAAAACAACACCCAGAGTTTTCTCGATTCGCCATAGCAAAAAATGCACGAGAGTATTGTCTTTCACACCCCATTATAGATGAACGTATTGCATCACTGGGGTTAAACGAACGGAGCGCGCGTTACCAGTTAGCCATGGGTATGAGTTTTGGCTTAATAAGCAAAATTACCTCAGTCCTGAGGGAGAACAATCTAGAAGGCACCTGTGCGGTTTTAGAGAAGTCGTTAATTCGTTTATTAACCAAAGGAGGGTTAAACATAAGTACGCTAGGACAGCCTGTTGAACACCATGGTCTTCGTCAGCCCTGTTATATGGATGTTCAACAATTGAGCCGGTTGGTTACCAACACTGACACTTTATTGGCTCAGTTAATTTACCATGATTGCTCCACCGCATTACCTCAAGGCAATGAACTGGTTTATCAATAGGTTGTTTTTTCTTTCAATTGATTGTGAATTTTTTATGACATGGTGTGATTTTCTTGCCGTTTCGATCTAATCAGCCACATCAAAATTCAAACTGCACTAACCTAACCATAAAGAAACAAAAGAACGCCAATAAACGATTTTAATAAAAGTAAAAGCAGTAGCTTAAGAAAAATAAAAGGAGGTGGCCCAATGTTTTGTCTGCAACAAAATGCCCACCAAATAAGTAAAACCACTCAATACCAACAAACCTTGTGTGTTACACAAGGTTTGCGACTGCTGGCTGTTGCCTTATTAATTACCAGTGCACTGCTTGCTGCACGATCCAATGCGTTCGACTACGCAGTGTTTGGTGTGGACAATTGCTTTTTGCATAGTGACAAAGCCAAACGGAATTTACTATTACGCTGCCCTATTCCAGCAAAAGGCATCACGCAAGATCAGAATGTGCGCGTACGTTTATATACACTCCCCAAACAAACCGCAGAACAATGCTATCTAGCAGGCAGCACTCACTTAGCGGCCACCTACTACCGATTTTCTCGATTTAATTTAATTAAGGGTTTGCAGCGCCCCAACGAGGGCTTAGTGTACGAGGCACAGCTAGGAGGTAAGGGCTTTTTTGTTTCGCCATCCGAAGGCCAAACTTGGAAGTTAAACTACGAAGTGCAATGCCCCATCAATGCTGAGCCGTTTTTGCATTCGTATAGCGTCATCAGCACCCACGCTTACGAAGCGTGGGCCATGATGAATTAAGCCAAGGACTAGCTAAGACAAATCACCACCGCAGCGCTGTACGCCTTCCAGTAAATGGGGATCACATAACTTCGCGATGCCTGCGGTAAATGAATATTCGAAGGGGCGCCCGTGATCACAACGGGAACAGAAATCATAAACTCTTGGCCAAATTCACTGCGCGCATTTCCCGAAATCGTGTTGGCGACTTCACCCACCAAATCAATTAGGTTTTCGTCACTAGTATCGCCTTCTCCTAAGCTCAACAATAAGTGTTTGAGCAAGATGCGCGACGCAGTGAAATACACACAGCCCTTAGTGGGGCCAGAAATTCCGATTATTCCTGTGTAATCAAATGCAGCGGGATTATCGTTATCAACTAAATAGGGTGTACCCACTTCCACTTCTTTGTGCGATGTATGCCTAAAATAACGCACCACACCATCAATAAATACCTGCAACGTTGCTTCAGACATCTACTTGCTCCGTTATTTCATTTAGTGCGTTTTCTAATTCTTCTTCCGTAAAGGGTTTAAGCAAAAAACCTCGCGCGCCCATTTGCAACGCTTGAATGCCTGTGGCTTTGTCTGAAAGTGCAGACACCACCAATATGGCCACTTCTGGATTCAGTGCCATCAAGGTAGAAATACAATCAATGCCATCCATTTCAGGCATAGTGAGATCCATGGTGACGACATCGGGCTGGTGTTTTTTAAACTGCGCAATGGCATCCAACCCATTTGATGCCGTAGCAACCAAAGAGAACTTAGCGTCATCATGTCCCCGAGAAATTTTGTTTCGGATGATATTGCTGTCATCTACGATCATGAGTTTCAACATAGTCTTCCCTCCTACGCCGCTTTTTCTACTTGCCCTACATGAGGCAAGGTAATGGTAAAGGTGCAACCCCGACCGCGTTTAGAAGCAATGGCGATTTTTCCACTGGCTTTTTGCACAGCGTCCATCACCGCATACATGCCCACACCCCGTCCGGCGTCTTCATCGGCGGTTTCCTTAGTGGAAAAACCTTCGTTAAAGATCAATGCAACCAATTCTCTATGGTTAAATACTTCGGCTTGTGCTGATGTGATTAGGCCTTTTGCCAAGGCGGTTTCTCGAATAGCGTCATAGTCAAAGCCTGCGCCGTCATCCTTAAAGGTGTATTCAAAGGCGCCACTGGCTCTGCGAACCAATCGAATATCAATGCGACCTCGCAATGGTTTAGCGACGGCCTCGCGATCCAGACTGGGTTCAATACCATGGGTAACGGCGTTGCGAATCAATTGTACAGACAGCGTGTTTAATAAAGATTTAAGTTCGTCGCTAAAGCCTTGTTCAGATAAACCACTGGTCACTACTTCCACGGTTTTATCTTGGCGTTGACCAATTTCATCCGCGAGCGTTTGTAGATGCTGCCATTGACCAGTATTTGCACCAGCCGCTTGTTGGTCAGGTCCTTGGCTACCATGAATCAACTTGCCCAAACCATTTAGTTTTTGCGACAAGGTTTGGACTGATTGACAGTAACCAATTAATTTATCCAATTGCACGGTCAAGCCTAAAAAGTCTGACCCTGTTAATTGCGCTTGGTTTTGCAGCATGTCGATGCGGTCTTCAAAACTGTGTGCCATATCCACAAACTGATTTAGTTTTATAGCACTGGCCTCACCTTTAAAGTTATGAATCTGCGCGTAGATGTGACTGAGTTTTTCCTTAAACTGTTTGGTCGTTTTGGCTGGTGATCTGAGTTCTAGATTTATTTTATTAAATGTGGCGTAGGCATTATCTAGGAACATCGCCAATACATCACGATTGGTATGAATGATGTTAGATAGCAGCTCCATTTGCTGATCACTTTGATTACGGGTTTTTTCTAGTTCGCGGCCTAAGTGAACTTGCTGGGTAATATCGCGAACGGTTACCAAAATATGAGCAATGCGTTTTCCATCGTACACACGTTTGAAGCCAAAACTTAAGAATTTGCTTTGATAGTTACCGTCGGATTTTCTAAGGTGAATTTCAATTTCGTTAAGTGGGTTTAAATCAGCGGTAAGCCGCTCTTTAACCGTGGGTTTAAACAGTAGTCGTATGTAGCTTTTAGCGGTTTCTAGGTCTTTTTCTGAGACCACTTGATCCATAAGATCGTGGAAGGACTGGCCCGCTATTTTTTCCGAGTTAAATATTGCGGTTAAGGCTTGGGAATGCTGATCGCCTATGGTTAGCTCGCGATCCAACAAAAATAAGCCTTCGTTTACAGTATCGAGTATCTCTTGGGTTTCTTTACGCGCCAGTTCAATTTTTTCGTCCCCTTCGCGCAGCTGACGTAAAAAGTGAAACATAATGATGAAAAAGTTAATCACCGCCAGTGTGATGCCGATCGTCTGAATGATTCGCAAGCCGGTGGCTTTAGACGAAGCAACACTTTCAAGGTCTACGGTTAGCTGGTTCATCAACGTCAGTAAGTCAAGGTTGGTTTGTTTGCCATAGCCAATGGCTAAGGATAAGTAGCCATTAACCAACTCCACATTATCGCGCTCTAACGCTAATAGGCTATCGACCCGCTCTTTGTATTCTCGCCAGATCACTTTAGCTTCGTTAATGGCCGCACGACCCGTGACCGACTGTACGGAATTCAGAGCTACCCCTTCGCCTTGTGCCCCTTTGGTGCTGCCGCCTACGTCAAATGCGAGCAGCGTTTTATCAAACAATTCGGAGGTGGCACTCAATTCATCAAGGGCGCGGTTTAATTCATCATGATTATTAATTGAGACTTTGGCATCCAGCAGAGCTTTCATCATCCGTTGCGACAACATACGTTGACGGCCAGCGAGGTTAACTTCTTGCGCGTCGTCGGCAATCTCAAACGAAATATAAAAGTTCATCATCAAGACAGAGGCGTCTAATAGCAGGAACAGCGCCACCGAAATGATGATGCCTTTGTATTTCCCATTAAATATTCGTCCCATACTGTCCTGCCTTTAGAGTGATCCTTATGAATAGAACACCCGTTTGCACAGTGCATGCCATGGGATTTTTTCGCGTTTCTCTTTTTCATGTGTGCCCAATTATGGCGGGCTTTAGAAATGCTAGTGGGCGATCAATTGGTGAAATAAGAACCAAACTGGATCACGCTGTTCAACGGTGCACCAATTTATTCTTACCTCAGTGCGAAAAAGTCACTTATTCGGGGCGAATAAAAAAATGATTGCATGCGCACTGTTTCACTGAGTATTTAGACTATTTTTAAATGGGCCGTTTTCTACTTACAGAGACTTAGCCATAATACCCGCCACATTTTTGCGACCCTAACTGACAGGAGCCTCCAATGATTAAAGCCTATGCCGTTATGGAACCCGGTGGTCCGTTGCAAGCGTACGAATATGATCCTGGCCCGCTGGCTGATCATGACGTTGAAATCGAGGTAGAGCACTGTGGCATTTGTCATAGCGACTTGAGCATGATGAACAACGAATGGGGCATGACCCAGTATCCATTTGTGCCGGGTCACGAAGTCATTGGCACCATCGGAGCGGTTGGCAAGAATGTCAGCCAGTTTAAGACCGGTGATCGCGTCGGTTTAGGTTGGCACAGCAATTACTGCAAAACCTGTCATACCTGTATGTCCGGTGACCACAATTTATGTAGCAGCGCGCAAGGTACGATTGTTGGTCGTCACGGCGGTTTTGCAGACAAGGTGCGCGCCGATGCCAGTTCTGTGGTTGCGCTGCCTGCTGGCCTCAACCCTGATCAATCTGGCCCGCTATTTTGTGGCGGTATCACGGTGTTTAATCCTTTGGTGCAATACGACATCAAACCCACCGATAAAGTAGCGGTAATTGGTATTGGTGGTCTGGGTCATTTGGCGCTGAAATTTTTAAATGCTTGGGGTTGTGAAGTAACGGCGTTTACCTCCAGCGACAGCAAAAAAGAAGAAGCACTAGCGATGGGTGCGCACCACACATTGAATAGCCGCGATCCACAAGCATTAAAAGACGCAGCGGGCTGTTTCGATTTCATTTTATCCACCGTCAACGTCAAACTAGACTGGAACAGCTACGCAGCCACGCTTAAACCTAAAGGACGCTTACACCTAGTGGGCGCTACGCTAGAACCGTTGGATTTAAGTGTGTTCACACTAATGGGTGGACAACGTTCGGTGTCGTCGTCACCTGTGGGTGCACCTGCCACCATTAAAACCATGCTGGACTTTGCGGCCCAACATCAGATTCATCCTGTGACAGAGCATTACTCGTTTGATCAGGTCAATGAAGCGGTGGCCAAACTGGAAAAAGGCGATGCCCGTTATCGCATCGTGTTAAGCCATTAAACGCAATAGGTACCTTCTAACTTACCTTTCCTTTAAGAGCCCCACGGGGCTCTTTTCAATTCAGCAGTGAAGTTTTTACTCCCACCTTGGTTTCAGGCTACACTGCTGTGCTGTCAATTCGCCGATTTATCTCACGGTCCCATAGATGAACAAAGCCATTTACAATCAAGTACATAAACTTGCAGAGCAGCTCATGAGTGCTGCGGAACGTGAAGATGTTGAGCGTTTTAACGCCTTGTACGATGATTTAGAAAGCATTTGCATAGAACATGACGGCTCCAAAAAAGATCACCCAATGCAGTGGGAAGCATTGGCAGATTTCACCGAAGAATTTGAAGACGCCATTGAGCTCTATGAAAAAGCATTGGAACTCGCCAAAGCACAGCGCGAATTTGAGTATCAAGCCAGTATTTTATTTTCCATGGCCCGCGTATGGGTTGAGTTAGAAAAGCCCGATGCCGCTCGTGAGGCCGCGCAAGCATCGCTCGATGCCGCGAACAAAGCGCAAGATGAAGACTTACTGCAAGAAGTACAACAGTGGTTAGATGAGTACAAGTTTTACGACCACGAATAGCCAACGCAGCACTTCAATTAAGTCTTAGTTAGGATAATTGAGGATCAAACTTGCTTGCTAAATACGTTTCTAAACGAAACTGCTTGATGATTTGATCATTGTATTCTTGGTGACGATGTCGATAAGCATCAAAGCCTTGATAGCTCACCGCATGTAAGCAGTATTCACATACCTGATGTTGGTTTAGCAGTGACGTATTCAACGTCACTCGTGTTTCCACTAATCGCCCTTGCCCAATGCGCTTTGTCAGCTTGTCACAAAGCGCAAAGTGATAATGTTCGTCAGTGCATGAAAACACATGACTGTTTTTATACGCCAAGGTTTTATCTGAATAACTGTGCAAGGTTTGCGCTGGCACCGATACCCAATTCGCTTCTAGCTCTTGGCGCTCTTGCCAAGTTAAATGCCGTAACGGGTCAAATAATTCAAACTGCCCAAGATCCGCTTGTCCCATGCGTTCACGCAGCGCATTAAAGGCTTCAAATTCGTGAAAATCCACCAGCTTCATGGTAAAGCATCTTCTAAAATGGTGGCTATTTTCCCTTCGGCGTCGGTGCGAACTTTAAACTCCACACGGCGACTACGCTCTGGGTCCTCTTGGCCTTGATCATCCACAATGACTTTAGCCGAAGACAAACCATTGGCAGTTAGATATTTTTTTAACCACGCGCGTTCATCGGTGACTTGTTCCAGCCCCAACAAAAACGCCACGGTACTGCGGGTGCGTGCCTGTGACAATGTCATATTAAAAATATACGCATCGTCATCACTGTCAGCCCCCAGCCAGCCGCTGGAGGTATGACCTTCGATGCGTACTTCTAAAATGTCATTTCGGTATTTCGGTGCCGTGATGATGTTTAAGTAGCGAGGGAAAAAGTCTGCAAGAATGGCGCGAAACTCGTCGTTTAAATCTGACTCTCCCTTAGCAAACATAAACTCGGTTTTGTTAAAGCGAAAGGTAAGGTCCGGCTGAATTTCGGCTCCCCATTTTGGCAAATCAGGGCGAAATTCATTTAGTAGGTCTTCATATAATTGTGTGCGCAAATGATCGTACAAAATCGCAACATCGGTGATTTTTTTACGCTGCCACTCAACGTGCACCATAAAAACAATGGAGATCAGCAAAAACACCATCATCAGGCCTGCCATTAAGTCGCTGACCGCAACCCAATGGCCTTCTTGCTCGCGTATTCCGCCGAGTTTTTCTTCATCGGTTAGCATGGTCTTCCGCCAATTTCACGATGCTTTGTAGACGTTCGGTTAACGGCCCATAGTCTTGAACAAACTTTTCGCTGAGTGCCGCCAGTTGCTGCCCCATGGTCTTAAGCGATTTATTCAGTTCTTGTTCCAGCGCGTTATCCAATTTGGCAATTTGCTTGTCGGTTTGGGTAAGCGTTTGCAGAATCTTTTTATCCAACTGTTCGAACGCTTGTGTATAAGCCGTTTGCAACGACTGCGTTAAATGGGATGTGGTTTCGGTCACCGTGGAGCCAGTGGTTTTCAGCAGGTGCTCCATGCGTTCGTTATACACTTCTAAGGCTTGTGCCAAACCTGAGGTAAGGAAAACCATACGCTCTTCTAGTTGAGGTAAGCCTTCGCCAGCTTCTGTCACTAAACGCGCTAAACCGCTTAGATGTTTGTCCAACACATCCCTTTGTGTGTTTAACCCTTTCAGCATGTCGCCTAAACTTTCGGAAATACCATTAAACGATTCGGCATGGCCCACCATACCTTCGAACGCTTGGGTGGCGTGGACCATGGCTTGGCCAATGCGTTCTTGATTCACCGCCAGTTCGTTTAATTGATCTTTATATTGCATTTGCCACTCCAGCATTTTGCCCACGCTTTCGTTCAAACGCTTAAAGTTGTCACCGTACTGCTCGTCGATTTTGGTATTAAAGTCGCGCATGACCGCGCCTAGGGCGTCAATTAAGGCTTGGGTGTTGGCTTCGACCATTTCGGCTTGGTAGTTTTTCATGTCTGCCCTTAGGTCGTCGGAATGACGCTGCTGTTCGTTACGCATAAGGGCTACTTCGTCGATCAGACCGCGTCGTTCGTCATTGCACAGTGCTTCGCGGATGCTGAGCAACGCATTATTCAAATCATCAATGCTGGCAGTACGTACTTGATTTTCATTGCCGTGGGTGGCGTCCATGACAGCACGGAATTTTATGGTCAACGCACCGAACAAACCGGCAATGGAGGACCAAAATGCGGTTTTTAAACCACTGAGTAATTGCGGGACACTGTCGCGTAGATTAGCGGTGTCAAAGTCAGCCAAGCCTAGAGCAACACCCAAGAAGGTACCGAAGATTCCAATACTGGTCAGAATGGTGGGTGCAGATTCGGCCGTGCGAGAGGAGTAACGAAAGATTTGAAAGTACAAGGTTAGCACACCGATGATTGCGATCAGTGCTAATGTCCACCATGAAAAATGGGCAGTGAGATCAGACATTTCCCTGTCACCCGTACGACCGGAGGCTAAATCAAATATTAGCTTAGACCAGCCTGCTCAACCCTGTGCGGCTACGCCAGAAAACAGGCGGGCTTGGTCTGTTAGAAACGGGCAATGTCTGTCAAAAACTCAACATCGGCGTGCTATCCCAAATGTCCTCATCAATGGAAGGCACCAATAACCATTCCATAGCCGCGGGGTAGGTAGCAAAAATTTTCACTTGCACACCGTGATGTTCAAGCACGCTGATCAAACGTTCGCGGGCTGGATGATTTGGACGCTGTGAGACAAACGCGAATTTATCCAGTTGTAGAGTAGGTAAAAGCATATTGAAGAGAATGGCTGCTGACTCGGCACTTTCATCCAAATTGCCTTCAATCTGGCTTACATCGCACAACCAACAACGCAGGTCTTGAGTTTTCAACTGTGCGAAGGTGTAGCCTAAAACCGACGACAGTTTATCTTGGGTTTCGAATTCGCCATTCCAAACATCCATTAACAATCCCAGACTTTCGTCGGTATAGATGCTAGCAAACCGTTTTCCCTGATCGTTGTCGAATTGTTTAATCACTCTCATGGAACCTGACCTCCAGGACAAAGTGTGACCTAAGTCGCATGTAAATAATTAAAACAGATTCCGAAAAGAAGTAAGTATCAAATGGGCATCACTACGTAACACCCATTTGAAATTTTGTTGCGCTCTGTAAACGCGCCCTTAACCATTTGATTGACGCTAAACCATTAGCCAGTAACTAGAACGTTGTGAGGTCGCCTTGCACACCCTGCACAAACCAGTTCATACGATTGAGATCATCATCGTCTAATCGTTTGCCGTCACGAACCTTGGTTCGACCTCGGTGATTTAATACCGGGCCTGCAAAGATATCGCGCTCGCCTTGAATAATGGCTTGCTTAGCTTGTTCAACTTCTGCAACCACTGTGCTGGGTACCCGCGCACTGATACTGGCGAGCTTAATGGCGTCTTCTTTTAACCCCAACCAAACAGGTTGCGATGTCCACGCATTTTTCTCAAACGCCGCTAAGCGTTGTTCGTAGATACCACGCCAATTGTGTACAACGCTGGCAAGGTGATGGTTTGGTGCATAGGCCGACATATCAGTGTGATAACCAATGGCCATGACGCCACGGGCTTCGGCCGCTTGTAATGGCGCTGGGCTGTCGGTGTGCTGAGTCATCACATCCACACCTTGGTCGATTAATTGATTGGCCAACGCCGACGCCTTGCTGGGGTTATACCAGGCATGGCTCCACGCCACATGAACTTCGGCATTTGGGTTAACCGAGCGCACCCCCAAGGTAAATGCGTTAATGCCACGAATGACCTCAACAACAGGGTAAGCCGCCACGTAACCAATCTTATTCGACTGAGTCATGCGGCCAGCCAGAATACCGGCAAGATAGCGCCCTTCGTAAGCACGGTTGGCGTAGGTCGAAAGGTTATCGCCGCGGCGCAAACCGGTGGCGTGTTCGAATTTAACATTAGGGTACACATTGGCCACTTTTTCGGTGGGCACCATGTAACCCCATGAAGTGGTAAAAATCATGTCCATACCGGCTTGGGCCAAGTCGGTGATTACCTGACGGGACGCAGCCCCTTCGGCCACAGATTCAACAATTCTGGTTTCAATACGATCACCATAAAGGCTTTCAAGATGACGACGGGCATCATCATGGGAACGCGTCCAACCTACGTCACCCACCGGACTGACATATACAAACGCAAGTTTTAGGGGCTCTGCCGCCGCTAGCCCCCACCCCATCAAAAACACGATAGCAACGATCAGCGTGCTTGTTAGCTTTGGTCTCATGCCAACTCCTTATTGTGTAAAAGCGACGCAATGTACACCAAGCTGACCAATTAGACAGTAATTCAAATAGGTGAGACTTCACAATTTTTTAGCGCAGGATGTGTGAACAACAGGCACAAAAAAACCTGACCCCAAACCATTTGGCTTGGGGTCAGGTTTTTAATAGGTTGTCGCTGTTATTTATTCCCGTGGCTGCAACTAGCGCGCAAAACGGCGGCTGCACCACAACAGGCTGAGCAACAGCCATGGCATCAGCGGACCACCGCCTCCGCCGCCGCCACCACCGGAGGATTTAGCCGGTGGTTTCGGGGTTTCCGGAGAGGGCTCCGGGGAAGGATCGGGAGAAGGCTCCGCCGACCCCTGCACAGTAATCAACACACTCTGCTCAACCATTTCAGGGGCAACGCCATTATCTGTTACCTGCACGGTAAGTTTGTACTCACCTGCAGCTATGTTAGCTGGGTCAAAAGTGAGCTTATTGCCAGCTGGCGTCGTGTGCGTTAAGTCACCAGACAGCCAAACCACGCTGTGTTGATCCAAACCATTCGGGTCCTCGATGTCCGCAACCACGGTGACCATTCCACCTTGCTGGTCAACAACTAAGGTTTCTTGCCCTCCCTGAGTCACGCGCAACGCCACTACCGGCGGTAGGTTGCGATCCGTCAGCGTTAAGCTGTGCTCGGTTTGCTGTGCTTGTAAGGCGAACCACTGTGCGGTGTCACCACCAACATCAACACTTTGCAAGGTCAAAATGAGTAACTCATCATTTTCAGCCACATCATCAGCCACCACTGGCACCTGCAAGTGACCATCACGATTAAGCGCAGCCTCTGTGCCCGCAGCAATGGTCACTTGGTGTTCAGCGCTTAGATCAAAGCTGGACTCGAAGTCCGCTTGAGTCGCATCGCTTAATTGGCTAGCGATCAACGTAACCTGCACTGGGTACACTGGGCTGTCGCCGGTTAAGCGCACCGTGACTTTTGCTGTGGAAGGCTCACCCGTCACAGACGTTGCACTCGCAAAACCAACACGGGGATACACATTAACGATTTGGCTTAGCGGTGTGCTGCGGTTGCCAGCACTGTCCACCGCGTACCAGTTCACCACGCGACGACCCGCATTCAATGTGAGATTACCCGCAACCAGAGACACCAAGGTGCCATCAACGCGCGCTTCGATATCCACTTGGGTATCGTAAACGTCACTGGCCCCCATAGCGTCAAAGTATGCCTGATCAAAATGCGTCACGGCCTGTTGACCATTGTCAGTGCTGACACTGATGTGACGCTCTGCCAAATCCAATGGCAACAAGGTAGGCAGGCCATTGTCTTCGCCTAATACTGGGTCGAGGTGGTCTTCAACACCGTCGTTGTCATCGTCGGTATCGGCATTGTCGCCAACACCATCACCATCAAAGTCAGCCCATTCGCTGGCGTCACGGGGGAATAAATCCACCTCGTCATTATGGCCGTCGCCATCGTCGTCTGGGTCTGCGGTCATACCAGCGGCTAGACATTCATCGTCGCAGTCATCTGGGCGACCATTACCATCGGTATCTAAGCGATCACCTAACGGAATGGTGGGATAGTAATCATGACTATCCAGTACCAGATCGTTGTCATCGTCCGGATCGGCATTATTACCAATGCCATCGTTGTCAGTATCAATCCATTCGGTCGGGTCTTGATCAAAAGCGTCGACGTCGTCTGGGTAGCCATCGTTATCGTCGTCTAAATCTTCTGTCATGCCCGTGGCCAGACAACTAACATCACATTCATCCGGTGCCCCATCGCCGTCCGTGTCGGTGCGCCCGTCCAACGAAATCAGCATGAATTGATCGACGCTATCGTTTGAACCGTCGTTATCAAAGTCGAATGGTGCTGCGTCGTCGGCATTCACCACACCGTCACCATCGCTGTCTTGGCGTGCCAGCGGTATCTGAGTTAACACAGGCAGCGCCTCTTGGGTTAAATCCCAATACGGTACAAAGTGACCTTGGCTATTCGTAAAGCCACCTTGATCCCACTGACGGAACACCATATAGGCGCCACTGGTACAGCTTTCACCATTGGTCATCTGACCTGCGCTGCTGGCACAACTTAAGGTCTTTTGATGCACACCTAAATAACCGTTATCGGCATTGGGGGCACCCCAACTGGCGGTTGCTCCTTCGGCGTTGTTTGCCCAGTAACTGTTTTCGATAAGATTGTTAGTTTCTAGGTAGGCCACTAACCCACCTTTATTGGTCCCTGTTACCGAAACCCGCGCAAGGCTACCCAAAATCTGATGCTGGCCATGCTTGATATAGCCCACGATTCCACCGGCGTAATTCTGGGTTTGGACCGAACCTGTGGCAAAGCTGTATTCAATCTTGCTTGGCGCAGCAGACTGTTCACTGTTGAGCTGGCCAACCAAACCACCCGCATATTGGCCGGCTTGAATGTCGGTTTTGGCGTAGGACGAGGTTATACGGCTGGCCTTCATGCGGCCCACCAAACCGCCCACATAGTTATGGTTGGGCGCATTCAAAGTACTGTGGCTCGAACTGAATAGAATTTCCGAGCTGGTGCTATAGCCGATTAAGCCACCCATTTCGCCTTCGGCGGTTATGGTTGCTTGTGTATGCGCCTTCACCACCTGCGTATTGGTGGCTTCGCCCACCAAACCACCGAAGTCTTTACAGACAAAACCGTAATCGCTATGGCAGGTGAGGGTGACGTCAGCCTGTACGTCGTTAAATTGCGTGGCCCAGCTAATGCCCACGACACCACCGACCCATTGATTAGCCGCAATCTGACCCGTTACTTCAATGCGATCGAGCTGAGAGTTGCGCGCAACCCCAGCCAACAAACCCACTTGGTTGCGCAAGCGCAATGAACCTTGCAGTTTAAGATCGTGAATCCATGCCTGATTCAAATAACCAAATAAGCCTCTGTTAGAAAGGTCGGTGCTATTGGTCATCAGGTTTTCAATTTGAAAACCGTTACCATGGAATTCTGCGGCAAACGGTGCGTCAGAATTCATACCCACGGCTGTCCAACCGACACCTCCATTCCAATAGGTGTCGCCCGCATCCACACTGCCGCTGCCGTCGGTGTCAAAATCCAAATCCGCCAGCAGCTCGTAACCACGACAGCGACGCTGATACTGACCTTGATGCACCATGGCTGGACAACCCGATGCGTCCAAGGTGGCGTCGCTACTGGCCTTATAGCCTGCGCCATCCAGCGCGTAACGCATGGCATCCAGTTGCGCCAAGGTATGGATGTCCACCAGACCATTACTGTTGCCGTCTGCGTCTGGATTACCGTCGCCATCCACGTCACTGTCCAGTAGATCGCTGATGCCGTCGTTATCAAAGTCCAGCGGGTATGGGTCCAGTGTCAGCCCTGAATCTTGCTGACATTGGCTATCACATGCTGCGGCCCATGCCTCTGGCATGCCGTCTAAGTCGGCATCCAAGTAGGCAGCCACGTGATTAGGAAGGTGATCCAGCAATAAGCCTGAATCTTGCTGACATTGATGGTCACAAGCGAGTGACCAGCTATCTGGGTATCCGTCGTTATCATTATCGGTTGCCGCCGCTAGTTGGGACGCAAACCTATCTTGACTGTCGAGTACGCCATCGCCGTCGCCGTCGCGCTGAACCGAGTTATTAATGTTGAGTGCGGGCAGTTGATCGGCACTGCCAAACAACCAATACGCCTGTGTCGCCCCTTGCGCATCCACATAGGTTTGGTCACCCCAACCTAAATACAGGGTAACAGGGCCATCCAACCCTTCGGCCGCGCCATCTGCTGAAACGCAGTCACTGTTGCTATGGCTGGTGTCGGCCATCACGGCACAACGCAGTGCCGCCGCAGTGACACCCACATAGCTGTTGGCCTCATCGGCTTGGCTGATGACGCCCGCTAGATCGCTGGCCCAGTAAACGCTCTGTGCATCCAATTGTGAGCTGTTCACACTGCCGACAACAGCACCAACCGATACTCCAAAGGCCTGCACCAAGGCGCTGGAAAGACCCTGACGCAGTGTCAACATGCCACTGCCGTGGGAGCCAACCAAGCCGCCCACGTAATCGTTACCTTTCACATAACCGGTATGCACCACAGAGGACATGGTGACGTTTCCGGAACTACTGCCTGCCAATCCGGCGACAGAATAGCCCCAAGTGGCCACCACAGAAGCGGCACTAAACGCGCCTTCTAAGGTGCTGTTTTCGACCCCACCAAGCACACCTGCGGTGTTCGAGTTGCCCTGCACCTTGCCACTGATGCCCACACGCTTAATTGTGCTGGACTTAGCGTATCCCGCTAAACCGGCTGTGTAGCTATTTCCGGCAATATTTACCTGACTTAGGTGAAGGTTTTGCACAACAGCGGATTGCAAGCGACCAAATAAACCCGTGTTGTCCAGAGTTGGACGCTGAATCACAAGGTTAGCAATGGTGAATCCATTGCCTTCAAACTGAGCGGCAAACGACGCGGAGTAATTACCGATGGGCTGCCAGCCTGAGCCTGCATTCCAATAGCTGTCACCACTATCAAATTGCCCGTTGCTATTGGTGTCAAAGTTCAAGCCTGTGGTGAGTTCATAGCCGTGACAGCGACGTTGATACTGCCCCTGATACAGCACAAATGGGCAACCAGACGAGTCCAGCTCGCCATCAGCCGCATTGCGACGGCCAACACCGTCCATTTGGAAACGCATGGCATCCAATTGCGCCAAGCTGCTCACATCAATTAAGCCGTCGCTGTCGGCGTCTGCATCTATGTTGCCATCGCCATTGTCGTCGTTATCCACAGCGTCGCTGATGCCGTCGTTATCGGCATCGTTGGGGTATGCATCCAGAGTTAAGCCAGAATCTAGCTGGCACTGAGCATCACAACTTGGGTGCCAGCTGTCTGGCAAACCATCGAAGTCCGCATCTAAAAAGGCGGCTGCTGAAGAAGGGAACTGGTCTAATTGTTGACCAGATTGGGCTTGGCAAGCGTTATCACATATAGGAGCCCAGGCGTCAGGATAACCAT
>JBFHVZ010000037.1:0-21831 GCA_041589295.1 Pseudomonadales bacterium
CCAGCACGTCGGTCTGTACCGTAATTAAGTCGGTGACAACCGCTGTCTGCTCACTTGGAATATCGCTTTCAGTGGCCACAACAGGGGCATCACTGTTAGCAGTGGCCTGATTGGCGTCTATACCCACAGGGGCATCGGTGGACGGAGTCAAACGCGTAACCGGTTGAGTCTCGTGATTAAGGGGGCGCTGACCGTAATCTTCATTCCACTGGAGTACCAGCATGTAAGAAACAATAGCGATGCCCAGCAGAATGATTGCTCTTCTTGCGTCCATCTTTGATTAACTCTTTTTCGATAATTCTTTTTCGGGAACCGGATCGTACCCATGGGTGCCCCAAGGGTGACAACGGCCGATGCGCTTAATGCTTAGCCATAGCCCAATAAACGGACCATGCCTCTCCAATGCTTCGAGGGCGTATTCTGAACAGGTGGGGAAGTGTCTGCAACGACTAGGGATCAATGGACTGAGGGCGTAGCGATAAAACAGGATGGGCCAGCTAAGAATGCGGGCCAGAATACCAACACCATTAACCACGGGCGTGGTTTGCAGGGGCGGGCTTATCCGGTTTGCCTGATTTAGGCATCGATCGCTTTTGGGACACATTGCGTTTGCGTCGTAGACGACTCCAAAGTTGGTCCACCATGTCACGAAGCTGAGCCTTGTCTAGATCCTTCGCACCGCCACGGGACAGTACGACACAATCAAAGTTTTCCAGCTCAACTTGATGATGACGAAAGCTTTCGCGAACTATCCGCTTAATCTGGTTGCGGTCGACGGCACGCTTAGCGTGTTTCTTAGCAACCACCAAACCCAATCGACTATGACCTAGGCTGTTACGACGAGCCAGAATCAAAATCTGTTGGGTTTGTGCTTTCGCATCTGCATGACTGAATACCCGACGGTAATCCCCTGCAGACAAGAGTCTTACCTGTCGAGGGAATACCGCATTGGACATTCTAATAAGTGCGCTTAATCAGGATCTATTAAGCAGCTAGACGCTTACGGCCTTTAGCACGACGACGAGACAAAACCTGACGACCAGATTTAGTAGCCATACGAGCACGGAAACCATGAGTGCGCTTACGCTTTAATACGCTAGGTTGAAAAGTACGTTTCATGACGTAAATCTCTCAAACGGGTTAACAACAAAAATAAGGGAGCGGATTGTATTGAAAACGGCCAATGGATTCAATGAGTAGTGCAGGCAGATTACAAAATAATCTGTCATCCAATGAAATAATCCAATTCTTCTTGTGCTTTCCATTTTTCTCTTAAAGAACTTTGAAGAGAATAAATAAAGAAAAGATATACATGTATGGATGTTATGTTTTTCTTATTCTTATTATTCTTTGGGCAAGCTGTTTTCTGTGTATAACCCATTTTAGCCCTTTAATATCAATGGGTTGGACGATGTATAAGCTTGGTTGTGATTGTTCTGATAACCCTTTTATAAGCCGTGAGTGGAATTGGGGATAACCCAAGCAAGTTCACTTTTCCAGCTTTATGCACAAATAAGCCCCACTTATACACAGTATTTATCCACTGACAGTTCATAATCGCCATATTATTCATCTTTTACAATTTTCTGTGGATAACTAAACAGGAGTTGTTAAAATAGCGCGCTGTTTTATTTGGGGGAAATGCCGTGTTGGCATTGTGGGAAGAGTGCGTGCGCTGTCTTCAGGACGAGTTGCCCGCCCAACAATTTAATACCTGGATCCGGCCTCTACAGGCAGATTGGTCCGATGCAGGTTTGTCCGTCATGGCACCCAATCGCTTTGTGAAAGATTGGGTCAAAGACAAGTTTCTAAACCGTATTCAATCCATACTCGCTGAGCTAAACGGGGGTCAACACCTGCCCGTGGAGCTGGCGATTTATGCGCAAAATGCAGTGCCTGCTTTTGCTCGTGCGGCACAAGCTGCGCCTGCAAACACTCGTGAATCTGCAGCGCCTACGCATACAGGTGCTGGTGGTACCAGTGTTAGCGCTACACCTAAGTCAGCCGCTTCATTTGGTGATAGCAGCTCGGCTTTTAGCCAAGGGCAGCTGGATGTGGGGCGCGGTAATGAAGGGTCAGCTTCCAGTAGCTTTGAATCAAATAGCTTTGGTCATATCAACAATGGTCATAATAATGTAGCAACCGCCAGTCGTTTCCATGGTGGTTATGACAGTGTTGATACTGACCTTGCTGTAGCGACTCGTAGCGAAAGCCGTGAACAGCATCAGCCAACTATGCCGGGCTTTGATGGACGCGATACGCAGGTTGTACGCGCGCCAGAAGGGGGGCGTCAGGTTCAGGTAGAGGGCGGTATTCAACACCAAAGCAGTCTTAATCGCCGCTTTACCTTTGATACCTTTGTGGAGGGTAAGTCCAACCAGTTAGCCCATGCCGCGGCCCGTCAGGTCGCGCAAAATGCCGGTGGCTCCTACAACCCACTCTTTATATATGGTGGTGTTGGTCTGGGTAAAACCCACTTAATGCATGCTGTGGGCAACTATATTCAAGAGCAAAACCCTAACGCCAAAGTGGTGTATCTGCACTCCGAGCGCTTTGTGGCGGACATGGTAAAGGCCCTTCAGCTCAATGCCATCAACGAATTCAAACGCTACTATCGCAGTGTGGATGCGTTGCTGATCGACGATATTCAATTCTTTGCCGGTAAAGAACGCTCTCAAGAAGAGTTTTTCCATACCTTTAATGCCTTGCTAGAAGGCGGCCAACAAATGATTCTGACCTGTGATCGCTTCCCGAAAGAGATCAATGGTTTGGAAGAGCGCTTAAAGAGTCGCTTCGGTTGGGGCTTAACGGTAGCGGTGGAGCCGCCTGAGCTTGAAACCCGTGTAGCGATTCTGATGAAAAAAGCCGAAGAAGAGGGGATCGACCTACCCCATGAAGCGGCGTTTTTTGTGGCGCAAAAAATTCGATCGAACGTACGTGAATTAGAAGGCGCGTTAAAACGTGTCATCGCCAATGCGGCGTTTACAGGCTCGAAGATCACCCTTCCTTTTATTAAGGAAAGTTTGAAAGACCTACTGGCGCTGCAAGATCGTCAGGTCAGTATTGATAATATTCAGCGCACGGTCGCTGAGTATTACAAAATTAAGGTAGCTGATTTATTATCTAAGCGACGCTCGCGTTCGGTAGCGCGGCCCCGTCAGGTGGCCATGGCCCTGAGCAAAGAATTAACCAACCATAGTTTGCCCGAAATCGGTAATGCATTTGGCGGACGGGACCACACCACGGTTCTACATGGTTGTCGCAAAGTTAAAGAGCTGCGCGAAACAACAGCGGATATCCGCGAAGACTATAAAAACCTATTGCGGTCTCTGACCAGTTAAGAGTGGAAGGCATGAAATTCACAATTACCAGGGAAGCCCTGTTAAAACCCCTGCAGCTAGTCGCCGGTGTGGTGGAGCGTCGTCAAACCCTGCCTGTTCTATCTAACGTATTACTGGTAGCTGAAGGCGAGCAACTTTCGTTAACCGGTACCGACCTTGAAGTGGAAATGGTGGGCCGTGCGCCGCTGTTAGAGCCTGCGCAATCAGGTGAAATCACCGTACCTGCGAAAAAGCTGATGGATATCTGTAAGTCACTTCCAGATCAATCCACCATCGAAATTACTCAAGAAGAGCACCGCGTGATTGTTCAGGCCGGTCGCAGCCGTTTTATGCTGTCTTCTTTACCTGCAAACGAATTCCCAAGCATTGATGATGTGGACGGTCAGGTGCATTTGTCTTTGCCGCAGGCGCAATTACGTCGTGTTATTGATCGCACTGCATTTGCCATGGCGCAGCAGGATGTTCGTTACTATTTGAATGGCTTGTTGTTAGAAGTGAAAGCCGATGAGCTACGTGCTGTGGCCACTGACGGGCACCGTCTAGCTACTTGTGGTGTGCCGGTTGAGTTGGAAATCGAAAACAAAACTCAGGTAATCGTGCCGCGTAAAGCGGTATTGGAATTGGCCAAACTAATGACCGAACCTGATGCCCATGTGGAATTGGTTTTAAGCAACAACCATGTGCGTGCGCAAGTGGGCGAATACACCTTCACCTCTAAATTGGTGGACGGTAAATTCCCAGACTACGAGCGTGTTATCCCACGCAATGGCAACAAAGTATTGCTGGCTGATCGCCAAGCTCTGCGTCAGGTGTTTGCTCGCACGGCGATCCTGTCCAACGAGAAGTACCGTGGCGTGCGTCTGCTGATTGAAGACAACAACTTGCAAGTGGTTGCCAATAACCCAGAGCAAGAGCAAGCGGAAGAAAGCTTGGGCGTTGAGTATCAAGGCGAACAGTTGGAGATCGGCTTCAACGTGAGCTACCTGCAGGACGTCATGTCTGTGCTCAGTGGTGAAGACATTAAGATGACTCTGTCTGACGCCAATAGCTCGGCCGTGTTGGAAGAGGTTGAGGGTGGAGATGCGCTATATGTCGTCATGCCCATGCGTTTATAGGAGCTGAAAGCTATCTACGTCGCTATAACAGCGTTATAAATTTTATCAGGGTCCTCATTTGGTGAACCAAACTGCGGCCCTTCAAAAATTTATGCCTTGTTCTAGCTTCCTCGAAAAACGCTTTCAGCAGCTAAGACATTGAATTTTATAAACATTAAAAGCATTGGGTTAGCTAAGAATGGCTATTGAGTTTCTGATGCTTCAAGGGGTGCGCAATCTGGCACCCCTTTCTTTATCTCCTTCCCCTGAAATTAACCTGATCTACGGCGAGAACGGCAGTGGTAAAACCAGCTTGCTGGAGGCCGTGTATTTGTTGTCCCTTGGCCGTTCGTTTCGGACCCATAAGCAAAAGAACCTTATTCAGCACGAGCAAGAGTCGTTGACGGCGTTTTGTAAGGTGAATGGCAAGAGCCTCGGAGTCGAGCGTAATCGTGCAGGGGAGCGCCGCATCAAGCTGAATGGTGAGTGGATTAAGTCAGCGGCTGAGCTGGTTAAGTTGCTCCCTGTCCAGTTGCTTGATCCGGGTATGTTTGAGCTTTTGGAGGGTTCTCCTCAGCAAAGACGACAATATTTGGATTGGGGTGTGTTCCACGTGGAACATAATTTCATAAACAGTTGGCGCGATATGAAGAAATGTTTGGAAGCCCGCAACGGCTTACTGCGTCGTGAGGCTAAGTCCGGTGTGGCTGTGGGCGATATGGAGAAGTCAGTTTGGCATGGGCAGATGGCTAAACATGCAAATCGATTGAATGAGCTACGCCAAGCCTATCTATCTGAGCTGAAGCCCGTGTTTGAACATTACATGTCTCAGCTGAATCCTGACCTTAAAGTGTCCATGAGTTTTTACCAAGGCTGGGGTAAAGAGCGTGACTATCTCGAATTGCTGGATGAGCAGTGGGAAAGCGACGTTCGCCAAGGATTTACTCAGCTAGGTCCGCAACGCGCGGACTTAAGAATGAAGGCCGATGGCCAGCCTGCCATGGAGGTACTTTCGCGCGGGCAGCAGAAAATCGTTGTGTGTGCCCTCAAACTGGCCCAAGCCCGCCTCTATCAAAACGCAGCTGGTAAGCCGTGTATCTTCTTAGTTGATGACCTGGCCGCAGAACTGGATTTAAAGCACAGAAACGCTTTATGTGGCCTGCTAGAAGAACTAAAATGTCAGGTCTTTGTAACCGCGATTGATGCCACCATGATCGCGGATAACTGGTCGCCCAAGAGCCAGGTAAAAAGGTTCCACGTGGAACATGGAACCGTTCATCAAGAATAAAAGTGAGTTTTCCGATGACCGCTGAAAAGACCTACGATTCCTCAAGTATCAAAGTACTCAAGGGGTTAGATGCCGTTCGTAAACGCCCAGGTATGTACATCGGTGATACGGACGATGGCACTGGCCTACACCACATGGTGTTCGAGGTGGTGGATAACTCCATCGACGAAGCCCTAGCTGGCCACTGCTCTGAAATCAAAGTAACCATTCACCCCGATGAATCCATCAGCGTGTCTGATAACGGTCGTGGTATTCCAACCGATATCCACGCGGAAGAGGGCGTGTCTGCAGCGGAAGTTATCATGACCGTCTTGCACGCAGGCGGTAAGTTCGACGACAACAGCTACAAGGTCTCTGGTGGTTTGCACGGCGTAGGTGTTTCGGTAGTAAACGCGCTGTCAGATAAACTAAAACTCACCATTCGTCGCGCAGGTAAAGTGTGGGAGCAAACCTACACAGTGGGTGTGCCTGATGCGCCTCTGGCCGCAGTGGGCGATACCAGCACTACGGGTACTACGATTCATTTCCACCCAAGCCCAAATACCTTCACCAATATTCATTTCAATTACGATCATCTTGCCAAGCGTTTACGTGAACTGAGCTTTTTGAACTCAGGCGTGCGCATTGTATTAAAAGACGAGCGCTCGGACCGCGAAGAAGTATTTGAATTTGCCGGTGGTCTGCGCAGCTTTGTGGAATACCTGAACACCAACAAAACGGCATTGAATGACATCTTCCACTTTCAGCTGGACGGTGACACTCGCGAAGACGGCATCGGCGTTGAAGTGGCCATGCAGTGGAATGACAGCTTTAGCGAAAACATTTACTGCTTCACCAACAACATTCCGCAACGGGATGGCGGCACGCACTTAGCGGGTTTCCGCGGTGCATTAACCCGTTCTTTGAACAGTTACATCGAG
Source organism: Pseudomonadales bacterium (assembly GCA_041589295.1). Lineage (GTDB taxonomy): Bacteria > Pseudomonadota > Gammaproteobacteria > Pseudomonadales > Oceanobacteraceae > Bermanella. The sequence goes on from JBFHVZ010000037.1 coordinate 6,644, forward strand.
CGTGAAGGCTTGGCCAAAAAAGCGAAAATCTCCACCACGGGTGATGACGCCCGTGAAGGTTTGACGGCTATTATTTCGGTTAAAGTGCCTGATCCTAAGTTCAGCTCACAGACCAAAGACAAGTTGGTGTCCTCTGAGGTGAAAACCGCAGTGGAACAAGAAATGGCGAAATCTTTTAACGACTTCTTGCTAGAACAACCGCAACAAGCGAAAGAAATCGTTGGCAAAATGATGGACGCAGCCCGCGCCCGTGAAGCGGCTCGTAAGGCCCGTGAAATGACGCGTCGTAAAGGTGCGCTTGATATCGCAGGTCTGCCCGGCAAATTGGCAGACTGTCAGGAAAAAGACCCAGCGCTTTCTGAAATTTACCTAGTGGAGGGTGACTCGGCCGGTGGCTCCGCCAAACAAGGTCGAGATCGTCGTACTCAAGCGATTCTGCCGCTTAAAGGTAAAATCCTAAACGTCGAAAAAGCCCGCTTCGATAAGATGCTGTCCTCTGCCGAGGTCGGCACCCTGATCACCGCATTGGGTTGCGGTATTGGCCGCGAAGAATTCAACCCAGATAAACTGCGTTACCACAGCATCATCATCATGACGGATGCCGACGTGGATGGTTCGCACATCCGTACGCTATTGCTGACCTTCTTCTTCCGTCAAATGCCTGCAATTATTGAACGTGGACATATCTTCATTGCCCAGCCACCTCTGTACAAAATTAAGCGTGGTAAACACGAACAGTACATCAAAGACGATCCAGCGTTGGAGGAATACCTAACCTCGACCGCACTGGATGGCGCGGCATTGCACGTAAACCCAGAAGCCCCAGCCATTAGTGGCGAAGGTCTAGAGTCTCTGGTTCACACCTATCGTAGTGTTATGGCGTCCATTGAACGCTTGAACCGTGTGTACCCAGAACAAGTGTTGAAAGAAATGATTCACTTGCCGCGTTTGGCCAAGGAAGCGCTGACGGATAAAGCTCAGGTAAGCGCTTGGTGTGAGCAGTTAAACGCACGCTTTGAAGAAAAAAATAACGGCACCCAAGTAGTGGTTGAAGCCATCGAAGATCAAGAGCGTCACATCTTTATTCCAGACGTGAAAGTCATCAATCACAGCATTCCTGTGGACTACCTGTTGAGCCATGAGTTCTTCGAATCCAGCATCTACAACAGCATTTGCAAACTGGGCGAACAGTTGCAAGATCTATTGGGTGAAGGTGCCTATATCCAACGTGGTGAGCGCACATGTCCTGTGAGCAGCTTTGAAGCAGCATTGCAGTGGTTAATGGGCGAAGCGAAGCGCGGTTACAGCATCCAGCGCTATAAAGGTCTGGGTGAAATGAACCCAGAGCAACTGTGGGAAACCACCATGGACCCAGAAACACGTCGTATGCTGCGCGTGACCATAGAAGATGCTGTTGCAGCGGATCAGATCTTCACCACGCTCATGGGCGATGAAGTAGAACCGCGCCGTAACTTCATCGAATCCAACGCCTTGCTGGTTGAGAACCTAGATTTCTAATCCAGATCCTCTCGTCAATAAAAAAGGCCGATGTGAGTCGGCCTTTTTTATTCGTGTTCACTGTTAGAGATGCTCCATGCCTTACTTCACATCGCTGTTTAACGCCTTTCCAAAGCACAGTCTGAAGCGCTTGGCATTGCCGGTTGCTATGAAGCACCGAAACCAGCAAATGTTTGTTTGTCATGCTGCCGTGGGCAGTGAGGCTATCTCGTTTGAAGAAGGGCAGGGCACCTTAATTAAAGACGATGAAATCTCTACGGTTATCAAAAACCACAATGGGTTGATCGTAAAATTCGTAAAGGCCCGTCGCTGGCACGAGTACTACAAAGTGTTTTATGGCGCCAGTCGCACCAGCAAAGAAGTACAGAGCAATGTGCGGTTAAAGGAATTGGGGCTAACGGTCCCAGACATTACTGAGTACGGTATCGCCCTGATTCCCACCCATTTTTTTGGTTATACCGGCTACTATGTAATGCGTCCGGCACCGGGCTTAGGTGAGGCTCACTTGTTCTTAAATGGCTTAAAGCCCGAGGCGCAGCAGAATTTTGCGGAGCAATTAATTCGTGATCTGACGACTCTAAAAGCGCATCGTATTATTTACGGTGATTTAGCATTGCGAAATATTTTTTGCAGTGAAACCGGGGCGCTATGTTGGATTGATACGGGCATTGATGAGTTTCCAGCCCGACAGAAAAAGCGCTTTAAGCGTAAGTGGAAACAGAGTATTGAACAGTTCTTGCGTTGGGAAAGCCAAAAGGAGCTACTCAACGAAGAGCAGCTCGCTCGAATTAAAGCCTTAGCTTAACGCATAAACTCATTCCACTTTTCTTGGCCGTAGCGAATAGCGTTGGCGACAAAACCGTCGGTACTCGACTTTTGTGGAAAGTGATTGATGTCGTTGTAATCAAAGCCTTCGTCATAGGGGTAGGTGCTGATCTCATCAACCTTGGCATTGACCCAATTCTGTACTTCTTCGTTAACCTGCTCCCAAGTCTTACCTTGGGTCGAAATCGGCGCTCCAATCACCACTTGAATCGTCCCTGGAATTTTTAACCAGCGTTTGTTATTCCAATGTTCGCCAGCGTTGTGCGCCACAGGAATCACATCAACACCCGCTGTGGTTGCCAAAAGGGCACCGCCTTTAGAAAACGCTCGACGTTTGCCCGGTTCGACGCGAGTGCCTTCCGGGAAAATCAGAATATCTTCACCACGCTTCAAGCGCTCACTGCCTTTCTCGAGAATTTGTTTCATGGCCGAACGGCCTTCGCTGCGGTTGATGAAAATCGGGTTTAGCAACGCGATACCCCAGCCAAAAAACGGTACATAAAACAGCTCTTGTTTCAGTACCACGGTATTGGGATCAAATACATTTTGTAAAAAGAGCGTTTCCCACGTGCTTTGATGTTTGGACATGATGACGTAACCACGATCATCTTTAGGTAGGTTTTCATGCCCGGAAACTTGGTAATCTATGCCGCAGATATGCTTCGCAATCCAAACGGTTCCATGGCAAAAGGTGCCAATAATAAGCTTGAAACGACGTTCATAAGACAGGAACGGACCAATGGTCATGCCTAGCAGGTAGCTGTTGGCGGCCAACAAAGGCATGCAAACGTATAAAGGAAAGGTGCGGATGGCAGCCAGCCATTTGGGCTGTAGGTCAAACAACATATCAAACAACTCACATTAACCAGTAAAACACGTCCATGCGCTGCATGTGGGGAATCCGGATAGTATAGCCATCAACCCATTTTTGCAGGGACACAATAGAGATCGACCCGATGAGACAATGGGTCAGGCAGTCAGTTCACCTGCCTAAATATACCCAAGCTTGGTTTTAGAATCAGTTACCAAAGTCTCCATTTTAGTAGGCGAAGATACAAAAAAGCACCCAGTGGTTAAAAGGGTGCTTACGAGGATTGACTTAGGAGGGAAGTAGCCACTTACTCGCAGTGGATGTAAGTGGCTTTTTAGGCGGGTTCGTTATAGTCGTTTAAAACGACGGGCTAGCATTGGCAGTAGAAATACCAACCAGAATACGGAACCACTGCCTTCGTCATTTAAGCCTCGATCGTCCGCGAAGCTAGAACGGTTTTTGTCATTTGGATAGGCGTCTTTGTTGTCGCCGACACCGTCACCGTCGCTGTCCACGGTTTCAGAGGCGTCTCTAGGAAACGCGTCTAGGTTGTCGCCCACGCCGTCGCCATCGCTGTCTTTTGACTCATTTTTGTCTCTAGGGAATGCATCGGCCTTGTCACCGACGCCATCGCCGTCAGTGTCTTTGGTTTCATTAGGGTCTTTTGGAAACGCATCCGCATTGTCGCCAACACCGTCTTTGTCGGTATCTTTCCACTCTGTTTTATCTTTGGGGAAGACATCAGAGTTATTACCCACGCCATCACCGTCGTCATCGAACGCTTCTAGCGGGTTGTCGTCGAATAAATCAGCATTATCACCCACGCCATCACGATCTTGATCATAGGCTTCATTCGGATCGTCATCGAATTGATCGGCATTGTTACCAACACCATCACCGTCATCGTCAAAGGCTTCTAATGGGTTATCATCAAACAGGTCCGCGTGATTGCCAACGCCGTCACCGTCATCATCTAGCCATTCCAATGGGTCCTCTGGGAAAACATCGACGTTGTCTAAATAACCATCGCCATCGGTGTCACCGTAGGTGATCGTGATAATAAAACTTTGGAAAACAGTCTCAGGCACGGGCGCGTTATCTGTCACTAACACGGTAACCGTATAAGACCCAACCTCGAGCTGCTCAGAGGCAAACGAAGGGTCTTCAATGTTGGCACCGTCAAACCCGAGTTGGGACAGATCCCACTGATAAAGGTGAGAGTCTTCGGCATTTTGATCGACCACTTCAAGGTTTAGCGTGATAGGACCGTCGGTATTGTTAGGCTCGCTGACCTCAACTCCGTCTTGTTCAATTACCAGCGCCAATGTTGGTGCCAAGTTAAAGTCGTAGGCTGTGACGGTCATTAGATTTGATTCATCACTCACGAGCCATTCAGAGTCGGCGTAGCCGTCCACAATGCTAAAGCGACTGGTCTCAATGCCTTCAACCACATCGTCATTAATAAGCGTAAGCGTGTGTGTGGCTTGGCTTTGCCCTTGGGCTATATCGAGCGTGATCGGAAGCGTTATGGTTTCAAAATCGGCCTGCTCCACTGTGCTGCTGCCTTCGAGATTGATCACGACTTGTAAGGCTTCAGGCGTCGGGCCGTTTAGTACAACAGCAATATCAAAATTTTCTGTTTCGCCTGCGCTGGCTGTTGTGGTTTCAAAGCCGATGGTGGGATAAACATAAATGTATTGATTTTGTTGCGCCTGATTGCCCGCTAAATCGTTTGCTACCCAAACGATTTGGTTGCGACCGATAGGTAGGTTTAAAGCATACTCCAGTGCTTCGTTTGCTTCGATGACGGTTCCATTTAGTTCAAGATGAACGTTCGCTGTGGGTGTGCCGTTTAAACGATCAAACAAGTCTGAGGCAGCTGGTGTTGCGCTGACGGGAATGGTTACCGCTGTTGTTTCGCCCGTATTTGAAACCTTGATAACCGGTAGACTTTCATCTGATACGAAATACGGATTGCCATTATCGACCGTATTATTTGGGTCAACCTCGTTAGTTACGCCGTCATTATCCGTGTCATTGAGTGAAGGATCTGGATTAACGCCGTCAAGGTTATCGCCATAGCCGTCTGCATCTGCATCCGTCCACTGTGTTGGCTCGTTAGGAAATGCGTCTTCAAAACCTCGGTAACCATCGCTGTCCACATCATCCACAATACTTGGGTCTAACAGTAAGTGGTGTAGTTTATTTTTTAGCAGCGCAAACAAGTGCAGACTTTCGTCATCGGCTTTAATTGCTGTTAACGTTGCTTGTTCGATGTTGGCATTAGCGTCTAATTCGAAGCTGGCCAACGATAGGAACTCATAAACATCGGCGGCAGGGCTATCAATTAACCAAGTTAATAAACGCGTTTCACACAATGCAATGACCGCTTGTTGACTGTCATTAATCGTAACGGAAGTGATCGCACTCAGTTCTGAGTCACAGCCCTGTGTGCGGGCTAAGATGTCAAAGTCTTTTGGTTCTACTAAATAAAGTGAACCGGCGATATCTGAAGCCAGCGCAAAATCAAAAGGTTGGCCTGCTATACGAACCGGTGTGAACTGGGCAAGATCTAAATTACTAAGGTTATAAAAGCTGGATTCATTGAATTCAGCGTCTGGATCAAAGGCCGTTAATTGTGAATGCAAACCCAAAACTTCAGGAATGTCGTCACCTTCCCCTTTAATATTTGAAGCAATGACTTTCTTAAATGAGCGATCCCCATTGCCGGGTTTAAACCAACCGGATGTGAATAAACCACTTTCGAATTGTTGGTGATAACCAATGCCGCCATCTGTTCCACTATTCTCACCCGTTAAAAAATAATCCAAACCTTCAGCATCATTTAATTCGCCAATGTACATAGCGTTGATACTCACGATTTCGCTGGACGTGATTTTATTAATGGTGTTACCGGCAAGGTCGATGGAATGAACACTGGATTGCGCCGTCGCATTTTCATAACCAATGCGGCCGCCTAGGTGTAATTCATCAATTAAGTCGCCATCCATATCCACTGCAAGCAACGCATTTACAGCTGTGTGTTCATCCGCGACAAAACTAAAGGGGACCGAAGCTGAAAGTGAGAAGTTATCTATGCCTAACCGATTAAATGCAAAAATGTATGTGTCATTCTCCTCGGTCATTTGGTTTAGTTGCACCAGATTAAAATCTTGAATGGTGCCAGAGGTAGAATCTGTGCGGGTTATGACTTCGTGACTGCGATCAGCCGAGTTGTAAAAGCCTCGCCATTCGAAACTTAAAGATAATGAGTAACGATTTAGTAGGCTTTGTTGTGGTTGCGCTTTGCCGTGATTCGAAACAAACAGCTTTACGTCCGATTCGATAAATCCATCTTCACCATCGCTTATCAAGCGAGTGGGTATCGCACGCAGAGCGCCGGGCGTTTTATAAGGGCTGAATTGCGCGATGGTGGTTTCATGGGTGTCATTTGCATCATCCCATTGAACAACGACTAGATCATAAACATCAGGTAGACCATCTTCTTTGGTGACCTTGTCATAAATAATGTCTGCAAAGCCATCGTTATCGAGATCATAGATTGAGAAGAACTGGGTAGCGTTTGTTAACTCGCTAACGTAAACCCAGCTACCACCATGGTTGGGGTTATAGAATTGAACTTGTCCATTTGTGGACTGAGAAACAATTTCGAAAACGGCATCGTCATCCACGTTTGCGATCAAAAAGTTTCCGCCTAGGGTTGCAGGGGATAAAGCATTTTTGGCTTGCCATGCTGTTCCATCAAAGTTAGCGAAGTAGCCATTTTCGGTAACAAGTTCTTGGTGGGCATCTAGCGTGTCGATATCGCCTACCTGACAGTAGCCACCCGTATTGAGGGATGCAGTAAGTGAGTCACCATTCAATATGTGAATGTAATCTTGCGAACAAATCACTAGGTGCTGGGTGTCATCGGTGGCTGTTAGATTCACTAATGACAAGATGTCGCTGTCGACTTCCGCACTTTCGCCCAGTTCGTGGGTTTTTTCAGAAAGTTGGGAAGCGGTTACGGAAATGTCATGGCGACTGTTATCTGTATTGTCGGTAAACGTAATGCGAGTTAATTTACCACCGGCGTGACCGAGCAAAACTTCGTTTAGCGAAAGGCGAATGCCTGACATAAAGCTGTGATCGCTCGATTCAAGCTCACCCTTTTTTATAATTTCGTATTGGTCTGTATTCCAATCCAACAGCAACCAATGATCGTTAGCTGAGTCTGCGATAGTAGACGCCGTGGCGATAATTTCTAAATCTAAGTCGTCATCGGCTTGCACTGCGAAAAAACCAGCGCCACCAATGTTTCCCGCCAATGTCAGTTCACTGGCAATTTCTGAGTCGATCAGCGTGTTATTTGGCTCGGCTGCATGGGCAGTTTGGGCGAGCGAGAAGGCAAGGCTTAGTGATACTAGGGTTAGCGAGACAGGTAATGCGCAGACCTGTGCGCGCGCCTGAGCTGGGGCCCGTAGCGAGTCCAGCAGAAAATTCCGTAAGCGCATCATAATTCCTTATTAATAGATGACTTACGGGATTCTATAGACGACGACTAGTGCCGACAAAAGACTGTGATTAAAATCACACTGTTGTCGTAGAGAGAGTCATATTTTGAACGTGTATTCAGTTTAAAATATGTTCAACGAATTGACTAAGGTCACTGAATTCTTCTACCTGCTCCAACCCTACACCTTTTGCCTGCGTACGCTCGCCTTTACCTGTGAGCACGAGCGCGGCTTTCATACCCGCTGCTTGACCTGCTTGCAGGTCGCGTAGGGAGTCTCCCACCATGTAGCAACCTTTTGCGCTGACACCTAACGCATTTTCGATTTGATGAATTAAACCGGGTAGGGGTTTGCGGCAATCACAATGATCGTCGGGTCCGTGGGGGCAATACGCAATGTGAGCAAATTGTCCGCCTTCGGCTGCCACCAGTGCCGTCATTTTTTTATGCATTTTATTCAGTTCATCCACGGAGAAATATCCGCGAGCAATACCGCTTTGGTTGGTGGCAACGGCGACTTGATAACCCGCTTTGCATAAACGCGCGATGGCAGCGGCGGAACCTTCAATGGGAATCCATTCGTCCACGGTTTTAATGTAGTCATCGCTGTCTTGGTTAATGACGCCATCACGGTCGAGGATGACAAGTTTGGTTGGGGTTTTAGTGGGGAAGTTGTTCATTGTTAACTAAACCTACTGTAGGAGTCGCACCCTGTGTGCGACCCCAGTAGCTTAATTAAAAGCGGTCGGATTCAACGGCGATAATCCTAATTAGAATAATCACCGTCAAAACAGATGAGTTCAAATTTAAATTGTAGCGGTCGCGCACAGGGTGCGACTCCTACAGTTAATTTTATTGAGCTTGCAGTTGCGAAATATCCGCCACTTGCAGGAACAAGTTATGCAGTTGATTCAGCAAGGCTAAACGGTTTTGTTTAACCGCTTCGTCGTCTGCCATCACCATCACGTTGTCAAAGAAGGCGTCGATGCTTTCGCGCAAGCTGCTCAGTGCCAACAGGTACGCTTCATAATTGCCTTGTGCAAACAGTGGCGATACTTCTGCGCCTTTTTCGTTTAGCGCTTTTGCCAATACTTTTTCAGCGTCTTCCTGCAACAAGGCTTCGTTGATGCTTGGCGCAGCAATGAAGGCGTCGTTCTTAGTCAGGATGTTAGAAACCCGTTTGTTGGCGGCCGCCAAGGCTTCGGCGCTGTCCAGTTTGTAGAACGCGTTCACCGCTTGTACGCGCTGGTTAATATCGCGGGGCTGGGTGATGCCTTTGGCACGTACCGCTTGGAACACCACGGTTGGGATGTTCTGATCTTGGTACATGGCGCTAAAGCGATCCAGCATGTAGTCAATGAGCTTGGCTTTGGCATCGCTGTCCAACTGTGCGTCGGCGTTGATGTCTTGGTAAGCCGCCAGAGCCCAGTCGATCAAATCAGACAGGTCGATGTTTAGGTCTTTTTCAACCAATAAACGCAACACACCTAAGGATGCACGACGCAGTGCGTAAGGGTCTTTACCACCCGTTGGAATCTGGCCAATGCCAAACAAGCCCACCAGGCTGTCGAGACGATCGGCTAACGCTAACGCGGTGCCCGTTACGGTTTCTGGTAACGCATCGCCAGCAAAGGCTGGTTGATATTGTTCTTTAATAGCGGCGGCCACTTCGGCGTGTTCACCGTCGTGTTGCGCGTAATAAGAACCGGCTAAACCTTGAAGGTCGGTAAATTCATACACCATGTCTGACAGTAAATCGGCTTTTGCCAGTTTGGCTGCGCGTTCGGCTAAACCGGTGTCGCCACCCATGGCGGCGGCAATTTTGCTGCTCAGTTTAATCAAGCGTTGCGACTTGTCTTTCAAGGTGCCCAGCTTCTGTACCCAAACCACGGTTTGCAGTTTTTCGAAACGGTTTTCCAACGGTTGTTTACGGTCGGTGTCCCAGAAAAATTTCGCATCGGCTAAACGAGGACGAATTACTTTTTCGTTACCTTCAATCACTTGCTGTGGATCTTTTGATTCGATGTTGCACAGGGTGATGAAGTTGGGCATTAACTTGCCGTTAGCATCCACAACGTGGAAATACTTCTGGTGCTCTTTCATGGAGCTGATCAGTGCTTCGGCAGGAACGTCTAAAAACTCTTTATCGAAGTTACCTGCTAGTGCGGTTGGCCATTCGTTCAGTGACGCGACTTCGTCCAACAAGTCTTCGTCGATGACGGCGGTGCCACCGAGTTTTTCACCTGCGGCTTTCACTTGGCCCCGGATGAGTTCTTTACGCTCGTCGTAATCCGCTAATACTTTGCCTTGTTCTTTCAAGATGGTTTCGTACGCATTTGGACCTGTAATGGCAATGTCACGGTTAGCGTGGAAGCGGTGACCCTTGGTGAGGTAGTTTGACTTCACGCCCAAGATAGTCGCTTCTAATGGCTTGTTGCCCAGTAGCAATACCACCCAGTGTACTGGACGGACGAATTCAACTCGGCTTGATCCCCAACGCATACGTTTCGCGATGGGCAGCTTGTTTAAGGATTCGGCAACGGCCACTGGCAATTCGTCGGCGGCCAAGGTGCCCGCAACGGTTTGTGCGTAGTACAAGCGCTCGCCTTTGTCGTCAGTGGTGCGTTGTAGCTCGTCAAAGCTAACACCGTTTGAACGGGCGAAGCCTTCGGCGGCTTTAGTGGGTTTGCCATCTGCGTCGAACGCGACGTTGGTGTAAGGGCCGAACTTTTCAATTTTGCTGTCGGCACCTTGAGTATCCAAACCCTTGATGCGCAGTGCTAAACGGCGCGGCGCCGCAAACAGTTTGCTGCTTTCAAAGCTTAATGATTTGGCTTTGAGGTGTTCTTCGATGCCCGCCTGAAATGCTTGGGCTAGGCTTTTAAGGGATTTTGGTGGTAACTCTTCGGTACCAATTTCCACCAGAAAATCTTGCTTGTTCATTTGTTCACTCATGTTGATTTCCCGCCCTTACTGCTTTTTCTTTTTTGCGGCTTTAGCAGCTTGCTTTTGTGCCTTTTCGGCTGCGGCTTTTTCTTCGGCTTCGGCGGCGGACAGCACTTCGTTACGAATGCCTTCCGGTGCCAATGGGAAACCTAACGCACGACGGCTTTGGAAGTAGGCTTCGGCCACAGAGCGAGCCAAGGTGCGCACGCGCAGGATATAGCCTTGACGCTCGGTTACCGAGATCGCGTGACGGGCGTCGAGCATGTTGAAGGCGTGGGAGGCTTTCAATACTTTTTCGTAAGCCGGTAGAGCAAGGCCAGCGTCGATTAAACGAGCGCAGTCTTTTTCGTGTTGTTCAAACGCTTGGAATAAGAAGTCCACATCGGCGTGTTCAAAGTTGTAGGCCGACATTTCCACTTCGTTTTGGTGGAACACGTCGCCGTAGGTGACCTTGCTGCCGTCTGGGCCGTAGCACCAAACCAAGTCGAAAATGCTGTCCACGCCTTGCAGGTACATGGCAATACGCTCAAGGCCGTAGGTGATTTCGCCGGTCACTGGGTAACACTCAAGGCCGCCCACTTGTTGGAAGTAGGTGAACTGGGTGACTTCCATACCGTTTAGCCACACTTCCCAGCCTAGGCCCCAAGCGCCCAAAGTTGGGGATTCCCAGTTGTCTTCCACAAAGCGAACGTCATGGATATCGGTGTCGATGCCCATGATCTTTAAGCTTTGCAGGTATTTATCTTGGATATCTAATGGTGATGGCTTCATCACCACTTGGAATTGGTAATAGTGTTGTAGGCGGTTTGGGTTTTCGCCGTAGCGGCCGTCGGTCGGGCGGCGACAAGGTTGAACGTAAGCAGCGTTCCAAGTTTCTGGGCCCACAGCGCGCAAGAAAGTCGAGGTGTGGAAAGTACCTGCGCCCACTTCCATGTCGATGGGTTGGTTAATGACGCAGCCTTGCTCGGACCAGAAATTCTGCAGAGCCGCGATCAGGCCCTGAAAGGTTTTAACATCGTATTGTTGTGACACTGGGCTATACCAAGAGAGTAAACCGAAAGGCGCAGATTATACGGGCCTGAACACAGAGTGGCCAGTACGTAGTCCACAGGCTTGCGCGCCCTAGTCTCGTGGGTTGGTGGTTCGCTAGGTATGGGGTGAAGGATTTGTCGCGTTGACGGATTTTAAGGGATGAACAGGGTAATACAGGCTCCGCCTTCGTCTAGGTTGGCCACCTTAACTGAGCCCCGCAAAAGGTTGCCATTAATAGTGCGAGTGTGAATGGCCAAGGCTTGGTCCATCAGGTAGAGCCCTAAGCCGCTGGCAGCGCCTTTAGGGTTGAAATCCCCTTGTTCCAATTGAATATCGTTGAAGCCTTCGCCATTGTCTTTGATCAAGATGCTTAGGCTACCTTGTGGTTCTTCGCGCACGTCTACGTGAATCTCGGTGGCGCCAGCATGTATGGCGTTCACAAAGCAGTTATGAATGGCGATGCTAATCAGTTGTTCGTCGTAAAAACCGTTTAAGTCAGGGTCGAAATCCATGTGGATGGTGGTGTTTTTGCCCACACCCGATAACCCTTGAATCACCAGTGCCACGGTGTCGCACAGCCAATTTTCGTCGATATTGGGCTCGAAGGCGGTGTTTTGGATTTTAAGCACCGACAGTAATTCTATGATGTTGTGGCTAAGTTGTTGGCCATTGCTTTGCACCTGTTGAATTTGTTTTTGAAACTCGGGGTGATCGGCCAAGGCATCGGCTAAATCCGATTGCGCGCTTAACAGCGCCTGCATTTGGTTTTTGATGCTGTGCAGTTCTGCGCTAAGCAGTGTGTTTACGTCAAACGCCATAGCTGAGTTCCTTGCCGAATGCTTGTCCTAAATGGCGCGCATAATGCGCTGCTGACTTTTCTTAAGTTGCTGCCAGCGCCCATAGCGCTCGTCGCTTCTGGGTAGGTCACCTAAGCGGTTAAAAAGCTCATTCACTTCTTTCGCCATTTGCGGATCGGCGGCGCGTTGGTCCATGTAGGTGATCTTGGCTTGAATGGCGTTTAACAGCACGGCGATACCCGCTTCTTTGTAGGCCGTTGCTTTGTCGAATAGCTCAATGGCTTGTGACAGTTGACCGCGTTCGAAAAATTCGATGGCGCGGTCGTTGATTTCGGTGGTGTATTCGCGCACTACGGTTTCGCTGATTTCTTCTTTGGTGCGATTTAGTTCGCGCATCTCGGCATTGCTGAGATCTTCGCGGTTGTTGAGTTCGCCCAGCAGATCTTGCGCTTTGGCGTGTTGCTTGGTGGCAATGTAGGTATGGGCCATGGCCAATTGCATGGCGGCCGTGGGTTTTTTGATTTGATCGAGAATATCCGAAGCTTGTTGTGCTTTGAGCTTGGCGTCGGCGTCTTTGCCTAGGTTGGTAAAGGTGGTGCTTTCAATCAGTGTGGCTTCAAAGCTGTATTCTGGGTTGTCCTTGTAGGTGACTTTCACTTCGTCTAACGAGCGAAACGCTTCTTGGGTTGCGGTGCGGGTATCTCGTGTGTTTTTCGGCGACACCTTGTGTTGCAGCGATTTGGCAAACATCAGGTAGTTTTTCACCGATTTATAACAAGAGTGGCGAGCCAACTTGACCGATTGGCGAAACGCCGTTTCGGCAACCGCAAAATCTTTATTGGCAAACGCAATGCGGCCGAGCTCCATCTGACGCAGCACTTGTTTAGGTGAAACTCGAACCGCGTCCTGTAATGTCATTTGCGCGGCTTCTAAGTCTCGTTCTTGAATTTGAATCTTGGCAAGGTAATCAAAACACTGCACATATTTTGGGTGCAATTTAATTGTGTACTTCAAAACCTCTTTGGATTTGTCGAATTGTTGCAGGTAATACAGCGCCACGGCTTTACCCAGTAGGGCCCATGAAATCTCGCGTTCTGCCAAAATTAATTCATACAAGGCGAGGGCTTTTTTGAATTGCTTAAGGCGCAATAGGGTTCGTCCTTTAATGCGCAAAATACGATTGGCCAAGCGGGGCTTTTCTATTAACAACTCATCGCACTGGGCTAAAACCTCTTTGTAATTGTGCGCATCGAGTGCTTCGTTTATGGGTTGGAGCTCGGCTTTGGTGGTTAAAATGCGAGTTAAGCGTTTGCGCATTACATCAATGGTAAAGGGTTTGGTCACATAGTCGTCAGGCTCGTACTCTACCGCGCCCATGACCATGTCCATGGCATTTTCACCGGTCAGCATGATGAAGGTACTGGTGGCTTTTAGTCGATGAGTGAAGCGTGCTTCCTCGAGTATTTGCTGACCATCGCGACCCTTGCCCAGGTTGTAGTCAGAGATCACCAAGTCGTAATCTTTATGCAGAATGTGCTCGGTAGCTTCATCCCCATCCATGGCAATGTCCACCTCGTCTGCACCGAGAATCTGCAACATCTTTTTCATAGAGCTGCGGGACTCAACCAAATCATCAATGGCGAGTATGCGCTTCCCTGCAAGCATGGATTCAATGGTGGCCATAAAGCTTCCTCCCTTTCCAAAGCATAGCAACGAATAGCCAAGCTGCTGCAAATCGGGCAAAGTGTCGGCCCTCATAAAAATGAGCTAGACGTTATTAGCCATTGGATTATTAGTACCTTTCTTCACGGTCGTCGTTTTTACCTATGGATATCAAATCGTTTTTTGCCCTGAGTTTGATTCGTTTACTGGGGTTGTTCACCCTTAATGGCGCGCGGCGCTTTGGTGCGCTGATCGCTTGGCTGTTACGGGTAAGCAACAGCAGCTTGTACAAGGTGACTAAGAAAAACCTGTCGTTGGTATACCCTGACATGCCACCGCAAGCGCGGGAGCAATTAGCCCGTGACAGCCTCTACCACACGGCGTGTTCTTTGGCCGAAACGGGAGTCGCGTGGGGCGGAACCCTTAAACAGTTACGCCGCAACGAAGCTAAGGTGGTTAAGATTCATAACGAACACCTGTTGCAAGAGGCAGTGGCCCAAGGCAAGGGTGTGCTGATGTTGACCTTGCACTTTGGCAATTGGGAATGGATGAACGCGGTTTTACCCCAGCGCGCCCCCAACCTAATGGGGCTCTATAAAATGGCAAAAATGCCGGCTCTGGAAAAAAACATGCTTGAAAGTCGTCAGGCTTGTGGTGTCACCATGGTGCCGGGTACTCGTGAAGGGGTGGAGCGCTTTATCGCCAACTATCGCGCGGGCAATTGTTGCTTGATCGCGCCGGATCAAGAGCCCAGAACTCGATCTGGTGTTTGGGCTGAATTCTTTGGCTTGCCCGCACTAACACCGAGATTCATTCATCAACTTACCCAAGACAATCCTGAAGGCACCGTGTTGTTTGTCTACATGAAACGTGTGCCCGCAGGTTTTGAATTGGTATTTCGTCAAGCAGACCCAGAGATTTACGCGGACGACATCGTCACCGCCGCCAACGCCATGAACCGAGGCTTCGAACAGTGCGTGGCCGACGACCCGGCGCAATACCAGTGGGACTACAAACGGTTTAAGCGTAATCGTGAGAAGTATTATAAGGGATTGTAGTCGGACGTCGGGAGTCGGGAGTCGGG
>JBFHVZ010000038.1:0-21478 GCA_041589295.1 Pseudomonadales bacterium
AATGGGTTTTAGCAACTGGTGAAAAGCAGTGTTAGAATGCGACAAAGCCTGAATTCCTTATTATTAGATGTTTTCTTGACAATCACATTCTAACAATTTGGATTCAGGCTTTCTCGTTTCCCAAACTGTGGGACAGCAGTGCCTAATAATCAGGCTTTGTTCACACTGGCAGATAATCTCATGGACGAACTAGGTGGCCCTGAAAACATCGAAGAGTTCGATTACTCAGGTCTGCATGTCAACTTGCTTGGCGGCCTAATGAAAGGCCTAGGTTTCACCGACGGCGACCTACAAAACATCGAACCGTTACCTGAAACCAAACGCTATATCGAGTTTTTAAACGAAGGATATTTAAACAAGCCATTTATTGAATCCATCGCCTACATTGCAGCCGGTATGGAAGCAATTTTCCCCGAAATTGCTAAACGTATGTACATGGCACTTAGCCATCGCTTTACCGATGAGCAATTGATTCATTTCAAAGAGCACATGGTAGCCGACGTTAAACACGACCAACAGTTGCGCACCATGATCTTCCCGCTACTAGAAAAACCGGGAGCCTTAGAACAATTCGAAAAAGGGGCGAAAGAAGTAGCGGAATATCAATTCGCAATGCTAGAAGCCTTTGTGCGGAGTTAATCAATATGGATTTATCGGCTATTTATTTTAAAGAGCACGATCGCCATATAGGTGAAACAGCGGTGATGAAGGGTAAGGAGTACCATTCGTTTATCAGCGCAGATTACTACTCACTTAACAACCACCCAGAGGTAAAACGCGCCGCTATTGCGGCCGTCGAAACCTATGGAACATCGTTAAGCGTGGGGCAGTTTTCTGACCGCAGCCCATTGATCAAACAATTGGAATCCCGCTTAGCCGACGTAGCCCACATGCAAGCATGTTGTATTTTCACCTCATGCTATACCGCTAACCTCGGAGCCATTAGTGCGATTGCCACGTTGGAGAACGTCCACTTTTTGTATGATCAGTTTTGTCATGCCAGCATCATCAGTGCAATTAAAAATACCAAATGTTCTGCTGATGCATTTGCACACAATGATATGACATCGCTGTACACTTTACTGCAAGCCAATGAAGGCAAACACAATGTGGTCATCACCGAAGGTTTGTTTAGCGCCGACGGTGATTTTGTCGACTTACCTGCACTTGCAAAATTGAAACAACAATTTGGCTTTACACTTTACGTGGACGAAGCACATTCCTTTGTTATTTCAAATTCGCAAAGTAATGTCCGTCGAATATTCGATAATATTGATAGCAGTTGCATCGACATTATTTCGGGGTCACTCAGTAAAGCTTTGTGTTCTACCGGTGGTTTTGTGGTTGCTAGTGCAAAACTAATGAACCGCATTCGAATGAGTCGCGAATACATTTTTTCTACGGGGATTACCCCAAGTAACATTGCAGCATCATTGGCCTGTTTAGATTTGCTAGCAAGTACAGATCGACACAGTAAGTTGGCCGATAACATTGCTTACTTTAGGGACTACGCTAAAGAAAAAAATGTAAACCTAGGGATGAGCGACACACCCAGCCCAGTGTTCACACTTTATCCCAAACGGTCATGTACCGAGGCTTACCAGTCACTATTACAAGCAGGTTATTTGGTGCAACCCTTGTTGCACCCTGCCGTCCCCAAAAGTCATGAACGTCTTCGTGTATTGGTCAACACCGCACATGAACGCTCACAGCTTAAGTCGCTGCTCGAACAAATTAGCGCGTAGTGGATAGCTGCCCCAGCAAGGACGCGGGGTGACGCAAAGCAATCAGCACAGCACTGGTGGCAAACATCATCACCGAATACACAGCCGCAGGAATGGCCATTGCTGGGCTAGCCAAAAATGTCGTGGCGATCAACATTGCTAACGTAGAATTTTGAATACCAATCTCAATGGTTATTGACGTGCTCTGCGCAGGGTTTAAACGTGCTAAACGCGCAACCGCCCACGCCGTGAGCATCATGGTCACATTCAACGCCAACGTAACAGGACCAACTTCCTGTACATGTTGATGCAAAGTGGCGTACTCCGACGCACCCACAAATATAATGAGCAGCAACAAAAAAACCGTCGAAAAACGCCCAATATACCGTGAAGCATTGATTGCCTGATTCGGCCGACGACTACGCACCCACATGCCCAGTGCCACTGGAATCAAGGTCAGCACCAGTAACGCCCCGACCATTTTCGTAACAGGTAGCGGCACCTGAGTATCTTGATTGGAAAACACCAGCAATGCCAAACCAACAATCAAGGGGATAGTCACCAAGGTCGCAATACTGCTAATGGCCGTTAAGCTAATAGAGAGGGCTAAATCACCCTTGGCCAGCTGGGTCACAAGGTTTGACGTGGTACCACCGGGGCAAGCCGCCAGCAGTACCAAACCTACAGCCAATGCTGGGTTGTCCATAAAGCCATAAGCAATGCCAAAGCCTACCAAAGGCAATACCAACATTTGCCCCAAGGTGCCAATAACCACGGCCTTTGGAAACCGAGCCACCTGCGCAAAATCCCCTTTGGTTAGAGACAACCCCATACCAAACATAATGATAAAAAGACAAAGGGGTAATACCACCTGAGTAAACATGCCGCTGAGCATAGCAACCTCTGATTGTTTTTATTTTTGCTCCTGATCATACACAGAGCCGACCTATGCGCATGGGCGCCACAGGCCCAAGAAGTGGTCTGACAAGCCATGGCCGAATTGCACTTTCACCTGCCTAGCTCAGTTTGCTTGGTGTACCATGGCGCTCTGCGGATGTTTCTGCGGGTGTTTCTGCGGATTTTTCTGCGGGTGTTAATGATGTTTTTTACAGCGGTTTTTAGACCATGAGTCAATCCGGCGCTCTTAATCACAACCTCAAACGCTTGGCGTTTCTGCGTTTAATTACCTGTTTAGGTATCGCCGTGGCGCTGTCGTATCTTGAATTCACCTTACATCAAGACCCTGACCTTACATTGGGCTGGGTAATTTGGTGCTTGTTGTCGCTGCTCTCTGGGGTGAATCTGCTGCGCGCCAAGCAACAAAACGCAGGGCCCAACGAGCTTTATGCCTACCTCATGTTGGATAGCGCTCTCATTGTCGCGCTGATTTACTTTACCGGCGGCGCCAACAACCCATTTATCACCTACCTTTTAGTGCCCATCGTCATTAGTGCAGCCACCCAAAGCCGAGGAAAAACCTGGGCGCTGTGCTTGTTAGCCATTGCAGCTTATGCATTGCTGATGTTTTATCACCAACCCCTACCAATGCTGCACATGCACCACGCGGGGTTTAACTTACACATTGTCGGTATGCTGCTCACCTTTGTGATGAGCGCGCTATTTATCGCGTACTTTGTGGTGGATATGGCGCAACAACTACGCAAAGAACAACAACAGGTGGCACACTTGCGTGAACAAAGCATTCAAACCGAGCACGTGATGGTTGTGGCAAGCCAAGCTGCCGCCACCGCCCACGAACTGGGAACACCACTCACCACCATGGCGGTAGTGACACAAGATCTGCTGACTCAAAATGTCAGCGTCGCAGAACAAAAAGAAGACCTAGCGTTGATTCAGCAACAAATCCAAATCTGTAAAGACAAGCTTCGACATTTAGTCAGCACCGCATCCGCCAAAACCGAGCCTCAACCCTTGGTTGCTTTTATTCAAGAGACGTTGGATCACTGGTTACTCATGCGCCCTCGCGGTCGTTATCAGTGGCAAAAACCCAGCGAGGCTGGCCCCCTGGTGCATTACCCGCAGTTACTGCAACAAGCCATCATCAACTTGCTGAATAACGCGGCCGATGCCAGTCCAGACCGCGTCGAACTGCATCTGCACTGGTATCCCGACTACTGGCAGCTCACCATCCAAGACCAAGGCCGTGGCATCGATCCAGAAAAGGCAGCGGCCATTGGCACGCCACAGAATTCAAGCCAAGGCTTGGGCATAGGCCTATTGTTGACCCACAGCAGCGTGCAACGTCTGGGCGGTAAAGTAGAATGGCGAAACCTGCCCTGCGGTGGCTGCCAAATGCAAATCGAGGTCCCTTTTGATTAATTCTGAAGCCAGCGTCATGCTGCTAGTGGATGACGACCCAAACCTATTAACGGTCATGGCCCGTGCGGTGCGCCGACGTGGCTACGACGTGGTCTGTGCCGAGACTGGCAAGCAAGCCCTTGAACTGTGCCAGCAACACCAACCATCGCACATCACATTGGACCTTAAGCTGGCCGAAGAAACCGGTTTAAATCTGATCCCCAGCCTTAAGATAGCCAGCCCCAACAGCAAGATCGTCATGCTGACTGCTTACGCCAGCATCGCCACCGCCGTGGACGCCATCAAGCTCGGCGCAACCCAATACCTCTGTAAGCCTGCCGATGCGGATCAGCTACTCAAAGCGTTTGAAGATACGAGCATGGACACTGCCACAGACAACGCCCTTGAACCCAAAATCACTCAGGTAGAAGACCGACCGCTTTCGGTAAAAAGGTTGGAATGGGAGCACATCCAAAAAGTGCTCAACGAAAACGACGGTAATATCAGCGCAACCGCCCGCGAATTAGGCATGCACCGACGCACTCTACAAAGAAAACTGCAAAAGCATCCGGTGAAGCACTAGTCGTTAAAATAGCGGTCCACATCAAATGTGCTTAACCAATGAGGCACAGTGCCCACCAGTCCCGCGATGACCATGCCGTTAAGAAACGCTTCAGGAAACAGCATTAATGGCAGGTAACGAAAGTAGTTGTGATACACCTTGTCCCACGTATAGACCTCTAGCAAGCCAAGCATCAAAGACGTTGCACACGCCACCAACACAATGGAAATAGCCCCATTAAAAAAGCCACCCAAAAAGATATACACAAAGGGATTCGGCGGAAGGTATTTTTGCACCCCCACATTGATCACGTGCGCGCTGACCGTCGGCAGCATGACAGAGAACAAAAAGTTCACACCAAGGGCCTCGGGGGCTTCTAACCCAGCAAACGTAATACCCAGCAGCCCCAACAAACCCGCCAGCAGCGCCAACGGCCAACCCATTAGCAGCGTCGCTGCCACCATACCTAAAAAGTGCACGCCCAAGCCTGCACTAATGCCCGCGCGCACACTCCAAAACAAACCCAGCATCACACACACGGCAAAAAAGAAGTGCTGCACCTGATGGTTTTGCCGAAACACGGCCCAATTGGCACACATCAAAGCCGTCGCCACACACACTACGGCCAAAAACCCGCAAACCACTAAAAACCAAACGGGCAGAAGCCCTGCTTCTATACTCATAACGCCATGACCTTACTGAGCGTCTAAAATCTGTACGGTGGTTATTCTAAGGTAATTTCGTTACCCTACGCGCCCCAATTTTTCACCGCCCCGACACTGCACCGGCCTGTTTGCCGTGCTCGCCCTTAAAGGGCACTGATTAGGGTGATACGTTCCACAATGAGGATTCGATGTTTAATCTGATTTCTAAAACCACGGAAAACCCGAAAGACGATATTCTGTCTGGTTTAACCGTGGCACTGGCACTGGTGCCAGAAGCCGTGGCGTTTGCCTTCGTGGCGGGCGTTAACCCCTTGGTCGGTTTATACGCTGCTTTCATGGTGGGGTTGATTACCTCCATTTTTGGTGGTCGCCCAGGCATGATCTCCGGTGCAACGGGTGCCATGGCCGTCGTCATGGTGGACTTGGTCGCCGACCATGGCGTGCAGTACTTATTCGCCGCCGTGGTGCTAACCGGCCTGATTCAAATGAGTGCCGGTATTCTTAAGCTCGGCAAGTTCATTAGACTGGTGCCTCAACCTGTCATGCTGGGCTTCGTCAACGGCTTGGCCATTGTGATTTTCTTAAGTCAGCTAGAGCAGTTTAAGTTCATTGATGACGCTGGCACCAAGCAATGGCTTGAAGCCAATTCGTTAATGGTGATGTTGGGCCTTATTGTAGTGACCATGGCCATCATTCATTTCTTACCAAAGCTTACACGGGCCATCCCGTCTGCATTGGTGGCCATCGTTGTCGTGACGTTGGCGGTCGTCTTTATGGGATTAGAAACCCGTACCGTCGGTGACGTGGCTGATATAGCAGGTGGCTTGCCTGAGTTCAGCATTCCGGCCGTACCGTTCAGCATGGAAACTCTGTGGATCATCTTGCCATACAGCTTAATTCTGGCCGGTGTGGGATTAATCGAGTCCTTGCTGACGCTGACCCTGATTGACGAGCTGACCCAAACCCGAGGTCGCGGTAACAAAGAATGTATTGCGCAAGGCATGTCCAACACCGTAAACGGCTTCTTCGGCGGCATGGGTGGTTGCGCCATGATTGGCCAGTCCATGATTAACATTAACTCAGGGGGACGTGGCCGCTTGTCTGGCATTACCGCCGCCGTGGGCCTATTGCTGTTTATTCTGTTTGGCTCCGACATTATTGCCCAGATCCCTCTGGCGGCCTTGGTCGGCGTCATGATGATGGTTGTACTAGGCACATTTGAATGGTCCAGCTTCCGCATCATGAACAAGGTGCCCAAAGCCGACGCCTTTGTTTTGGTATTGGTGAGTGCTGTCACCGTCTTTACCGATTTGGCCATGGCCGTCATCGTCGGCGTTATTGTGTCGGCTTTGGTGTTTGCATGGCAGCACGCGCAACACATTCGCGCTGACATCAAAGAAGAAAACGGCGTCAAAACCTACGAATTGCACGGCCCATTGTTCTTCGGCTCAACCAGTTTCTTCTTAGAGTTATTTGACCCGCAAAATGACCCAGACCACGTAGTCATCGAGTTTAAACACTCCCGTGTTGCCGACCACTCCGCCATCGAAGTCATCGACACCTTAGCCGAACGCTACACCGCATTGGGCAAAAAGCTCAGCTTGAAACACTTAAGCGCCGACTGTCGCCAACTGCTGACAAAAGCTGGGGACCTAGTGGAAGTAGACGTTATTGAAGACCCAACTTATCGAGTCGCCGATAACAAGCTAGCTTAAGCGCGAGACGGAAGACGGAAGACGGAAGACGGAAGACGGAAGACGCAAAACTATCGTTGGTGACCGTACCTCCGTCAACTTAGTGAATGCTTCAGTAACCTTCTAATTACTTGGCTTAGGAGCGTCGGCGAAGCCGCTTAGGCAAGGCAAAAACTTTACGAGAGACCGGAGTTTGGTTTACCAAATGAGGATCTCGAGTAAAGTTTTTAACGCCGCATGAGCAATGCAGCCAGCTCCTTTCAGCTATTTGGGGTAAGGGTCAAGGGTGCCATCCAAATACCCATGATTAATAAACCGCCCCACCCCTCTGTCGATAAACTCGGTTGCGAGCCTCGGCGTACCTGCTTTGGCTTCATCGGGTGTGATTTCGACACTACCACGCGGGATATTAAAGAATGCCCCCGTCACCGTATCCACCTGTGTTTCGCCGGTGGCTGCACGCCCCCACTTAATGGGCTGGCTCTGGAACGAAATAAATAAGCCATCAACGAAGTCATACTGTTGATTACCAAGGGGCTTACCAATTTGCATGGACTCGTACTTGGTGAGCGCAAAACACATATCATCACCAATTAAATCCAATTTACAGTCGTTCACGCCAACCGGGAGTTCGCCAAAGATACCTAAATCCACTTGGAATGCCGTGCCATTGGGCAGGCCGATATAGGTGGCCCGAACCGGGTCTCGCTCGCCTGCCGCATCCACTAATGCGGTTTGTCCACGGGCGTTCAGGGGAACCGTTAGCCCCAAGATATGAAGTGAGTAAGTACCATCAATCACCACATCGACATTACCGGTGAAGCTAACACCTTTGAAGGACATCAGGCCACGCGCTTCACCAAAACCAAAGCGCACACCAACAAAGTCATCCGTACCACCATTACGGTCGTAAGCCCATTCAATAAAGGGATCGTGCATTTCAAACGGGATGATTTCGCCGTCTTTGACGTAACCTAGGGCAAAGTCCTTAAAGTCGATGTCGGCGCTATTGGTTTCACCGGCGCGAGGGTACTCACCGAACACAATTTCATCGGCATTCATTTGGATTTTGATGTCGAGGCCCAAATTGAGCCGGGTGTAATCGAGGCCGTCTTGCGAGTACTGGTCAATGCCGATAAACGCCTGACCATCAGTCTGCGCCAGCTCATCGTCAGTGAGTGGTTGCAAACTGGATAGGCACGGCGAAGCCGCAGCCATTAACATGGTCGCTGAGAATATGTAGCGCATAAGAAGTCCCTTCCTAATTATTCTTATGTTTTTTTATTTTTATTATTAGAGTAAATAGTCAAACAATTGTTTGCCGAAGAAAAGGCGCTATTCGCCAATAAAGGGACAGGCTACGACAGATTAGAGTATTAACTCAGACTTGAGTATGAGACAGACCATAACGCTTTTTGCACCACGGTCATTTGGAATAGATTGAGAACTAATAACCGAGAGCCAATGCCATGAGCAATGCATCTTCGCGACCCTGCTCGGTGGGGTAATAGTTTTTGCGGCAACCGACTTCGTTGAAGCCCGCCCGTTCATAGAGTCGGATAGCGGCTTGATTGCTGGCGCGTACCTCCAAATACATGTCGGTATTTTGCTTAGCTGCCGCTTGTGTGATCACGTGTTGCAACAAGTGTGTCCCCAGCTTTCGGCCCTGCTGCTCGGGTGCCACACACACATTCAGTAGCTCCGCCTCACCTACAACATAGGACACAATGGCATAACCCAAAATGGCGTGTGCATCTTCCATCACCCAACAGTCTTTCGTTGAGCAAATGGCTTGCTCGAACAATGCCTTTGACCAAGGAAATGCATACGCGGCTTGCTCGATTTGATAAACGGCATCTAGGTCGGCCAAAGTCATGGCACGAAAACCCAGTTCAGTTGGTGAATGCTCTGGTTGGATCACGATATGACCATCAAGGTAAGCGGTGCGGTTGTAGTAAACGCCAGATGCGTTGTTTTTCACTGCTGCTGTTGAGGCAGAGTTCCAGCTGGGTATCTAGGTGAACAGGTGTATGCTCAGAGAAGTCGTTCAACCAATGGGAGCAGTCATCTAGCGCAACCAAGGTGTCGCAAGGGCTGAGCTGATGTAATTGGGCAAGGTGTTGTTGCAGGTAGTGACGAGCAACCGTTTCACTTTGATCAATATTGGGTGAGTCCAACATGGGCCAAGAAAAAATCCCAACGTGTTTGGGTTTTTGCGCTCGCTGCTGGCTGGGGCCCTGAAGGTATAAAGCCAGATTATGCACAAATTTATGATGTCGCGGTGCTAACCCGTGCATGGCACTGACAAACCAAAAGCCCGAGCGATAACACCAAAACTGCAAATGAAAGTGCGGAACAGCCTGCGCGGCTGCATCCTGTGCTGCAGGCGGCTGACGGGTGACATCCATTTGTGCTGTTTGCGCTGGCACCTGAATCTCATGATTGGGTGCTGGTGCTGAAGCAGGTGGTGCAGAAGCCGCAGCTTCGGGTTTCGTCAGCGCAGCCGCCAACGCACTCGCGGGGTTGGCCGTTCCCTGCACATTAGCTGCGCCTTGCTGATTCGGTAGCGACGCATGCTGACTGGCTGAATCAAGTTCGAGCGCTTGAGCATCCCGGGGCAACCAAACCTCGATCCCTAAAGCATCAAGGTAGGTTAGCTGTGTGCTGCTGAATTCCATCACCTGCATGCCGTTATAGGCCTCTATTCGCCATTACACCGAGTGAGCCTGCGGGTGCGCACGATCACTGCCCGCTTCCAGCAGGTTCAAGGCATTCATATAGGCTTTAGCCGACGCCACTACAATGTCCGTGTCGCTGCCTAAACCATTAACGATACGACCGGCTTTTTCTAAGCGCACGGTTACTTCACCTTGGCTGTCGGTACCTGAGGTAATGGCATTCACACTGTATAGCTGAACGTTTGCTGCTGACTTAACCACAGATTCAATGGCTTTGAAGGCGGCATCCACAGGACCGCTACCTTGTGACTCGCAAGTTTGCTCTTCGCCATGAATCGCAATGGTCAATTTAGCAATGGGTGTTTCACCGGTTTGGCTATGCGCTTCTAGGGTCACCAGTTCGTACTTATCGTCCGGTGTACGGGTTTCGCTTACTAGCGCTTGCAGATCTTCGTCAAAAATCTCGTGCTTTTTATCGGCCAAAGCTTTGAAGCGCGCAAAGGCTTCGTTTAATTCTTGGTCGGACGCAAAGGTCACACCCAGTTCTTCCAGACGGCTGCGAAATGCCGCTCGGCCAGAGTGCTTACCCATCACCATTTTGTTTGCACCCCAACCCACATCTTCGGCGCGCATGATTTCGTAGGTTTCACGGTGCTTTAACACACCATCTTGGTGAATACCGGATTCGTGTGCGAATGCGTTGGCGCCCACAATGGCTTTGTTAGGCTGCACAGGGAAGCCTGTAATGGTGGAAACTAAACGGGAAGTCGGAACAAATTGGGTCGCATCAATACCAGTGGTGACATCAAACAAATCGGCGCGGGTGCGCACGCCCATGACGATTTCTTCCAACGCTGCGTTACCTGCACGTTCACCTAAACCGTTGATTGTACATTCCACCTGACGCGCGCCGTTGGCCACGGCAGCCAATGAGTTTGCTACGGCCAAACCCAAGTCGTTGTGACAGTGGACGGAGAAAATCGCTTGGTCCGCGTTGGGAATACGCTCAATCAGGTTTTTGATTTTGTAACCAAACTCTTCAGGGATGGCGTAGCCCACAGTGTCGGGAATATTAATGGTTCGCGCACCGGCTTTAATGGCTGCTTCGATGATACGGCAAAGGAAATCGTTATCAGAACGACCCGCGTCTTCACACGAGAATTCAACATCTTCGACTAAATTACGCGCGCGTTTCACGGCATAGATTGCACGATCAACGACTTGATCAGGGGCCATACGCAGCTTGTATTCCATGTGAATAGGGCTGGTGGCAATGAAGGTGTGAATACGTGCACGTTGCGCGGCTTTCAACGCTTCGGCGGCACGGTCAATATCGTGGTCAACCGCACGAGCGAGTGAACAAATGGTGCTGTTCTTAACCGCTTTGGCCACGGCAGAGATTGCATCGAAATCCCCTTGGCTTGCCGCTGCGAAACCCGCTTCGATGACGTCCACCTTCATTTTTTCTAAGGCTTTACCAATGCGGATTTTCTCGTCCTTGGTCATGGACGCGCCAGGGCTTTGCTCACCATCACGCATGGTAGTATCAAAAATGACCAATTGACTCATGGGATCAGTACTCCTGAGGCCCAATCGCCTTGGGCCATAGTCTAAAAAAAGGCCCGTGAGCAGATTCCCGCTGCGAGCCTTTGATAAAGATGAAATTGGGGTGAACTATAGCAGAATCAACGCCTTGGGTCGCTAATGCTAAATTGGCTTTTATGCCTAGACGGCACCGCCCCGCGTTTATTGGATCGGGGTGGCGGTCAGGTTAGAAGTGATATTGAAGTTTTGCAGCGACAAGTCATGCACGACCGTTTCTGGCGTCGCTATATTCGGATGCTTAAGTTGAATGCTGTCGATATTAAGTTCTTTTACCTGAAACTGAGAGGACACAGCAAAACCAATTGGGCGGCGAGCCTTTTGTCCTTCACTCAATGTGGCAGCGTCTTCATAGGTATAGCTCGTACCGTCGAGGCTCATGATTTTTTCCTGAGACGGATTAGCCTTATTGACCACCTTAGTTGGTGCAACATCCACCTCCAGCGTGATCTGCATACCGAAAGTATTGTCGGTATCGTTATAGCCATCTGTGGTGTGAATGTTATCTAGGATCAATTGTGTACCCGTACCGTTAACACCACCGCTGCGATTGTTTTCCCACAACAATTGGTTGCGTTTGCCTTCGGCGACGTTTTCTTGCAACCAATTTTGTTTCAAGGCGATGATCAAACCTTGATCGCCTTTATCAACCCATAAACCACCGTCGAGTTCACACGTAGGCGCATCTGCACCCGTGCCACCCACACAAGAATCACGCCCTGCGGGTTCGGCGCCTCGGATCTCTAGCGTCGAGTCAGTCTGATAACGCTGCAAACGAATACGCCCTAAACTTTCGCCAGTCTCTTTATCACCCCAACGTAAATTGCCAATGTCCATGTCACTCCACAGCTCGCCTTGAACAAGCTTGATACCTTGGTTTTCCACATCAAGGGTGTAATCACGGAAGTGGTATTCATAGCGAACATTGTCCGCCCAAATACCCACCACTCTGTCATTGGTATCGTTGCCATCGTCGTAGTTGAGGATGTTGGTAGAAAGCGCAAAGGTGCCATCAGTCACCAGAATGTCGCCTTCCATGGTTAAACCGCTGCCAGTTCTACCACCGGTGTAAATTCTGACACCGCCGTTCATCGTAAAGTCATAGGCGGGATAAATGCCCAATGGCAGCAATAACTCGGTGCCACCTTGCAAGGCTGCATTGTTTTTCGGGTCGTTTGCAGCCTTACCAACTTTTAAACCGTCAATGGCGTAGCTGCCTTGGTAGTCCACAATGCCGAAGGCCAAATAGTTTTTATCTTTGACACTGTCGTAACGCATATCCACAGACGCATAGCCTCGACCATGGCTTTGAAAGTTACTGATGTTTACTGTGTTTTCGTTGTCTGTGTACAGGGCTTCTAAACCAACATTCCACTCGGCATATAAGCTAATACCGTCACTGGTTTCGGTCACACCACTGTAGAAGTCGTTCATGTAGGTTTGAAATCCTGCGTCCACCACCGGCTGGTTACCGGCACCGGCCCACGCAATACCTGGCGCCAACTTCACTTTGTTTTGATACGTTACTAAATCATGCATGCCATCGCTGAAATCAAACTCCACTTCAAATTGTCCAAACTTGAGGCCGCCAATGACGATGCTGTCCGATTTAAAGTTACCCACCACGCTGTCCACTTGAATGGCGATGTGGTCACGCAACACTGGGTCCGCAGTTTCAACATCAAAGGTCAGTCCAGAGGTGGTCACTGCACCCGAGATGTTGCCGATAACCACCCCATGGTCATCCGTATACGACAGGTGGTTGCTCATGGTGCTATCCAACTCGAAATACGAATCCATGGTAATACCACGACCATTACGACCACCGCCGTAAACTTTCACAAAGCTGTTACGAAATGCCATCGCACCCGTTAGCGAACCGAATGAATCAGAGCCGTCGGCCGCACAATCCACGCTTTCGACAAAGCACAAACCACCCATAGAAAAATCAAACGAAAAGCTTGGAATACCAAAATTCAAATACGCTTTCGAGCCGTCATCCATCACGTCAATCGTCATGTCAGTGAGGGTCGAGTTATAGTACAGGTCGTCAATCAGCAAGGTATGACCGTTGGTTTGCCAGCGCATATCTGAGGTCGTAATCGTCGTGCTGCTGTTAATGGTCAGACCGGTATCACCGTATGGGCGTCCTTGAATTTTAAGCTCACGAGTTCCCTCAAAATCATAAATAAAGGTACCAAAGCTTTGACGGGTGGCGTAGCCATCGACTGGCGTACCACGGTGGTCACCCACAGAGATCGAACCAATTTGGATACGCGTGGGATCGTAAATACTGCGAACTACAATGCCATCGTTACCGTCTACATCAATTAAATGAACCGTGCGTGCTTGTGTGTTATGCACGTCGGTGGGATCACCCATGACGATGTCTTTAATGTCGATGATGCTTCCAGACGTAGCGTCTTTGTCACTGTATAGGATTTCGCTGATTTCGGATTGGCGATGAATCTCTACAGTCAAACCCGTTTGACCAGTAACGTCTTCCATAAGTGCATCATCTAATCCAACCAGCTCTGCTTGAGCAGAAAGGGACAGTGGCGCTAGGGTCCAAGCCAAAAATCGTTTCATTATGGCGTCCCCGTTGGAAAGACTAGCAGGTTCCCCTGCATTTCGATCGCACCGTCAATTTCAACACCAAAGATGTTTTGCTGTTGGTACCCCATTTCGGTTGGGCGCTCATGGCTGGAATTTGCAATGGTTAATTCAAATTGATCGAAGCGGACTTCGTTGGGCAAACCAATCTCCAAAACCGTTTTGCCATCAAATGCCACTTCGTCACCACCAAAGTCATCTGGTGTAGAACCCGAACCGACAATTTCTCGAGCTTTTAGGGTAAGACCTTCGAACGACATTTTGCCGCGCATTTCATCCAGCACGAAGTAACCATCGGTATTGTTGGTGCTGACCGCAATGCGCGCACCACAACGCTGAACGGTACCGGCTTCTTTTTCTGCGCAGGTACCCCACACCGGAATCGCTTGCCCAGTATCAGCAGGCTGATTGCCTGCATCCGTACTCACTAAAGGCCCAGTCAGTTCGTTAAATGCGATGTCGCCCGACAAGTACACGCCATTTTGTCCGCTGACATTGCCTAATTCTTCTTCGCCGATAGGTTCCATCGCCCAAGCAGAAGCGCACAACAGAGACGACAACACTAACCCTTGTTTAAAGATCATGGCTGGTCACCTCCAGATATTGAATTTGCATATTGGTAATACGCGAGGCACCGAAGTTTTCGCCACCCACCATCATGTTATCCACACTAAAGTTGGATTTACGACCATTGGCATAGTAATCCGCATACCAATCATAAGTGGCGGGGTCTGTACCGGGATCCGTACGGCGACCATAAGGATCAATCTCACCTTGTGTCCACGTATCAGTAGCACCCGGAACGCTGGAATCCACTCGGCTATCACCCGGTGAAGGCAACGGCTGTACCTTAAAGACGAAGTTACCTGACGAATTTACATCGAAGGTGGCGGGCTGGTGATACTTGGCGTCGCCCAAAGCCAGTTCTAACCGGAACTGGTCGTACTCAATATTGTTACCACAGCCGGTGCCATCAAAGTTACAGCTGTTGATGATGAGCTTGTCGGCGTACACATTGATTTGGGCCTCCATCATCATGGTTTGGTCATCTGAGCCATTGCTATCCACATCGGCTTGGCCACCCCACATACGCAAGTAAGAGCCATCAAAGTGAACCGATTGCCCGTGAAAATTCACGTTCATATCGCGCGCGGTGCCCGCGCCGTCAAAATCGTTATTTAGGCGGATACCAATATCGGCACGTTCACCGTGGTAATAACTAAAATCACCAAAATTGCCGACCTTAGGGCGACTAGAACAAGTACCAGAGCCCTCAGTCGCATTGGCATCAGTACAATGGTAACCAGAGCCGTCTATTACATGGGTGGGGGCGGCAATTGACAAAACGGCTTTATCTTTCCATCCATCCGCATTGCCAGCTGGTGTGCCGTAGCCAAGGGTATTGCCGTCGATCATGTCGATTGAATAAGGGTTATTAAGGCGGCCTAAGTTCACCACACGGCCGTCTAAATCTGAGCCTAAATTTGTGCCCGGACCTGCGATGTACAAGTGAGATAGGCCCACGACCACGTCGTTGCCATTGGATTCGGTAATACCCGTGATTCTAAAAGTCAGGTCAGTGGTACCGCCTAACTCATTGCCTTTGGCGTTGAATTGATAGTCTTCATACACCAACGCGATGCCTTCGCCGGTCACCTCAACCATTTCTTCTTCGGTGAGATCCTGTAGGGCGAATGCCGCTGGGGACATGCAGAATAGGGACAATGTGATTAGGACGCGAACATCCATGCTACGTGGCCTCATTGTTATTATTTTAGGGGAGCGTGAGCTAATAGCCTCCCAAGCCGTGGCGAGAGAATACTGAGTTTGTCGTCACTTGGGTAGTCTTCAGCCAGCCAAAACCGGTGGAATTAGGGCTGGAACCTTGGCTCAGAGTTTGTAAAGTGGATTTCAACGTACGAGCGTACCGCTTTCATGGCAATCCATTGGCCAAATAGGCCTTAGCCCATTAAACTACGCCCCCTTCATTTGGAGCGAAACGAGCCTACGCATGTCATCCCCCATTCCTGTTGCAGACATAACCCGCGAAAACAAATGCGACTTCTGCTCTGCTAAGTGCTGCCAGTACATTACGCAGGAAATCGACACCCCACGCTCGATCCATGCTTTTGATGTACTTCTGTGGCAAATCGCCCACGAAGGCGTCCACGTATTTAAAGATGACAACGGCTGGTACCTACTTTCAATGGCACGCTGTCGCCACCTGCTGCCTAACAATATGTGCGGCATTTACGAAACCCGCCCCATGATTTGCCGTGAACACGACAACGACGAATGCGAATTCGATGTCGCCATCGACGAAGGCTGTGACCTGTACTTTCAGAAATACGAAGAGCTAGATGAATACTGTCGCAAACGTTTTAAAAAGTGGGACAAGCGCTTTGAAGAGTTTGAGCGGGAGCGTGAAAAAGAACGTCTAAAAGCAGCCAAAGAGGCGGCAAAAGAAGAAGCCAAAAAACAGGCTAAAAAACAGGCTAAAAAAGCGAAGCTCGAGAAAGAAAAACAAAAGCTAAAAAAACAAAAGAAGAACGTAAAAACCAAGCCCGAAAAAGCTAAGAAAGAGAAAAGCAAGAAAGAAGACAACAAAAAGACGAAAAGCAAAGCTTAGTCCGTTTTCTATTAAGTCGTTGGAAAGTGTATGCCCATTGCTATCATCACAGTCGCTCTCATCATATTTGCCGTTGCAGCATGGATTGCGCTATCGAAGTATTCGCGTAACGGGAAGGCACAAAAACAAAGCCAAGACTTTCTTGCCAAAAACCAGCAAAACCCACATGTACACACCACCAGTTCTGGCCTGCAATACTTGGTATTAAAACCGGCAAAACCCCGCGATCAGTTTATGCTGCCACAAACAGATTCCACCATTTGCATTCGCTGTCACGGCACCTTGCTGGATGGCACGCCCATCGAAAACACGGCTTACAACCCAAGCAGCCCAACGGAACAGCTGTTGACGTTTACCTTGCGCGACATGCTGCCCGGTTTGGCAGAAGGCATAGCATTAATGCAAATTGGCGAAGAAGCGCGGTTTTTTATTCCCAGCGAATTAGCGTATGGCGCGCATCGAGAGGGAAATATTCCCCCGCATTCGATACTGATTTTAGATGTAAAACTGGTGGATTTTTACTAGCCCTTGTTGCTTGCGCAACTTAGTGCTGCGACCAGTCTATAGGCGCTAAGCCCTGTTGCTGCAAATAGTGATTCGCTTGCGAAAAACAACCCGACCCCATAAACGCGGTGAAGTCGCGACCGTTTTTGCTTGCACCCAATGGACTTGGGTGTGAGGTTTTAATTACACAATGCTTGCTGGTATCAATTTGTGCGCAAACATCATGTGCAAAACGACCCCAAGCTAAAAACACAATATTCTGTTTGTGTTGATTTAAATACTGCAAACACGAATTGGTAAACCGTAACCAGCCCGCTTTGCTATGACTGCCCGCCGCACCTGCGCGCACAGTCAACGACGCGTTTAATAACAACACCCCTTGCTTAGCCCAAGCTTCGAGATTGCCAGTGTTCGGCACTGGCATAGCCAAATCCCGATTAAGCTCTTTATAAATATTGCGCAGCGAAGGTGGAATTTTGATGCCGTCCGGCACACTAAACGACAGACCATGGGCCTGCCCTTCACCGTGATACGGGTCTTGACCAACGATCACCACTTTAACATCGTTAAACGGCGTAAACTTAAAAGCGTTAAACCACTGGTCTTTCGGTGGGTAAATCAGCTGCCCTACGGACATTTCTTCTTTCAAAAAACCACGCAGTTGTGCCATGTAATCTTGCGCAAACTCTTGTTCAAAATGCACACGCCAACCGGCATCTAATTCGTCGGTGATTTTGTTCGATGCTGAGTTATCCGCTGATCTCGCCAACGTTTGATCCATTACTAAATCAGTCACGGCGCTCATCCTGTTCAGAAGGTTTTACAGAGTCATCTGAATCGGGGTTTTCTTCTGCCGTTGAATTCTCGGCCTGCTTTTCTGATGTCGCCTCGTCCATCACTTGAGCAACTGGCTGCTCACTCGCAACCGGCTTACTTACTTTGAACAAACGATAGAAATAAACGGCGAAATACGGCGTCACGACAATATTTAACGCAAACTGCAAGAATGCCATCGCCATGGGATTCAGCGACATCATAAATTGCGCCGCCATTATTAGTAGTGTGTAAATCAGCATAAATATACCGACTAGGGTCAGCCCCCAAAACACCAATTTGTTTTTGCGCACATGTTGATTACTCAACGTAAAGGCTTCACGCACACCGGCCGAATCGGCGATTACATAAAATGGCACAAAGATCAGTCGATACATTAACCAAATAACAGGTGCTAATACCAACAACACCAGCACCACATCTTGCAATGATAAACTTGCTTTTTCATCCGCTTGCAAACCACTGGTATCAAGCCCCAATACACCCGCCACTATGCCAAACGCGATGCCGCTTAATATCATCACAACAAACGCGGTTAACCCTAAGGCCATGGCTGATCCAAAAAACGGAATCGTGCGATTAGCCGCACGAGGCAAGGCATCGCGCAAACTGTCGTTACCTTGCTCTGAAAACTGATCAATTAAGGTGATTTGGTAGGTATAGAAGAAACACACCGTCAGCATCATGATTAGCATGCCGAACAACATGATCAATGCCGAGCCTGACGACTGGCCCGCACCGATTAGTGCACCGCCTAAAATAAAAGGCGCTAAGGAATACGCCACACTCAGCCAGAAAATTTTATTGAACAAGCGACCGTAGAATCGAAACGCTTCTGAAAAAATAGTCCATGCCGTCATGGGGATTCCTTATATTTGTAGGAGCGACGCCCCGTCGCGATGAATTATCGGCTCGGGGCGAGCCTCTTACAGATCAACTTAAACTCGCCATTGGTTTGTAGCGAGCGAAGCAAAGACAAGGCGAAAATTAGATTTAGTAAGGCGCATAGCTCGGCTATGTAACAAGCTAAATCTAATTTTCAACGCCGTATTTGCAAGCGCAGTAGCCGTTCCCTATTTCAACGGACGCATGTGCGGGAACAGAATGACATCTTTAATGGTTGGCGAGTCGGTAAACAACATCACCAAACGGTCGATACCAATACCTTCACCTGCGGTTGGCGGCATACCGTATTCCAACGCTGTGATGTAATCGGCATCGTAGTGCATGGCTTCGTCGTCGCCTGCATCTTTTTCTTCCACTTGCTTGCGGAAACGTTCTGCCTGATCTTCGGCGTCATTTAATTCCGAGAAGCCATTGGCCAGTTCGCGGCCACCGACGAAAAATTCAAAACGGTCTGTAATGAACGGGTTTTCATCGTTACGACGAGCCAGCGGAGACACTTCCCAAGGGTAAGCGGTGATAAACGTTGGCTGGTCCAGTTTTTCTTCGGCGGTTTCTTCGAAGATTTCGCACAACCACTTACCGGCACCCCAAGCGCTTTGCTTAGCATCTTCGCGAATACCAATTTTGCGCGCGTAAGCGATTAACGCATCCTTGTTGTTTTCAGGATCATTAAACATGGCTGGGTCAGCATCTGGGTTGTACTTAATGGTGGCTTCGGCCATGGTCATGCGCGTAAACGGTTTGGCAAAATCGTAAATGGTTTCGTTAATCACATTGCCTTCGGCATCGCGGTCGGTTTTCTTAACGTCTGTGGTACCCAATACGTCTTGCGCAATGGTACGCAGCATTTCTTCTGTGGTGTCCATCAGGTCGTGATACGTCGCGTAGGCTTGGTAGAATTCGATCATGGTGAATTCTGGGTTATGACGCGTGGACAAACCTTCGTTACGGAAGTTACGGTTAATTTCGAATACACGTTCAAAACCACCGACAACCAAACGCTTCAAGTACAGCTCTGGCGCGATACGCAAGAACATGCCGATGTCTAAGGCGTTGTGATGGGTTTCAAACGGTTTTGCCGATGCACCACCCGGAATGGTTTGCAGCATTGGCGTTTCCACTTCCATGAAGTTGCGATCGCTTAAAAACTTGCGAATGCCTTCGATGATTTTTGAACGCACCAAGAACAGGTCACGGGTTTCTTGGTTGATGATCAAGTCCACATAGCGCTGACGGTATTTAATTTCTTGGTCAGCCAAACCGTGGAATTTATCCGGCAATGGGCGCAAAGACTTGGTCAAAATCATCAGGTCTTCAACGCGTTCAACGTTTACGTACAAATCGCCTTTACCAGACTTGTGTAACGCACCGCGTGCACCAATGATGTCGCCGATATCCAGCGCTTTCCAATCTTTGGATTCTTTTTGCAGCTGCTTACCCAAGTAAACCTGAATACCACCAGACGCATCGGTAATGCGACGGAATGGACCGCCTTGTGCCATCACACGGCCAGCCACAGAAACCTGATGGTTTTTGGCTTCTAATTCTTCTTTGGACAACTCACCAAATTGCTTTTGCAGATCGGCCGCCAAATCTTTGCGGTCGAAATCGTTAGGGTGACCATTAGCCTTACAACCGTCGCGCAATTCGCTTAATTTGCTACGACGCTCTGCGATCAATTTGTTTTCATCACGTTGTTCAGTCATTTTTGTTTCCTGGTCAATAGTCAGTCAGACGTCAGGAGTCGGCCGTCTGACGCTAAATTCAATTTCTATAATGTGTAGGAGCGTCGCCCCCGACGCGATTTAAAAAACATCTAAACCGCTTTCGGCTCGAGGCGAGCCTCTTACAAAAAAACATTCCCAGTGAAAGACGAAGACTTAACAGCGTCTTCCGTCTCCCGTCGAGCGTTACACCTAAATCACAAACCTGCTTTAAGGGATGCAGTAATAAACGGGTCTAACGCACCGTCTAACACTTGCTGGGTGTTGCGGTTTTCAACCCCGGTGCGCAGGTCTTTAATGCGTGAGTCATCCAGTACGTAAGAACGAATCTGGCTGCCCCAGCCGATGTCGGATTTACTGTCTTCCAACACTTGGTTTTCGGCGTTGCGCTTTTGTACTTCCATTTCGTACAGCTTGGCTTTCAGCTGTTTCATGGCTTGGTCTTTGTTTTTGTGTTGCGAGCGGTCGTTCTGACACTGCACCACAATGCCCGATGGTTCGTGGGTAATACGCACCGCAGACTCAGTCCGGTTAACGTGCTGACCACCCGCACCCGAGGCGCGATAAACGTCGATGCGTAAATCCGCTGGGTTGATTTCGATCTCGATGTTGTCGTCGATTTCTGGCGACACAAACACAGACGCAAACGAGGTATGACGACGACCGCTGGAGTCGAACGGTGATTTACGCACTAAGCGGTGTACACCGATTTCGGTACGTAGCCAACCAAAGGCATATTCACCTTCAAAACGAATGGTCGCGCCTTTGATGCCAGCTACGTCACCGCCGGTACATTCCATCAGTTCGACTTTAAAGCCTTTGGCTTCGCCCCAACGCAAGTACATGCGCAGCATCATTTCGGCCCAGTCTTGGGCTTCTGTGACGCCTGAACCGGCTTGGATATCCAAGTAGGCGTTACATTCGTCGGTTTCGCCGCTGAACATGCGACGGAATTCCAGTACTTCCAACTGAGCTTTTAGGCCAGCCAGTTCTTCCTCAACGGCTTCTACACTGTCGGCGTCGT
>JBFHVZ010000039.1:0-21164 GCA_041589295.1 Pseudomonadales bacterium
CATAGACTATAAAATCACTAAATTATCAATATGGCAAAAAGCCAGAAAACACCCTTGACAAAGCTGAAAGATTGCCACACTGTAGCTTTCAGCTAATGCGAGCCCGTCTGCGCATACTTCTGGCAGAGACCATCATATCCCTTTGTCAGATAAAGCCTATATGGGCTCAATAATAAGAATTACAAGTCCGGTTATGGAGTACGAAACATGCAAACAGGGAAAGTGAAATGGTTTAACAACGCCAAAGGTTATGGATTTATCTTGTCCGATGACGGTGGCGAGGACCTTTTCGCTCATTACTCATCCATTCAAGTTGAAGGCTATAAAACCTTAAAAGCCGGTCAGGCGGTCGAGTTTGAAACCAAGCCCAGCGATAAGGGTACCCACGCTATCAATATTATGCCCTTAGATGCAACCACCGGCGAACACGTTACCGCAGAAGCTCATGCTGAAAAAGTACTAGGCGAACCTAGCTAATTATCTGAACAAGCTAAGAAGATAAAGCGCTTAAGTGCCTCATTCAGTTTAAGCGCAAAAAATTAAGCACAAAAAAGCCCGGAATTTCCGGGCTTTTTTGTGCTTTGCTTTAACGGTTAAAGCATTGCGTCAATAATGCCATTAAAACTTTGGCTAGGGCGCATTACCTTCTCAGCCTTGGCGGCTTCAGGATGGTAATACCCACCCAGTTCCACACTGTTACCTTGACAGGCACTTAGCTCCGCAACAATTGCACTGCGCTTGTCGTTCAGTTCCTTGGCGACTTTCTCAAATAAGGCTTTCAAGTCAGCATCTTTAGTTTGTTCCGCTAACGCCTCTGCCCAGTAAAGTGCCAAATAGTAATGGCTGCCTCGGTTATCCAGTTCGCCCACACCGCGACTTGGTGATTTGTTGTGATCCAAGAAGTGGCCTGTTGCCTGACTTAAAGCATCAGCAAGCACTAAAGCTTTTTGATTGTCTGTCTTGCGACCTAGATCTTCTAGCGATACCGCAAGCGCCAAGAATTCACCCAGTGAATCCCAGCGCAAATGGTTTTCTTCAAC
This sequence comes from Pseudomonadales bacterium, assembly GCA_041589295.1. Lineage (GTDB taxonomy): Bacteria > Pseudomonadota > Gammaproteobacteria > Pseudomonadales > Oceanobacteraceae > Bermanella. The sequence continues at coordinate 1,041 of JBFHVZ010000039.1, forward strand.
CAGTTGTTGTGCATGCTTTGGTGCTGAGCCACCTGCGCCTGTTTCGTAAAGGCCGCCGCCTGCCAGCAAAGGCACAATAGAAAGCATTTTGGCACTGGTACCTAATTCCAAAATTGGGAAAAGGTCGGTTAGGTAATCACGCAATACATTACCTGTCACAGAAATTGTGTCTTGACCTGCTTTAACACGCGCCAAGGTGTAACGAATAGCTTCAACTGGAGATTTGATTTGAATATCTAGTCCGGCTGTATCGTGATCGCGCAAACTCTCGTTAACAATTTTGATCAGATTAGCGTCGTGTGCACGCTTCTCATCTAGCCAGAAGATGGCTGGTTGACCGGTTGCTTGAGCGCGGGATACTGCTAATTTAACCCAGTCGCGAATGGGTGCATCTTTTGTTTGGCAGGCGCGCCAGATGTCGCCTGCTGCAACAGCGTGGTCTGTTAAAACATCACCATTGCTTGCAATGATTTTCACACGGCCCGCTTCAGCAATTTTAAATGTTTTATCATGAGAGCCGTACTCTTCTGCCTTTTGGGCCATTAAGCCAACGTTAGATACGTTGCCCATGGTGGCAACATCAAAAGCACCATTTTCTTTGCAGAATGAAATCGTTTCTTGAAAGATTTCAGCGTAGCAACGATCAGGGATCATTGCCTTGGTGTCATGCATTTTCCCGTCTGGGCCCCACATGCGACCAGACGCGCGAATGGCGGCAGGCATGGATGCATCAACAATAATGTCATTTGGTACATGCAGGTTGGTGATGCCATTATCACTATCGACCATAGCCAGAGCTGGTCGCTGCTTGTAGATATCTTGAATTGCCGCTTCGATTTCTGCTTTTTGTTCAGCAGGTAGCTTTTTGATTTTAGCGTAAACGTCGCCCAAGCCATTGTCTGGGTTTACACCTAGTTGTGCGAATACGTCTGCGTACTTTTCAAATACATCTTTGTAATAAACAGAGACTGCATGGCCAAACATGATTGGGTCAGAGACTTTCATCATGGTGGCTTTTAAGTGCAGAGAAAGCAGTACGCCTTCCTCTTTGGCTTTTTCAATTTCTTTTGCGTAGAACTCACGTAATTCTGCGCAGCTCATTACTGCTGCATCCAGTACTTCGCCTTTCTCTAACGCAAGTCCTGCTTTTAGTATTTTGCTCTCGCCTGATTCAGATTCAAATACGATATCAACCTTATCAGCATCAGTCATGATGTAAGATTGCTCGCTGCCGTAGAAGTCACCGCTGTTCATGTGTGCAACATGGCTTTTTGAATCTTTGCTCCAAGCACCCATAGAGTGTGGGTTTTTCTTAGCAAATTCTTTGACAGGTGCAGCTACACGACGATCTGAGTTACCTTCGCGTAAAACAGGGTTTACTGCGCTACCCAAAACTTTGGCATAACGTTTTTGAATATCCGCTTCTTCGTCTGTTTTGGCTTCCGCTGGGTAGTTAGGAAGCGCGTAACCTTGCGATTGGAGCTCTGCAATAGCAGCCGCAAGCTGCGGAATTGATGCGCTGATGTTAGGCAATTTGATGATGTTTGCCTCTGGGGTCTTAGCAAGTTCACCCAGTTCTGCCAGTGCGTCTGACTGGCGCTGCTCTTCCGTCAAGTACTCAGGGAAAGCAGCAATAATACGACCAGCCAAGGAAATATCTCGGGTTTCTACGGAGATGCCTGCAGGCTTGGTAAAGGCTTTGATGATAGGGAGCAGAGAGTATGTCGCGAGTGCAGGTGCTTCATCAGTCTCTGTATAAATAATCTTAGGTGTTTGAGTGCTCATTGTAGATCCTAAAGCTTTGCGGCTAATGCGCCATAAACTCGGTTTAGAACGACTTTTGATCGAACTTGATTACATCCTATGGGGCCAAACCCAGACGACTTTTGGTCGTCTGCATTCCTGATGTTGCGCCGCTTTCTAGTCACCCCACTGCTATAACTAAAGCATTGAAATCGCGTGTTAGCCATGGGGTAGCGGTCTATTTTGGGGCGTGAGTATATCATGGGATGTTATATTCAACATGCCTTTCTGTAGTTTTTTTACAGAACGTAGGCAATTAGCCTAGTATTACGCACCAATTTGGTAGTTTTATTACACGCAGCATGGCTCAACTTATTTTATTTAATAAGCCTTATCAGGTGATGTCTCAGTTTTCGAAACCGGAAGACTCGGATAAACAAACACTGGCGGACTACATCCCTCTTCCTGATGTTTACCCCGCGGGACGATTGGACTATGACTCTGAAGGCTTATTATTGCTGACAGATAATGGTCAGCTTCAGCATGAGATTGCACATCCCAACCATAAGGCTACCAAGGTCTATTGGGTGCAGGTGGAGGGCTTACCAAGCGCACAAGACCTCGATAAGCTGCGAAAAGGCATAGAGCTTAAAGATGGCCCTACCCGTCCTGCCCAAGTAAAACTTATTCCCGAGCCGACTCTTTGGCCGCGCACCCCGCCCGTACGTTTTCGCGCAAACATCCCGACGACTTGGCTACAAATAGAAATCACCGAAGGACGCAATCGTCAGGTTAGGCGCATGACGGCCGCCATTGGGTTTCCAACGCTTAGACTGGTTCGCGCTGCCGTAGGTGACTGGGGCTTGCACAACCTGCAGCCAGGGGAATATTCGGTCATTCATGTTCCAGACCCTGCCCCAAAAACGCCTAATAAGGCAGGTCGGCCAGCAGGGTTCGGTAGTAAGCCTAGTAAAAAGCACGGGCGCGATATAAAACAGAGTGTCTCTAAATCAGGTGGTGCAAGCTCGCGTAAGCATTTTGCCGATAATTCCAAATCCGGTAAGATGTCGCGCCGCAAAAAGACCTAGGATTCCCCAATGCGCTGGACCCCAAACAGCACAGTCGCCACCGTTATTGAAAAAGAAGGCCGCTTCTTATTGGTTGAAGAGACGGATAAATTCACGGGCCAATTGGTTTTTAATCAGCCTGCAGGCCATTTAGAGGCAGACGACACCTCACTCATAGCGGCGGCAAAACGGGAGTGCTTTGAGGAAACAGGCTGGGAAATCGATATTACCCATTATCAAGGCTTGTATACCTATTTCGCCCCAGCAAACGGCGTAACCTATCATCGCCACTGTTTCGTAGGTGAGGCAGTTAAACATCATCCAGACAGCCCGCTGGATGATGGTATTTTGGCCGCACGTTGGTTGACCTTGGATGAGCTAGTTAGCAGCGGGCAGGCACGCAGCCCGCTAGTTATTCAATGCATTCGAGATGCCTTGGACAAAAAGCGCTATCCTTTAGAAGTAATTTATGAGCACCCAAAAGATGACCGATAATTCCAGCCTTAAAATCATAGTCGGCATGTCAGGTGGCGTCGACTCTTCCGTCTCTGCCCATTTGCTGCTTGAGCAAGGGTATCAAGTGGAAGGCTTGTTCATGAAGAACTGGGATGAAGATGACGGCACTGATTACTGCACCGCCATGGAAGACTTGGCAGATGCACAGGCTGTGGCCGATAAACTAGGGATCAAACTACACAAAGCCAATTTCGCCGCAGAATACTGGGATAACGTATTTGAACACTTCCTTGAAGAATACAAAGCTGGGCGCACTCCGAATCCGGACATTCTTTGCAATCGCGAAATTAAATTTAAAGCGTTTTTAGATTACACAAAGACGCTTGGGGCTGATCTAATCGCCACTGGTCACTATGTTCGACGTGGCCATTCCCCTACTGGTGAGGCGCTATTGCTGAGGGGCTTAGACAGCAACAAGGATCAAAGCTACTTTTTGCACGCCGTTGGTGAAAAGGAAATTGCTCAGACGCTATTCCCCGTAGGCGAGCTCGAAAAGCCAGAAGTGCGTCGCATAGCCGAAGAACAGCAGTTGGCCACTGCCCGCAAAAAAGACAGTACCGGCATATGCTTTATTGGCGAGCGCCGCTTTAAGGACTTTTTGCAGCAATACCTGCCTGCCCAGCCTGGTAAGATTGAAACTGACTCCGGAGAGGTAATTGGTGATCATCAGGGCTTGATGTACTACACCTTGGGTCAGCGTCAGGGCATCGGTATTGGCGGCACCAAGAACTATGGCGAAGCACCTTGGTATGTGGTACACAAAGACCTAGAGCGTAACGTGCTGGTGGTTGGTCAAGGCGCACAACACCCTATGCTGTTTTCACAAGCCATTGAGAGCCATCAAATCTTTTGGGTGTCTGCACAAGAGCCTGAGTTCCCTAAACGCTGTACAGCTAAAATTCGCTATCGCCAAAGTGATCAGGCTTGCGTTATCTATAAAGATCAAGGCACCTATAGGGTTGAGTTTGACGAACCTCAGCGTGCCGCCACCCCCGGTCAATCAGTCGTTTTCTATGATGGAGAAGTTTGCCTAGGTGGCGGTGTTATAGAGACCATTGAGCCCGCAAGCACAGAGGCATTGGCCGCCATGAATGAGGGCGTTCAATAATGGATAAGCGCCAGCGCATAAACAATCAAACCATTGCGTTAGCAGGTCTATTCCAAGCAGCGCATTTGGTTGAGCAAATCGCTAAAACGGGTCAATGCAACGAAGCCAGCCTTAAGGTGTGCATTGAGAGTTTAATGGATATCAACCCTAGGTCTGTGACCGAGATATACGGTACAGACCCTGAAAACCTGCGCACAGGTCTAAAAGAGGTTCGATTCCTGACGGATGGTAAATCCCGCACTGGCAGCAGCCCAGATGTCATACGCTACGCGCTAAGTATTCTTCACCTCGAGAGTAAGCTGCGAAAGAGTAAGTCCATGATGCAGTCCATTGGTCGTGGGGTGGAATCCGCTAAGCGTCAAGCTGAGCATTTTCACACGACCCATGAAAATCTGCTGGCTAATCTATCTGGCTTATATCAGGACACGCTGAGCACATTTCGCTTCCGCATCCATGTCACCGGTAATGCACAGCATCTCCAAAACCCCAAGAATGCCCATAAAATACGAGCCTTGCTGTTAAGTGGTGTGCGCGCTGCCATATTATGGCGCCAAATGGGTGGCCGTCGCTGGCAATTGCTATTCAATCGTAAGCGCTTAAACCGCAGTGCCAGTCGAGCCTTGGGCGAGTAAGGCTTGCGGAGCCTGCTTGATAGGCACTAACGCAGCCACCAGTGCTGCGTTGTTAGGTATTTTCCGGTATAATCCGCGCCTAATTTTCACCCCTATTCTATTTTTAGCTTGTATAGCTATTCGTTAGAGTGAGCCTTTTATGGAATTATCCGCCCTAACCGCTGTGTCTCCAGTTGATGGTCGCTACGGCAGCAAAACCTCTGAATTACGCTCGATTTTCAGCGAATTCGGCCTTATCAAGTGCCGTGTTGAGGTTGAAATTCGTTGGCTGCAGCGCCTGTCTCAGCACGAAGCGATCACCGAAGTGCCTGCATTCAGCGCCGAAGCCAATGCGCTGTTAGATGCAATTGTGGCCAACTTCTCCGAACAAGATGCACAAGCCATCAAAAACATTGAAGCAACCACAAACCATGATGTGAAAGCGGTTGAATACTTCATCAAAGAAAAAATCGAAACCAACGCGGAGCTTAAAGCAGTCACTGAATTCGTTCACTTTGCTTGTACGTCCGAAGACATTAATAACTTGTCTCACGCATTGATGCTAAAAGAAGGTCGCGATCAAGTTGTACTGCCTTACATGGAGCAAGTGTCAGAAGCCATTGCCAAATTGGCCCATGAGCACGCCGATCTTCCAATGCTGTCACGCACTCACGGTCAAACTGCCTCGCCTACCACTCTGGGTAAAGAAATGGCTAACGTGACCGCGCGTATGCGTCGTCAAATCAACCAAGTTAAGCAGGTTGAATTGCTTGGTAAAATTAACGGCGCTGTAGGTAACTACAATGCGCACATTTCTGCGTACCCAGATGTGGATTGGGCAGAAAATGCGAAGGTGTTTGTTGAAAGCCTTGGTTTGACTTTTAACCCATACACCACGCAAATCGAGCCTCATGATTACATCGCAGAATTGTTTGATGCCATTGCTCGCTTCAATACTATCTTGATCGACTTTGATCGTGATATTTGGGCATACATTTCTAATGGTTACTTCAAGCAAAAAACCATCGCTGGCGAAGTGGGCTCTTCTACCATGCCGCACAAAGTAAACCCAATCGACTTTGAAAACTCCGAAGGCAACTTGGGTATTGCTAACGCTGTATTGTCTCACTTAGCGCAAAAACTGCCTATTTCTCGCTGGCAGCGTGATCTGACTGACTCCACTGTACTGCGCAATATGGGCGTAGGTATTGGCTACAGCTTAATTGCTTACCAAGCCTCTCTAAAAGGCATTAGCAAACTTCAGGTTAACGAAAAGCGTTTGGCTGAAGACTTAGATAATGCGTACGAGGTTTTGGCTGAGCCAATTCAAACTGTGATGCGTCGTTTTGGTATTGAGCAGCCTTACGAAAAACTCAAGGCGTTTACCCGCGGCCAAGTGATTACACAGCAAATGATGCTGGACTTCATTGATACCTTGGAGTTACCGCAGGCAGAAAAAGATGCTTTGATTGCACTCACGCCAGCCACCTATACAGGTAATGCTGCGGAACAAGCTAAAGCAATCTAAGCATTTTTGTTGTTTGAAATGCGGAGCGATTGCCCTTGCAAGCAGTGCACGCAAAATGCTACCACGAAAAAACCGCCCTTCTTTGGCGGTTTTTTCGTTTTGAATATCAATTGAAAACACATTCAAAAAGTAGGCAGTGATGAAACAATTAGGTGACTTAAGTATTGCTGATTTTTTAGCAAATTATTGGCAGAAAAAACCTGTACTGATTCGAAATGCATTTGCGAATTTTGAGTCACCGGTTGACCCGGATGAAATAGCAGGCCTTTCTTTAGAAGAAGATGTTGAGTCTCGCATCATTCTGGAAAACGGCCCAAATCATAAGTGGGAATTGCTCAACGGCCCTTTTAATGAGTCAACTTTCACTAACCTTCCGAAAGAAAAATGGACGCTACTCATTCAGGGTGCGGATCACTGGGTGCCTGAACTTGCTGATATTCTATCCTTGTTTGATTTTGTTCCAAGCTGGCGGCGTGACGATCTAATGGTGTCTTTTGCACCTAAAGGCGGCAGTGTTGGGCCGCACTATGACAATTACGATGTTTTTTTATTGCAAGCCCAAGGCCAAAGAAAGTGGCAGGTAGGCCCTAAGTGCGACTGCGATACAACAACGCTGGATGAAACACCGCTTCGTATCTTAAGCGAAATGAGCGTCGAAGAAGAATGGGTGCTCAACCCCGGTGACATGCTTTACTTGCCCCCTTTATACGCCCACAACGGCGTGGCTCAAAACGATTGCATGACTTTTTCCATAGGCTTTAGAGCACCAAGCCGCGCGGATGTTTTGCGCAGCTATACAGACTATGTCGGCTTGGACTTAACGGAAGAAGATCGCTATAGCGATGGCGACCTGAAAGATTGCTCTCAGAGCAGTGGTGCAATAGATGAGGACGCTGTGGATCGAGTGCAGCAGATGCTGCTTGCTGCAGCTAATGATCGCGAGCAAATTAAATGCTGGTTGGCCAGCTATATGACTGAGCCTAAATACCCAGACCTAGTCGAAACACTTGAAGAACCCCTTGAATGGGATGAATTAGAGCCCGTGCTTGAAGAGGCGACACACATAGTCACAAATGAAATGTCGAGGCTGGCCTACCTTGAGGACAGTGGTGAGACCTTGCTATTTGCCAATGGTGAGTTGATCGAGGGCTACCAAGAGCAAGCGGCCAAGCTCATTAAGGTAATTGCCAATCAACGACATACGGAAATTGAGGCTATCGCGCCACTGCTCAGTGATGCGTCGGCCCAAGCTGCATTAATTGACCTATTCAACGCCAATCTCGTATACCTAGATGAATTAGAAGCCTAGGCTACACTGAACGTAGAGGTGGTCATTCTATATGTTAGGAATTCAAGTTACGCTGGTTGACTGGTGCCATAAGCAAGATGCGCTCAAGGAGATACGTCACAAGGTGTTCGTAGAGGAGCAGCGTGTGCCGGAATCTCTAGAGTGGGATGGTCTGGATGACCAATGCCTGCACCTACTTGCAACAGCTGGTGAGCGCGCCATTGGTTGTGCTCGCTTGATTCCTCCCTCCAACAGCGATGGGCCGGCTAAAATTGGACGCATGGCGGTGCGCCATGATTACCGCGGCTTTGGTGTTGGCCGCATGCTCATGGAGGCAGCAGAAAAAGAAGCGCTAAAGCGTAAGTTTTCTGCCATTCAGTTAAGTGCTCAATGTCACGCCTACGGATTTTATTCATCTTTGGGCTACAAAGCTTTTTCAAAGCCTTATGACGATGCAGCCATTCCCCATGTGGACATGGTGAAGCCACTTAAAGCACCACTAAAGTCGCAGTCCAGCGAGCCACTTCTAAACGACTCTGACGCAGTAGAATGGTACGAGCTTGGGCGAGACGATGCAGGCATTCAAACTCAAAGTTTATTTGAAGCCAAGGGTTACGTAGATTTGTTCTTGTCGCAAACCGAGCGCGCTTTGGTTTTATGCTTTAAAAACTTAGATCATCCTTTAAGCCGCTACACTGCCCTGCATGAAAAAATTAAGTCGCTAGCTAAGAATAAACGCTACTTCAAAGTGTATATCTTGTTAAGCCATGGCTTACGCCCTAGTCATCATCCTTTGGTTGAGCTGCAAGAGCGACTGCCGTCTTTTGTTGATATTCGCATTGCGAAAACCAGTGTTCCGAATCACTGGGTGTTTGATGGATTAGGCTGGTTAGACTTTGAAGGCCATGATGTCCGATGCTGCTTTGGCGATCGCGCTAGAGTGCATACTTTTATGGAGAAATTTAAATCATGGTGGGATCATGCAACACCGTGCGCAGAAGGACGAGAGCTGCATCTCTGAGTCATACACTGCTAAGCTCTGTCTCGCTAAGTTGCGCCTTGCTTAGTTTATTATTGCTGGCTGGGGTTCTAGCGGGGTGTGATGCCAAAAAAGATCAGGTGACGCTGGTAGAATTGCATCATATATCAGCAGACGAAGCGCTGGCTCTCATCACACCAATGATTCCACAAGACATGGTCGTGACCCAAGATCGCAATCGCCTACTGTTGTATGCACCTGCTGATAAGCTGAACAATGTGCTGGCCACCCTAGAGCAAATTGATCGCCCAGCACGTTCATATCTTGTAGAAATTCGCCACTCACAACCCAAGGGAATCATTCGCTATACCACCCAAAGTAAAACCGACTTTCCTCTAAATAGTTTTCGCCTGACAGAACACAAGGCGGCCACGCTTCGTGTGGATAAAACGTTCTTGTATCCGTTTTTTGATGCACCTGTAACACTGGCGGATAATACGTTAGAAGTGAGTGTTAAGTACTTGAGTGAAATGAATAGTGAAGTAAGCCTATCTGCGATGACAACGGTTTCGGATAGGCAGCAGCACTTTCAAAGTAGTTGGATAGTTCCCCATGGCCACTGGCAGGTCATTTCGCCTAAGCCTAATCAAAACACGACAAAACAGTTTTCTACCGACAAAAAAAATCCATTGGATCTTGAGCTACGCGTGTCGCCCATCTCCAATGGATTCAGCACTAATTAACACTAATCTTGCGTGCTAATCATTAAAAAAGAATACGAGCACCTAAAACCAGCTTGCCGATGTCATTGGAAATCTTTTGATCAAACTTGGTTTCTTCCCAGCCGATGCCTTTAAAGCGATAAGACGCATCAAGCTCTATGCTTTTCTCTAATTCATATATTGCGCCAAAACCGAAGTTAATAGCGATGCCGCCTAAGTTTTCGTTGTCATCCGATAAACTTTTAGTTTGCTTGTATTCATACAAACCAAAACCGGCTTCTAGATATGGGTAAAAAGATGATTGTGGGAGCACGACAAAAGACCAGTCAAAATCAATGCCTTCCATCTTGGTGTCGTCAGAATCAATTTCCGACTCCACTTTCGTAAATTCAACCTCAAAGCGATCGTTATCTGTAAAACGATAACCTAGGTTGATTGAACCACCTCCGGCGCTGGCAGATTCACTGGTCTCATTGCCAGAAGCATCATAAGTCTGTTTTTGTGAGCCAAAGAATGCATCCATACCGACATAGTACGCAGTATCAGCGGCAAGACTGACGGAAGAGGCAGAAATAATTAAGCAAGAAAATGCGGCTTTTTTGAGCATGGTAAGTCCCTGTCTTTTTATTGTTTTAATGGGCTGACGTATCAGCACTAGAAACAGCGGAGTAAGCATGCCACAAACTACATCGAAAGCGCAGCTGGCTTTTTGCTTTACACCAAAATTCGAAGGGGGAAATGGTGCCCGGGGCCGGACTTGAACCGGCACGACCAAATGGTCAACAGATTTTAAGTCTGTCGTGTCTACCAATTTCACCACCCGGGCAGGATGGTTAGCTAAAAAACATAAGTCTTCAGCAAGTTGTGGAGGCGCGGGCCGGAATCGAACCGGCGTCGGCGGATTTGCAATCCGCAGCATAACCACTTTGCTACCGCGCCAAACAATCTAAAAAGATTGGAGCGGGAAACGAGACTCGAACTCGCGACCCCAACCTTGGCAAGGTTGTGCTCTACCAACTGAGCTATTCCCGCAAATGAAATCCTGAAAAGAGACAAGAATTCAAATTCCGTTGCCGAGATTGCCCTGACAACGGACGCACATTCTAGCGACTTCGCTTACCCTGTCAAGGAAAAATTTCCTTATTTCAGAGTTACTTACGGCTGTTTTTAGTTTAAAAACACTAGGCGTGAGATTTTAGTTCTGGCCATGCTGCTTTTAGGTAAATCATCATTGACCACAGAGTCAAAATGGCAGCGCCGTAAAGCAAAGCAAGCGAGATTGTATAAAGAATATCCGATACGATCAGACCCTGCTGCCCGATTGGCTGAATACCCAAGAGGCCCGTAATAGCGACCATTTGCATAAGGGTTTTGGCCTTGCCGATAAAACTAACCGCGACGCTGGCCCGCTTACCCATTTCTGCCATCCATTCGCGCAGGGCTGAAATAACGATCTCACGACCGACGATCACCACGGCTGGCAAGGTTAGCCAAATAGAGGCGTCACGACCAACCAAGATAACCAAGGCTACTGCCACAATAAGCTTGTCAGCGACTGGGTCTAAGAACGCGCCGAACGGTGTCATTAAATTCATCTTACGGGCTAAGTAGCCATCCCAGTAGTCCGTAATGCAGGCCACCCAGAATACAAAGGCAGCGCCGAACCACGCCCACTCAATGGGCAAATAGGCAACCAAGACCAATACCGGAATCAAAATGACCCGTAACAGCGTCAGGATATTAGGCAGGTTGATGGGCATACTTCTCTCTCAAGCTGGTTTCAAATTTAGACTTCACCCAAAGGTGGGTGAACAATTGTTCGTGCATTGTATACGGTTTCGCGTATCAATGTTCGTGCAGCGCGTCGTAAATTTCTTGCGCTAACTTCTGGCTAATGCCTGGCACTTTGGCGATTTCGCTAGCACTGGCTGATTGTACCTGCTGCGCATCACCAAAAAAACGTATTAGCTCCCGTCGCCGCTTTGGACCGACGCCAGGAATACCTTCTAGCGCCGAACGTCTGCGCGCCTTGCTTACTTGAAAGCGATTACTAGTGATCGCAAAACGATGAGCCTCGTCGCGAATGTGCTGAATTAAATGCAATGCAGGCGATGCGGAGTCCAGAGTGAATTGAGCGCCATCCATCAGCAGTGTTTCCAAGCCCGGTTTTCGGCTAGTGCCTTTTGAAACGCCTAGTATGGGGATATCGGTTAAATCTAAAGCCTGAAGCACTTCAAGTGCGATACTCACCTGCCCTTTGCCACCATCAATTAATAGTAAGTCTGGCTTTTTGCCATCTTCACTGACTTTTTTGAAGCGACGTGTTAGCGCATGTCGCATGGCATCATAATCATCACCGGCTTGTACGCCAGAGATATTAAAACGGCGATACTCAGATTTTTGCGGACCGTTTTGATCAAATACCACACACGATGCGACGGTCGCTTCGCCGTGACTATGGCTAATATCAAAACATTCCATGCGCATAGGTATGCGATCAAGCTCTAGTTCTTGCTTCAAACTTAAATAGCGATCGGCAATTTGCAGCTTATCTTGCATGCGCATGCGCACCGCCTCTTGTGCGTTGTTTTGAGCAATACGCAACCACCCCATTCGATCAGAGCGAACTTGTTGTGTCAGCCTCACCTTGCGCCCTCGTCTTTCTGATAAAGCGGCCGTTAGCACCGCAGCATCACTAAGAGGATGGGAGGTAATGATTTCATCGGGCACTTCGTGACCCAAAGATAAATAATATTGCGCAATAAAGGCATTGAGTGCTTCCTGCTCGTCTTCTTCCATATTTAATTTGGGGTAGAAAACTTTGCTGCCGAGCATGCGCCCCTGCCTAACCATTGCAAGGTGCACCGCGCAAATAGACTGCTCTATATGGACTGCCAGCACATCAATATTGCCCTGCTGCGCATCAATAGATTGCTGTTCTTGTACGCGTCGTAAATATTGTACTTGATCACGAATTTCAGCAGCGCGTTCAAAGGCAAGCTGTTCGGCGGCTTGATCCATCTGCTGCTGTAATTCGCTCAGCAAATCTTGATTCTTGCCTTGTAAAAATAGTTCTGCGTGACGCAAGTCAGCAGCGTAATCATCGGCTGATATTTCGCCAGTGCAAGGCGCACTGCAACGTCCAATCTGATATTGCAAACATGGCCTTGAGCGATTGTTAAAATAGCTGTCTTCGCAATTGCGTAATTTAAATAGACGCTGCAAAAACGTGATGCTTTCGCGCACAGAAACTGAACTAGGAAATGGACCAAAGTAGGTGCCATGGCGATTTTTCTTTCCACGGCGCATGGTCAATAAAGGGAATTTATGATTAGAAATAAAAATATAGGGGTAGGATTTATCATCCTTGAGCAAAATGTTGTAAGGCGGTCTTTCAGCCTTAATTAAATTTTGCTCCAGCAGCAGTGCTTCGGTTTCGCTGCCCGTAATCGTCGTCTGAATGCTGTCTATGCGCTGAATTAGCGCCACGGTCTTGGCGTTTAAACCATTACTACGAAAATAACTCGAGACGCGATTTTTAAGGTTTTTTGCCTTGCCCACATAGAGAAGTACACCTTCGGCGTCGAACATCTGGTAGACGCCGGGTTTAGTACTAAGCGTGGGCAAAAAAGATTTTGCATCAAATGCCATGCAGGTTTTTGCTTAACAAGCCCTTATTACGATGCCAATTCAGCGTCGATAATACCATGGCGAATGGCTAGGCGGGTCAATTCAACGTCGCTGGAAATACTCAGTTTGTCGAATATGCGGTAGCGGTAGGTATTAACTGTTTTTGGGCTCAAGAAAAGCGCATCCGAAATATCTTGCACCTTTTCGCAATTCACAATTTTCATTGCGATTTGCATTTCTCGATCAGACAGCACATCAAATGGACAGGCTGATTCTTGGCTATCAAACGGCTTAAGCGCCATGCGCTGCGCAATCTCTGGGCTAATATAGCGTTGGCCAGATTTAACCTTTAGGATGGCCATCACCATTTCGTCGGCAGTAGCACCTTTCGTCATATACCCAGCCGCACCAGCTTGCAATAAGCGAGTGGCGTACGGGTCTTCACCGCAAGCGGTGACGGCAATCACCTTGATGTCTTCGTTGAGGCGTAACAATTTACGTGTTGCCTCAAGACCACCAATACCTGGCATGCGAATGTCCATTAGCACGACATCAGGATCTAACTCTTTAACAGCTTCAATGGCTTGTTCGCCACTGTTCGCTTCACCCACAACTTGAATGCGTTCGCTATCTTCTAACAAGCGAACGATGCCCATTCGTACTAAGTCGTGGTCATCAACAACCAATACTTTAATCAAAATCAGTTCCCCAGAGAGACGACAATATAGCGATGTTTTTAATTATGGCCTGTATCCTAGCAAAAGCCGCTTAGCAGTTCAGCAGGCTTAATCACATAAAGGCGCTTTGTTTCCTATCCGCACACAATGCCCTAAAAACCGATTTGGCCAACTAAGTTTTATGAACAACCGTACAAAAAAGACTCACCCGATGGAGTGAGTCCCTAGTCCGATGACTGGCCTTAGGTAGAGAATCAGTACGGATTCTCCCTTAGCTTCTGAATGCGTGACTTCTGCCAGTCTTCAGTAGGCTTATTTAAGGGTAGGACAATTTCAGTCACATCGGATGAAATATTGCGTGTTTGCTCAAAGCCAAGGCGCTTGGCTAGGCCTAACATGGGGCGGTTGTCCGCTAATACCGTGCCCATCATCTCAATCGTGCCCTTGTCACGGCAGTACTGAATCATCTTCTGCATCAGCGATTTACCCAACCCCTCGCCCGCCAATTGGTCAGCAATGATGACAGAGAACTCAGCTTGAACTCGATCCGCATCAGTCCAAGTGTTTACCACCCCGATAATCTCCGGTTCGTCCAAGCTTTCATCCACTGCGATAAAGGCCATCTCTTGGTTGTAATCAATCTGCGCGAACATGGCCAGCTCACGATGGCGGAAGTTTCGACGCGACGTAAAGAAGCGATAGCGGATTGACTCCGGGCTTAGGTTTTCGTGAAAGCGTTTAAGAGCGGGTTCGTCCTCGCCTCTTACAGGGCGCACCAAAACCGGTTTGCCACTGCGTAATGTCAGGGTTTCAGCTAGCTCTGCTGGATACGGTCGAATACATAGCTCGTGTGGCGGACCTAGGTCTGCCGCCATGCCCAGCACAACCGCGCCATCCACTGGATGCAGTAAAACGTTTAGTTCGCATCCTTTAAGGTTAGGTAGGTCTACCACCAGTTGAGATAGTCGAATCAATAACTGCGAAAGCAGCTCAATGTCACGCTCTGGATTCAGACTGCGCTCACACAACACACGATAAATGTGGGTTTTTTGCATGAGCTGTCGAGCTAATACGTCGTTCAGCGGTGGAAACTGAATATGACGGTCAGCCATGATATTGGCCGTGGCACCGCCGCCGCCAAACAGAATGATCGGTCCAAAAACCGAATCACGGGTAATACCCATACTAAACTGCCCAGCGTCACCGCTTGGACGCATGGGCTGCAAGCTAAAGCCATGCAGTTTGCTTTGCGGGAAGCGCTGCTGTAACTGCTCTGTTAGATCATGCGCAGCTTCTTTGAGGTCATCTACACTGCGCAGGTTGGTTACCACCCCGCGCCAGCGATCTCTCGGGTTATCGCCGTATGCAAATGGATGGCAGTAATCCTGATGTATGGCTTTAAGGGCTGCTGGAAAGCGCACATTGGCTTGTGCCAACGAAGGAATATCATCTACAAATTCGGTTTCCACGCAGTGAAAGCCGTAATAAGTCAGTATGTTGTAAATTTCTTTCGCCGTTAGATAGTCTCGAGACTCATCAAACGCCCGTTGCACAATGCTTTTAGCTGCTAAGCGATTAATGGATACATCAGTCATTAACGATGATGGTGTTTGTCTTAGTAACTCTTGATTGCGCTGATGATGCACCATGTGCATAAACGCTTTTATTGCGCGATCAGGTGTGTCGTAAGTTGGAATACCAGCTTCGTCGAACAAATGCCTCGCACGCTCTACCGACTCGCCCCCCATCCAACTGGTTAGCAGATTTTTCTGATGAAATTTGCCGTGGTTTATAACCGTGTTTGCTACATCGACACTGGATACCACTTGGTTTGGCGAAAACAAAACCAAAATGGCATCGACGTTAACTTCTTTTTCTAATATCTCAAGCACTTGCTTAAATACACCAGCACCCGCATCCGGTGTTAAATCAATCGGGTTCGTGCGGCCCCAGTAAGCCGGTAAAATCTCTGACAGTTTTTCTATGGCATGCTCGCTTAATTCAGCCAAGCGCCCACCGTCGTGCATCAGTCGGTCTACTGCCAAAATCGCACCGCCATTACCGTTTGAGACAATGGCTAATCGCTCACCGCGTAACGGCTTCATGCGTGTCAGTGATTCTACGGACTCAAACATCTCTTCGGTTGAATCCACGCGCATAATACCTGCGCGCAACATTATGGCCTCGTACACCATGTCGCGATGACGTAAACCCGGTGGCACCACGTCAGGAATGGCTTGTGACTGAGGGAATCGACCACTTTTAATGGCCAGAATTAATTTACTACGAGAAGCATTTCTAACAGAGCGAACAAAACTTTGCGCATCCGTTACATTTTCCAAATGCAGCATAATAGCCCGCACTTGGCGCTGGGAGCTCAGGTAATCCAGTACATCTGGAATGGCAACGTCGGCACTGTCACCCAGAGTTAAAAAGTGGCTAAAGCCGATACCTCGTGCGTATGCCCAGTCTAATAACGCCGAGGCCAGTGTTCCCGACTGACCAATGTAGGCGACCTTGCCTGGTAATGCATTGATGTGGCTGTAACTCACATTGAGTTTGCGGTCCGGCACCATGATGCCGATGCAATCCGGCCCTAGGATACGAATGCCATACTCGCGAGCGAGTTTACGTAGCGGGTCTTTTTCTGGGCGGTAGATACGTGCGCGCTTGCGGGAAATCCCCCCTGTTAAAATCATGACAGCTTTGATGCCGCGACGACCCAACTGCTTGAGGATTTTTTCTATGGTGTACGCAGGCGTACAAATTACCGCTAAATCGACATCGGCAGGCAAGCGGCCAATGCGCGAAATACAGGGTACCCCATGCACCTCGCGATAACGCTTCACGTTGACGGCGTAAATTTTTCCCTTAAAACCAGCGGATTTTAAGTTTTGAATAACGGCACCACCCATGCTGCGACTACGCTCGGATGCACCAATGACCGCAATCTTGGACGGCTCAAAAAACTGTTCTAACCAACGAGTACCCATGCTTTCCCAATAACAGGTATCTTCAACAAAGGTTTTGAGTTATATAGACTTAACGCGTATGGCTCAAGCAATTTAAAAACGAAACCGCTATTTCATGTCGTCATTACTCTTTGTACATCATCCCGACCATGAGCAGCACAGTGTGCCGCCCACACATCCCGAAAGCCCTCTGCGGGGCTTGGCCATCGAAACCAAATTAAGAGAAAGCGGACTGTGGCAAGACCTCAGCGTTGAAGATGCGCGCAAAGCCGATTCCGACGTTTTTCGATTGATTCACACCAAAGGCTATATTGATCAGCTCTACCAAATGACCCCCAAAAAAGGCTTGATCTACGCCGACGAAGACACCGCCCTATCCTACGACACCCTACAAGCAGTAGAAGAAGCGGTTGGCTCTGGTTTGCAAGCTATAGATGCGATTTCCAGTGGCGAATTTAAGCGCGCCTTCTGTGCGGTACGCCCGCCGGGTCATCATGCCGAACCTAAAAAAACCATGGGCTTTTGCTTTATCAATAACATCGCAGTGGCCGCGCAATACGCGCTGACCACCAAGCCTTTTAATAAAGTGATGATTTTTGATTTTGATGTTCACCAAGGCAATGGAACCATCGAAGCATTCCAAGGCCGCGATGACGTGCTTGTTGTTAGCTCCTTTCAACACCCCTTCTTCCCATACACCCACTGGCAAAACAAACACGACAACGTATTAAACATTCCTTTACGTAGTGGCACCGACGGTGCGACTTACCGCAAACTGGTTGAAGAGCCTCTCATTAAAAAAGCCAATGAATTTAGGCCCGATCTTATTTTGCTATCCGCTGGATTTGATGCGCACATGCGCGATCCACTGGGTGAGGTTAATTTAATGGAGGATGATTTCTATTGGCTTACCAAGCTGTGCACCAGTTTGGCTAATGAGCATGCGCAAGGACGTATTCTTTCGTTGCTTGAGGGCGGCTACGACCTTGAGGCTCTTGCCAATAGTGCTCATCGGCATATCGAAGGCTTACTAGAACGTTAGTTCAAAGCCGTTACAAACGCTTAACAAAATCTCACCGAATACCAACGGCGGACAAAGGCTGTTTGAGCCAGCATAAGGATTAGCTGGTTAACCTGATTAGGAAGACAATGTTGGTCAAAGCCCAAATAAAAGCCATAGCGTCCCGCATTAGAAGCCACATATCTCTGGTTGCTATCGAGGTTTTAATGGCAACCTGTGTGATTTTAGGTTCAGCCATGGTTGCCCATAGCAGTATCGCCGCAATGGCCATCTCTTAGAGCCACGAATAAGACCGCGAATAGAGCTACAAGGCCACTCCCAAGCCCAATCTAAACACTCAGGAACCTTTTCGGGCCATTCACTGTTGGCTCTGCGCCATAAGACTCGCAAGATTCGGCGTGTTTTGCTCACCTAATGACTTTGGTCAAATCAAGCACAGCTTACCACTGCTTAAATACCGTCTTACCGCTTTTGGCTTTTGCTGCGGTACCGTTTTTGAAATCCTCGCCCATTTGGCTTGTCCTCACAGCCATACCGACAACCCTCTCCCTCATTGGCTTCATGTTATTTACGATTGCAGCTAGCATTGCTGCACCGCACGCCAGCTCGGTAGATATTTCTCAGGTAATTGCTGTATTTTTCGCTGAGTTAAATCTTGTAGCCTGTGCAGGGGCGCTCTTGGCTCACCACAAAATCCACCCCCGAGCCCGTCACAATGAAGTTATACGCAGGTGGAATATCATCTTATTGTGCGGATCGTTTGCTCTTGGTTTGTGGTTGTTTTTAGCCTAGAGCTAGTCGGAGGTCATTTAAGCAGAGGCTTATAAAGGAAGCAGACAAAGGGACAAGTCCCTTTGTCATTGATCGGCAGGGGTTTAGTCGTCGCTGATTTCAATGTTTGGAACCGTATTGCCACCAGCCACCTTGCTCAGCTTGGCAGCCATATTGCGCGCAGCGTGACGGTACAACATAGCTACTTCAGAATCAGGATCGGCTGCCACCACAGGCTTGCCCGAATCAGATTGCTCGCGAATGTACTTGGATAGCGGTAGCGAGCCTAAGATCTCAGTGTTGAATTCGGCGGCAATCTTGTCAGCACCACCCTCACCAAAAATATGCTCTGCATGACCACAGTTGCCGCAAATATGAATCGACATATTTTCGATCACGCCCAACACAGGGATATTCACCTTGCGGAACATTTCAATGCCTTTCTTGGCATCTAATAAAGCGACGTCTTGTGGCGTTGTTACCACCACAGAGGCGGACACAGGAATCTTCTGCGAAAGCGTGAGCTGAATATCACCCGTGCCCGGCGGCATATCGATAATCAGGTAATCCAAGTCTTGCCACTGAGTCTGGGTAATAAGCTGTTGCAACGCGCCACTGACCATGGGCCCACGCCATACCATGGGCGTGTTTTCCGTCACCAAATAAGCCATAGACATGCTTTGCAAGCCTAGCGCCTCCACCGGTTTAAAGAACTTGTCGTCAATGGTTTCAGGTTTACGACCAGGCTCTACACCCAGCATCATGCCCTGTGAGGGGCCGTAAATATCGGCATCCAAAATACCAACGCGCGCACCATCTGCAGCCAAAGCCAGTGCAAGGTTAACCGAGGTGGTGGACTTACCCACACCACCCTTGCCGGATGCAACCGCAATGATGTTTTTCACGCTGGCAATATTGGCAAGGTTCTCATGAGCTTTGTGAGACTCCACCGACCAACTTAGGTTAACAGTAGCCTTGCTCACACCGGTCACATTCTCGATGCCGATTTGCAGCATCTGGCAAATGCCGTTTTTTAGGTATTCACTGGGATAGCCAAGATGAATCTGTACCGTTACCTCGGCACCCTGTTCGCCTTGCTGGATGTCGAGCGATTGAATGGCACCCGCGCTGAACAAGTCAGTTTCAAGGTAGGGATCGGTATAGGATTTCAGTGCATCTTCTACTGCATTGCGTAGGGCTTGATCAACGGCCATGGTTGCTCCTCAAACAGACAGGCATCGGGCAAAACTTACACAAACCCGACAAAATTGGTCGGAATTCTACAGTCTTACCTCACACTGCGCCAACTGGCCTTTGGTTTCTTTCACTCACCTTAGGCCTTTCATGGGCGCGCCGCAGGCTCGCTAGAAGCTGCTCCCCCTAGAGCTAGCCCCACAAATCCGCTATATTACCGCGCTATTTTTTCCTTGATTTCAAGTGAGCTAAGAACACCATGCGTCGCATTCTTGTTACCAGCGCCCTGCCCTATGC
>JBFHVZ010000040.1:0-20703 GCA_041589295.1 Pseudomonadales bacterium
CACCCCTACCTCTTTTTCGCACCGTTTATCGACGTGCTGATACAGCTTGTGCTGCCCCATGTTTAACAAGAAAAATAATCGCTTATCCACGTATGCGCTCATCCTGTACGGTTCGTGCCTGCATTGCCCAGTGTCTCTCTTTATCAAAATACTACGCTAGTTAAGTATTTATATTCCACTAGCGTAGTAATTACAACCTTAGCTTCGGTACAAGATGATATTTGGCCTATACTGATGAGGTTTAGTGCGTATCAGGCATAGCTATGTCGATCATCCGTGTTCCACCCGCAAGCCCCTATGGGGCCTTTCTTGTAGGGCTACATACCCACTTGTGGAGTTGGCTTCGACTCGGCTTTTGCATGCTGGCACTTTGGCCGCTATCAAGCAGCCTACAGGCCGAAAGCCCAAGGGTGATTCGAATCGCCACCGGCGAGTACCCGCCCTTCGCATCGGAAGCCGACCCCAAATTCAACTTGATAAACACAATCGTTACCGAGGCCTTTGCGCAATCCAAGCTTAAGGTGGAGTTCGACTTTTTCCCTTGGGCACGTACCTATAAAGAAGCCCTAAGCGGAAAATACGATGCCACATCCTATTGGTATAAAAGTCCTGATCGAAAAGCTCATTTCTACTTTAGCGAAGTCATTGTAGAGTCGCCCACGTATTTTTTTCATCTGCGCAGCCGCCCGTTGCAATGGAACACCCTGAACGATCTCGCCGGAAAACAGATTAGCGTGACACGTGGCTATACCTATTCCACCGAGTTCATTCAAGCAGGAAGTGACGGTTTATTTACCTTGCATTGGACCAACTCAGATACGCAAAATTTAAAGATGTTACTTTCTGGCCGAACCGAAATTTTTCCAATGGAACTTTACCCTGCATACCACTTGTTTAAGACCCTTAACCCAGCGCAAACCGAATTACTCACTTACCATCCAAAACCCCTTGTTGAATCCACCGGTCACTTACTGTTTCCTAAAAAACTGAAAAACAGTAAGCGCTTGTTAAGTCGCTTCAATGCGGGCTTAGCCAAACTTAAAAAAAGCGGTCGTCTTGAACAAATTCTATCGACTATGCAAACCCAAGATTCATCCAGCCAAGCATCACCCAGCCAATAACAACTGGGCCTCGGAAATCTGCATAAGGTTATCCATACCAGACAACATGGCGGCCTTATGAGCTTGCGCACGAGGCAACACACGTTCGAAATAAAACTGTGCATTTAAAACCTTCGCTTTCAAAAATTCTTCGCTTAGGTTTTCGGTATTTGCACTGCGCTCGCCAGATAAAATTTGCTGCGAAACCACCGCCATTTTGGCCCAGAAGTAAGCAAGGGTGACATACCCTGAATACATCAAGTAATCGAAACTGGCCGCTCCGGCCTCGGTTGGGTTTTTCATGGCCTTCATGCCGATTTTCATGGTGATGTCTGGCCACTCTTTTTTGTATTGATCTAGCTGATTTAACAAGCTGTCGATATTACTTTGTTGTGCCGCCTCGCCTGCTTGCTCACGCAATTTATGCATTAACTTGGTAAAGCCCATCAGGCTTTTGCCCTGTGTGCCCAGCACTTTACGTCCTAGTAAATCCAACGCTTGAATGCCTGTAGTGCCTTCGTAAATGGTGGCAATACGGCCGTCACGATACAGTTGCTCTGCGCCGGTTTCTTGAATGTAGCCATGGCCACCGTGTATTTGAATGGCATAGCTGGCGCTTTCTAATCCTGTTTCAGTGCAAAAACCTTTTGCGATGGGGGTTAACATATCCAACAACTGCACGACTTGTTTGTCGCTATCGTTTTGGCCGAAATCTTGTTGGTGTGTTTGCTGCAGTAGTTCCGAACAAAACTGTGCCAATGCACGCCCGCCTTCGGCCAATACTTTTTGCGTAAGTAACATGCGGCGCACGTCAGGGTGAACAATAATAGGGTCTGCACCTTTGTCTTGCGTTGCATTTGACGGATGCACTTTGCCATCAAGCGCACGCATTTGTGTACGTTGAGTAGCATAAGCGATGGACTTTTGAAAACTGCGTTCACTTAATCCCACACCTTGTAGCGATGCACCCAAACGCATTTCATTCATCATGATAAACATGGCGTTAATGCCTTTATTGGGCTCACCTACAAGATAGCCGATACTGTTTTCGAAGCTCATGGTGCAGGTTGGATTACCATGCATGCCCATTTTTTCTTCTATGCCCACGCATTCCACGCCGTTGCTTTGCACCCATTGGCCTTGCGAATTTTCCATTAAGGTGGGCACTAAAAATAACGACAAGCCTTTAATGCCTTGCGGTGCATCATTTAAACGCGCTAGCACCAAATGAATAATATTTTCTGAGCCGTTGTGATTACCGGACGATATAAAAATCTTGTTGCCTTTAATGCGATACGCCGTTTGCGCTGCATTCAATGACTGGGTTTCATCTTCTACGGCACGACTGCGAATTAATCCCAAGTCCGAACCACAGTGGCTTTCCGTTAAGCACATGGTGCCCGTCCACTGCCCTGCAATGAGTTTAGGTAAATAGGTTTGTTTTAAATGATCACTGCCGTGACTGATGATGGCACGACACGCAGACATGGTCAGCGCGGGCGTCATGCTAAAGGTGTGATTGGCGGAGGTTAAAATTTCACCCACACAAGTCGACAGTCTTTCACTTAATGCTTGACCACCAAATTCTTCAGGCATGGACAGTCCCATCCAACCTGCATCCGCATATTCTCGAAACGCCTTACGCAGTGCTTCTGGCAAACGGACCTGACCATGCTCAAACGTACAACCTTGCACATCGCATTCGCGATTTATGGGCACCAGCTTTTGTTCTGCAAAGCGAGCTGCCTGCTCTAATACAAACAACAGGTCTTCGTTATCTTTATTGTTACCCATTTCATTTAACAGGAAGGTCATATCTTGAATGGGGGCCAAATATTCTGGGCGATCGGTGGTCATGGAAAACTCTCTTTATTGTTTTCAAATCTAGTTTCATTGCGTAAATGCAATTATGAGTCAGCCAATTGTTCACATGGGTTAACAAATGATAAGGACGGGAAAAATAAAATTCTTAAAATCATCACCATTGAATTTCGGTAGGAGGCCGCTTTTGTGCCCTTTGGGTATGCGAGCGACCAGATATTTATATCGCGCGCAAGCGCCCTCCTACTTGCTTATGAACAAAGAGAGAGAAAAACAATGACAACAGCCAACCCGCATTTTCCGAAACTGTTTGAGCCCCTTGATCTGGGCTTCACCCAATTAAAAAACCGCGTGATCATGGGCTCCATGCACACCGGCCTTGAAGAGCACAAAGACGGCATGACCCGCATGGCAGCCTTCTTTAGTGAACGCGCTCGCGGCGGCGTTGGCCTGATCGTAACCGGTGGCTTTGGCCCTAACGCCGAAGGTGCAACCCACCCGCACACCAACCTGATCAAAAGCGAAGAAGACGCGCTAAAACACAAAGAAATCACCGATGCCGTTCACAAAGAAGACGGCAAAATCTGCATGCAGATCCTGCACACAGGTCGTTACGCGTTTAACCCGAACTCGGTTGCACCCAGCGCCATTCAAGCGCCGATTAACCCGTTCAAGCCTAAAGAAGCGGACGAAGACTGCATCGAGCAGCAAATCCAAGACATCGTTCAACTGGCCAAATACGCACAAATCGGCGGCTACGACGGCGTTGAGATCATGGGTTCTGAGGGTTACTTCATTAACCAATTCTTAGCCAAACGCACCAACCACCGTGATGACGCGTGGGGTGGTGAATACGAAAACCGCATGCGTCTAGCGGTTGAAATCGTGCGTCGCACCCGCGAAGCCGTAGGCGAAGAATTCATCATCATCTATCGCCTATCTATGTTGGACTTGGTTGAAGGCGGCAGTTCTTTCGAAGAAGCCGTGCAACTGGGTAAAGCCATCGAAAAAGCCGGTGCAAGCATCATCAATACCGGTATCGGCTGGCACGAAGCCCGTATCCCAACGATTGCCACCAAGGTGCCGCGCGCTGCGTTTACTTGGGTTACCGCCAAGTTCAAACAAGAATTGAGCATCCCGCTGATTACATCTAACCGCATTAACACGCCAGAAGTGGCCGAGGAAGTATTAGAGCGCGGCGACGCTGACATGATCTCCATGGCGCGCCCATTCTTGGCCGACCCACTGTTCATGCAAAAAGCCAAAGACGGCGTAAGCGATCAGATCAACACCTGTATCGGGTGTAACCAAGCCTGTTTGGATCACGTATTCCAAGGCAAGATGACCAGCTGTTTGGTTAACCCACGCGCCTGTCACGAGACCGAAATCATCATTAAAGACACAGACGCCAAGAAGAAATTTGCTGTTGTGGGTGCAGGCCCTGCGGGTTTGGCCTTCGCTACCACAGCTGCAAAACGTGGCCACCAAGTGACCTTGTTCGATGCAACATCTGAGATCGGCGGTCAGTTCAACGTGGCCAAACAGATTCCGGGCAAAGAAGAATTCTACGAAACCATTCGTTACTTCAAAAAACAGCTGGAGCTTTCCACCGTTGACGTTAGGTTGAACACTCGCGTTTCTGCCGACGACTTGAACAACGGCGACTTCGACGAGATCGTCATCGCCACTGGCATCAGCCCACGCACCCCAGATATTCCAGGCATCGACAACCCTAAAGTCATGACCTACTTGGATGTGCTACGTGATAAAAAACCAGTCGGTAAAAAAGTTGCCGTGATCGGTGCGGGCGGTATCGGTTTCGACGTGTCTGAGTACCTAACTCACGAAGGCGAAGCCACGAGCCAAAACATCCCAGCCTTCATGAAAGAATGGGGCGTGGACATGACCATGCAAGCCCGTGGTGGCATCGAAGGCGTCGAGCCTCAGCCACATCCATCGCCACGTGAGGTTTACTTGCTACAACGTAAGACATCCAAAGTGGGTGGCAAGTTGGGTAAAACCACCGGCTGGATTCACCGCGCTGGCTTGATCAACAAAGGCGTGAACATGATTCCGGGCTGTACCTACGACAAGATCGACGAGCAAGGTTTGCACATTACCGTCGGCGAAGAAACCAAGGTATTGGAAGTGGACAACATCATCGTGTGTGCGGGCCAAGAGCCATTCCGCGACCTGGTTGACGGCCTAAACAAACCACACCACTTGATTGGCGGTGCGGACGTGGCCGCGGAACTGGATGCCAAACGCGCCATCGACCAAGGTACTCGCTTAGCAGCTGAGCTGTAAGCGCAAGCCTTATTCAGCGGCCTTCAAGGCCGCTGTCTATCACCCTCGCATTTCCCTTCGCCTTTCCCCTCACCTCTATCTAATGGTCCCACCCATTCCTCACATTGGGAATTGCAAGGAAAAGCGCTGTTGACGATACTATCTATAACTGCGTTAATACTCCCCCAAGAGACGGCACATTTATAAAGCCGAACACACGCGCATTTGATTAAATTATAAACACTGGGACTTTATGTTTAGCGGACCTAAACGTAACAAGCAGGCAGGCTTTTCACTTCTCGAAACCACCGCATCTATCGTACTGCTCAGCACAGTGGCTGCGACGGCACTACCAAAACTCGAAGCATTAGAAGAACAAGCGCAAACCAATGGCGAACGCTATGTTGCCGCCGCGGAAGATCGTGCGGAGCAACTTACCCAGCTGGAAGAGAAATATTTCCCGTACTAATTGCACGAACAACTAGCACCCGAGTTGTAAAAAAACGCTACGGCTCGCTTTGTTTTTTTCTCAGCCGCGAAAGCGAAACCGGCGTAATACCCAAGAACGATGCGATGTGATACTGGGGCAAGCGCTCCAGTAACTCAGGGTATTCCTTACAAAAAGCCTTGTACCTATGCTCGGCATTTCCCAACAATAAACGTGCTTCGCGTCGTGCGCTTTTTAGCAAAACACGCTGTGCAATTTTCACTTCTAACAACAACCAGTCGGGCTTATCTAAACCTGCTCTATGTAACGCCGGATAATCCGCGAGCATGACCTCACAATTTTCCAAAGCTTGAATAAAATACTGACAGGATTCGTTGGCGACAATGGCGCTCACCGGCGCAATGATTTCACCGGTTTGATAAAAATGTTGGTTTACCTCATTGCCGTTATGGTCAATGTAATAAACCCGCATCAGCCCTGACAGCAAATAGCAAATTTCTTGGCTGCTGTCCCCTGCTTGAATCCAGTGTTCTGAAGCAGCAAGAGTTCGATAAGAAAAGAATCGGGTGAATGCATTCCAGTCATGCAAGTCGACACTCAACGACTGGGCTAAACCCTGTTTAAGACGGTTAATATGCTGGGCAGAATTTGAAGCCACGGGCCGATGCCTTTAACCATAAGATCAAGGGATTATATCGCCCGCCGCTAGCCACCCACAAATATGATTTTAAGGATGCGAAGTAATGAAAGCTGGTTGTGCGTTAAGACACCACCATCTCACCGCTGCCCGGCAGGCTTTCAACTAAACGCCAGCCCATTAACAACGAAGGGGTATAGCTACCCTTTTGTTGTTGTGGGTTTTCTTGCAAATATTCCGCAACCGCCAGTGCACCATACACGGTGACATCATAGCCGTTAGCTGTGGTAATTCGGGCCACCTTCATATCGCCGTTAGCATTATGCGCTTCACCCCACACCAAGGTTTTATGTTTAGCGCGCTTTTCTTCGTTGGGGCCTTTGATGCTTTTATCGACTTGTTTTTTCATAAAGTTTTGAACAAATTTAAGTTTAAACAACCACTTTAATCGTTCCGCTAGCTTTAGCTTTTTAAGCACAGAATCGGGCGCAGGAATATATACATCAATATTCGGAATGCCAGTCGTGTGAAATGCAGTGCTGACATCCCCCCAACCAATAGCTGCGGTTTGAATTTCGCCTTCACCAAAGTCCACTTTTCGTGTGCGTAAGGCTGTGGTTTGAATGCTGCCATTGATTCGAACCCGCGTTCCGGCACCTAAACCTTCAATTGATGTTTTTGCTGTACCCGGGCTCAGTGAAGATTTAGATGAAAACCCTAAAGACAAGTGGGTGGCATCTGGCATTTCTTGTTTGAGACGGGCTGCCACGCAATCAGTTGGTATTACATCAAAACCTACGCCGGGACACACAACCACATTAGACTGAATTGCGCGGCTATTAACATCAGCACTATGGGCGTGTTCGAACACATCCATTTCACCCGTAATATCGGTGTAATGAACACCCGCTTGTAGACAAGCCTCTATCATTTTTGCGCTGGTAGCCGAAAATGGGCCAGCACAATGAATTACTACATCAATGCCTGATATTTTTTCAACGACTTCTTGGACGTTATCTAATGAAAAGACTTTATGCTCAAAGCCAAGTTCGCTAGCTAACGCCGCAATCGCATCAGCACGACGACCGGCCAATATAGGAGATAGGCCGCGTTTTTTGGCTTCGCGAGCGATCAGCTCACCGGTGTACCCGTTAGCACCATAAATTAAGAAAGACATTTATATCGCGCGCAAGCGCCCTCCCACAAAACCAAATAAGAAATAACAACCTAACAAAGAATGAGCATAGCCTACATGTAAATTTGAATCACCGTGCCCTTGTAGATCGTGCTTTTACTATGTCGCGCTAAAGCACGACCTACGAATTAGGCTGAAGTTTATGTAGGTCGGGATCGGCGTGCCCCATGTGGGTATTATCCCGACATTCAAAACTGCTTTTTAATCAGCATTGAAGCGTAATCGAGGAAGCAAAGACAAGGCAAAAACTTTTGAAAAAGCGGAGTGTACGTGTTTTGTACATGAGCATTTTGAGAAAGTTTTTAACGCAGTATTTGCAACACAGATAGCTTCAAGCCAACAAGTAACCGCCATCTACATTGATACACGCACCCGTCGTATAAGTGGCTGCATCGCTCACTAAATACAACACCGTGCCAGCCATTTCATCTGGTTCGGCAATGCGATTCATTGGAATGTGTTCTAGGGCTTTTTCAAGAATTGCAGGATTTTTAACTAACGTCGCCGCAAATTTAGTGTCAGTAGCACCGGGTAATAATGCGTTAACACGAATACCTAATTGCGCACATTCTTTGGCAAATGATTTTGTCATTGAAATCACAGAAGCTTTGGTGATGCTGTAAATGCCCTGCAATGAACCTGGGATGACACCATTTACGGACGCTACGTTTACGATACTGCCGCCGCCGCTGGCTTTCATAAGTTTGCCACCTTCAACACACATAAAGAAGTAACCTTGAATGTTGACGTCTACGGTCTTTTTAAAGGCCATCATGTCTGTATCTAAAATATGACCAAAGAATGGGTTGGCCGCTGCATTATTTATTAGGATATCCAGCTTACCGTGGGTTTCTTTAATGTGTGCAAAAATTGCCTGAATTTGTTCGTATTCACCGATGTGACAAGCAAAGGCTTCGGCGCTATAACCGGCTTCTTTTATTTGATCGACCACGTTTTGGCAGCCATCAATTTTACGGCTAGATACAATCACGTGAGCACCGTTGGCGGCCAGCAACTTGGCAATGCTCTCGCCGATGCCACGACTTGCACCTGTAACAAGGGCAACCTTCCCGCTCAGGTCGAATAAATTCTTTGACATAACACTACCCTCTTTTTCTTTGTACTGTTTATATTTTTATACTTTCTATTTTGGTTTCGGTTTGAGGCGAACCCTTCTGGTCGAACCTCTTACAAAATCAAGACTTTG
Source organism: Pseudomonadales bacterium (assembly GCA_041589295.1). Taxonomy (GTDB): domain Bacteria; phylum Pseudomonadota; class Gammaproteobacteria; order Pseudomonadales; family Oceanobacteraceae; genus Bermanella. The sequence continues at coordinate 8,695 of JBFHVZ010000040.1, forward strand.
TTGTTTCGGTTTGAGGCGAACCTTTCAGGCCGAACCTCTTACAACCTGTAAGAGCGACGCCTCGTCGCGAAAAACACTAAAACGATTTAGCGATAGGTCACTTCGACACCTTCGCTGTAAAGGTGCCCATAGTTATTCAAATACCCTAGGGTACAATCCCCAGCGGCATTGGTTAAAAAATGCGTAACACTGCTATTCACCAACGCGCTGTTTATTTTAAACGTGGTGGCATCGTTCAAATTCAGTGCCCATTGCACTGCCATACCAATGGGACCGCCGGACGTGAAAACAAAGATGCTTTCACCGGATTCCGCACTCGCAACCAATTGACTAAAACCTTGCACGCAGCGCTGTTTAAACGCTGAAAAACTCTCACGATAGTCAGAATCAAAATCGCCACTTATCCAGCGAGAGACCGCTTTTTCATATAGCTTATGAAACGCTTTACGTGGGTTCTCTGTCTGCATTAAGTGCTTCGCCAGTACGTTTTTATCAACGTATTCCGGAAAAGCCACCGCGAGCATATCTTCGTGATCAAACTCATTAAACTCGGCGTTCTCAATCGAAGACATCTGAATATCGGGCTGTGCAGCACTAAATCCAGATATCCATTCATTCATGGTTTGCTTATGGCGTGTTAACGAACCATGAACCAATCGAACACGACGGCGCTGCAATGAGGCACCGAGCTGGTTTGCCATGGTCACGCCTAATCGCATACTTTGCGCTTTACCCTGCTGGGACAGCTCATCGTAGTTGACCTTGCCAAACGAAGCTTGGCCGTGACGAATAAGATAAATATCCGCCATATCAACTGCTCACAGCCGCCGATTCTTTTTCGATGAGTTTTTCACAGCGTGTTTCTAAATACTTGGCAACGTGAGCAAAACTAGCGAAGCGTTTGTCTTGGGTCTGTCCATGGTAAAAACGGTAGTAAATCTGCTGAATAATCACCGCTAAACGGAACAAACCATATATTTCGTAAAACGCAAAACTATCAATCTGATAGCCGGTTTTTTCGAGGTAATAAGCCACTACTTCGTCTCGGCTGAGCATGCCTTCCATATGGGTTGGTTGACGACGCATCATCTGAAATTGCGGCTCATCGTCGGCTTGTACCCAATAAGCTAAGCTGTTGCCTAAATCCATTAATGGATCACCAATAGTGGCCATTTCCCAATCTAAAACACCAATGACTTCAAATGGGTTATCGATATTCAATACGACATTATCAAAACGGAAATCGTTATGAATAACCACTTGCGCTATGTCGTCTGGCATATTGTTTTTTAACCACGCCATGGTGTTTTCAAAACTGGTGGCATCCGGTGTCAGGGCCTTTACGTAGCGATCAGACCAACCTTCAATCTGTCGTTTTACGTAGCCCGCACCCTTATTCATTTTTTCTAATTCAGTGCCCGCAATATTCACTTTGTGCAGGTCAACCAATTTGTCGATCACATTTAGACAGAGCTTACGGGTGTCCGCTTGGTTTAGCACGAGTCCCTTTGGCATATTTTGTCGGGGGATTATGCCACTCAACTTTTCCATCACATAAAAGTCACAGCCGATGACTTCATGGTCTTCACAAATGGCAATGATTTGCGGCACATAGGGATAGACAGGTTTTAGCGCTTGAATGACCTTGGCCTCACGCACCATATCATGTGCACTTTTGGCGATTTTTCCAAACGGTGGGCGACGTAAAATAAAGGCCTGATCGCCATACTGAATTTGATACGTTAAATTGGAAGCCCCGCCCGGAAACTGGGTTATAACGGGGTCACCACTGATATCTGCTAAAACCTGCTTAAAAAAAGCATCAATGGCCTGTGCATCCAAGGCTTCGCCTTGTCGCACTTCCCCTGCCTGATCTTCTAGCATATTTTCCATTTCACTCATGCGCCACGCTCCTGAACTTTTCGATTAGGTTTACGAGACATGTAGGCGATAATTTGCTGATACAACCAAGGTGATAGGCGTTTTACGCGCCACAAATAACGTTCCTTGGCGTGAGGCATAATATAAAAAGTGCCCTTTTCGCTCTGATCGTAAGTAATTTGCGCAATGTCATCGGCATTCAATGCCGACTTTGCCATGACTTTATTGACGCTGCGAATTTTCTTTTCGGCGCTGGCGGCCACACGCATGGTTTCGGTTAAATTGGTTTGGAAGAATGCTGGACAAAGCACTGACACAGACACACCAAACGGTTTTAATTCTGCTTTTAAGGTATCAGATATTGCCACAACAGCCGCTTTAGAAGCGTTGTACGCCGACAGTTCTGGCAAATACAAATGTCCGGCCATAGACGCTACATTCACCAGTGTGCCCTTGCTGTCTTTTAGCATTGGCGTGAAGTAGTAACACCCTCTTGCCACCCCCATCACATTAATATCGACGATCCATTGAAAATCTTCCATGTTTTGCTCATCAATAGCACCTGCACCCGCCACGCCTGCGTTATTAATCAGTGCGTCTAGGGTTGACCAACGGTTTCTTATGGCAGCAACCGCTTCTTTCCAATCGTCGTCTAGCGTGACATTTAAATGTTGATAGAAGATATCTCCACTGTGGTTTGCATTTAGCTCTTCGGCTAAGGCCAATCCACGTTCATTATGAATATCTGCTAAACACACTGACCAACCTTGCTTGGCATACACTTTTGCCAGAGCCGCACCTAATCCACTGGCCGCACCTGTAATTAAAACGTGTTTCATGCGTTGGCCTCGCCTTTTTTAGCTGGAAAATGCTGACTGTGTTTTTTAAGTTCGAAACGAGCAACCATGGCACGGTGAACCTCATCTGGACCATCGGCTAACCGCAAACAGCGCGCATATGCAAATAACGCAGTTAGCGGATGATCGTCATCACTCACACCGGCACCACCGTGTATTTGAATGGCTTGATCCGCTATGGTTTGCAGCATGTTAGGTACCACAACTTTAATTTGTGAGACTTCGCTTAGCGCACCAATGATACCTTTGGTATCCAACAACCAAGCGCATTTCAATGTCAGCAGTCGCGCTTGCTCAATGGCCATACGGGCATTCGCTACGATGTCACGGTTGCCGCCCAAATTAATAATGGGTTTGCCAAATGCTTCTCGACTCATACCACGCTGAATCATCAGCTCTAGGGTGCGCTCTGCCGCACCAATGGCTCTCATACAATGGTGAACGCGACCCGGCCCTAAGCGACCTTGCGCGATTTCAAAACCACGTCCCGGACCTGCAATAATATTACTGATTGGCAGTCGCACATTATCGAAACTCACTTCGCCATGTCCGTAAGGTTCGTCGTATTCACCAAAGACCGGAAGCATGCGCTCTACTTTTACGCCCGGTGCATCTTTTGGACAAATCACCATAGAGTGTTGCGCGTGTTTTGGCGCATCTGGGTTGGTGAGCCCCATAAAGATAAGCACTTTGCAATCTGGGTGGCCAATGCCTGTACTCCACCACTTGCGACCATTCAGCACAACCTCGTCACCTTCGATAATTGCGGTAGCGCTCATATTGGTGGCGTCGCTGGATGCTACCGCAGGCTCTGTCATACAAAAAGCACTGCGAATTTCACCGGCCAACAATGGCATTAACCACTCCTGTTTTTGCGCATCTGAACCGTAATGCACCAGCACTTCCATGTTGCCGGTATCGGGTGCATTGCAATTAAAAATTTCTGGCGCAATAAAACTGCGGCCCATTTGTTCCGCCATTAATGCGTAGTCCGCGTTTGAAACCCCAGCGCCGTATTCACTTTTTGGTAAAAATAAATTCCATAAACCCTGTTCTTTAGCTTGGGCTTTTAACTCTTCGATAATGGGCAATACCACCCAGCGGTTGTCGAGCCCTTTTAGTGTTGCAAAATACTCTTGTTCTATTGGTAGGATTTTTTCTTCGACAAAGGCCGTCACTTTTTTAAGGAGTTCGGCACCTGCTGGGGACACATCAAAGTTCATGTTGGCGTTCCTGTATGGGCTTCTTATATGACTTCATGCTATGGCCAGCGCCATAATGAATCAAATGAATGTTTTTAATCCCACTAAATTAGCTATACTAATAGTTCTTTTCGGCCAAAAGATCGCCCATGAAACTTGATCTCAACTTATTTACAGTGTTCGACGCCATATACGCCGAGGGCAATCTGACCCGTGCAGCAGAGCGCCTGAACCTAACTCAGCCTGCCATTAGCCACGCGTTGGCCAAGTTAAGGGATAAATTGGACGACCCCTTGTTCACCCGTCATGGCCACAGGATGATCCCAACTCCGTTGGCACAAGCCTTATTGCCCGACATTCAACAGGCACTGTCGCAGCTGAACACGGCCTTGCAACGGGCTCGCGCGTTCGACCCCACAACGGCGGAGAAAACATTTCGCATTGCCATGCGGGATTTATTTGAAGGCACATTACTGCCACCTCTGGTGGCATCGCTTTCGACTCAAGCACCCAATCTAACTTTGGCCAGTGTTCGCATTGACCGCCGAGAGACCGAAGCAAAGCTAGCATCTGGAGAACTGGATTTCGCGCTAGATATTTTATTACCTACATCCCCAAGCATTTGCCACCAACCGCTAATCGAAGACGGCTTAAGCGTGATTTATCGCAAAGGACTGTTATCAAAAAACAAAAATGCAAGCAAAGAGCTAAACCGTAAAACGTATTTAAATGCTAAACACGTACTGGTTTCGACACGCCCCACAGGCCCAGGACTGGCCGACTATGCATTAAGCCAACAAGGACTAAGTCGCAAAATAGGATTACGTTGCCAGCATTATTTTGCAGCGGCGATGATTGTGGAAAAGACCGACTTACTGCTTACCATGCCGACGCGCTACGGCAAGCAAATATTGTCGCAATTTAAATCATTGGAAATGGCACCCTGCCCAGTGCCCACAGATGACATTCACATTCATTTGTATTGGCATGAAAGCCGTGAACACGACGCGGCCAACCGATGGTTACGGGAACTGCTGCTTAATGAAATTGCAGCTGCAGAGTAGTTTGCTGACGCTTAACATACGTTAAGGTGCGCTTGGTGTTACTGCCGCTCACGCATGACATTCGGCGTACAATCAAACCAACGATGACAAGCGCGATAAAACGTCGACGGTTCAGAAAAGCCAAGATCTAACGCCACTTCTTTTAAACTTTTTTGCGTACTGCAAATTAGTTCTTCAGCTTTTTGTTTGCGCTGAGCATCCATAACATCTAAAAAGCTGGTGCCTTCCTCTTGCAAACGACGTTGTAATGTCCGTGTACTGATATTTAGCTTTGCCGCCACATCTTCACGGCTTAACGAAAAGTGCCCTGCGGACATAATGACTTTAATCACCTTCGCAGCCCAGGTGTTATCTAAATGTACAGACAACAATTGTTCCGCATGGGATTTATGCAAGGCATTTAGCGCTAGGTCAGACTCAACCAAAGGACGATTTAATAATTCTCGAGGAAATTTTAACCCAGAAAAGGCTTGATCAAATTTTGGTGCGACACCAAAGACGCGAATGTATTCAGACACATCAGCGGGACTCGCATGACTGAACACCACTTCTTTCGGTTTAATCGCATCATCACCCACCAACCAACGACTAAAGCTCAGCACCATGGAAATTACCGATTCTATTTGATGGCGGCTAAATGGTGTTTCATCTGGTCGCGGAATGAAACGAAACCAAAAATCGCCTCCTTCATGATACAGGTCCATTTCACCAGCTTCGGTGACCAAGGGTAGATAACGAACAAAATGCGTATAGGCTGCAGCTAGGTTTTCGCTGGTCATGGCCACGTAGGCCACCACATTGAAAAACGAAGGTCGCACGCGTGGCCCCATGTGTAACCCAAAAAACGGGTGCTGACTAAGCTCTTCGGCCTTGCTCCAAATAGCTTGGGTTTGATCCAGACTTAAGTAACTGGGTTGGTTGTGTTCTAGGTCCAAGCGGATGTTAGCCGCCGCCAAGATCTGGTCTGACGAAATCCCTAACGACTCCGCCGCCCCTAAAATGGCTTTTACCCAATGAATGGAAACTCGTTTGCCTGAAAAATTCATAACCCGCTATTTTATTATTATGTTTAATGCTTTTGGCTGAACATTAAACAGCCTATTGGCACGCAAGGTCAATAGCTCGGGTGTTCACCCGCACTGTGCAGCCAGCGGGCAGATTCGTATCATGGCACTATGATTAGGGACACACCCTAACAAACCATAATAATAACGAGAACCAAACGAGAGGGGGCCACATGGCAGCAAAAGATATTCAAACTTGGCTAAACGAATACGGCGAAAGCCACCAAAACAAAACCAACAAAGCCATACATTGGTTTTGTGTACCTCTTATTTATTGGTGTGTAATGGCTTTCATATGGGTGATCCCAACCCCAGCGGCTTTTGCACAAACGGCCTATTTAAACTGGGCCAGCATCATTTCGGTATTGGTGATTTTGTACTATGTGCGACTATCGCCTTCGCTGGCAATTGGTATGGCGCTGTTTACGGCCCTATGTTTTTTCACTGTCGCCATGGTTGATAGCGCCTTTCCGGGACAATTACTCACCATTGCCATCGTCGCCTTTGTACTGCTATGGGTGGGTCAGTTTATTGGCCATAAAATCGAGGGGAAAAAGCCTTCGTTTTTCAAAGACGTTCAATTCTTGATGTTCGGCCCTGCTTGGCTGATGTCATTTATCTACCAAAAAATGGGCGTAAAATATTAAAAAGGCTACCAAATAAAGTAATTGGGGTGGTTATTTTAACTGCCCTTATTAGCTCATTCCTTTGAGTCCGCAAAAACGCACAAACTCATTTACCGGCAACGGCATGCTCATAATTTTGCCTTGCAACTGATCACACCCAAGCGCCACCAGCTTGTCGAACTGGTCTTGGGTTTCAACCCATTCTGCAACCACTTGCACGTTCATATTTTTAGCTAACTGAGTCATGCTTTGCACTATGTCTTGAACCACAAGGCTAACCAACACATCTTTTATAATACTGCCGTCAATTTTTAGCGTGTTGACCGGCAATGATTTCAAATAACGCAATGACGTATAGCCCATACCAAAATCATCCACTGCGATACTGATTCCACTGCGCGAGAGCTTTTTCAATCCCGAAAGCACATGGTCGGACAACTCAATTTCGGACCCTTCGGTAATTTCAATTTCAACGTGTTTTGGGTCAACGCCACTGCGCTCAATACGTTGTTGAAACTGTTCAATAAACCTTGGATGACTAAGTTGCAACGGCGACACATTTACCGCCAATTTAAATTGCGTCATGCCCGCTATATGAAACAAGCGCAAATCACGCAAAGAGCGCGTCAAAACTTGCTGCCCTAACATATGAATCAAACCATGGCTTTCTGCCAATGGGATCAAGGTCGCCGGCGAAACCCACCCTAATTGTGGGTGCTGCCAGCGGAACAAAGCCTCTGCCCCCACTACTCGTTGCTGGTCATTTACCTTGGGCTGGTAATACACATCAAACCGATCATTTATCAGGTCTTGCTTTAGGTCTTGTACTAACGAGCGGGCAAAGCGCCCCAACCGAGTTTGATCCGTCAATAAAGGCGCCATGTCTTTATGGGTGCTCAATTCTTCTAAAAGTGCTTGGCCCGCTTGAGATTGCTCCAACGCTTGTTGCTTCTGATACAAAACCAAAAATGGCTGATAAGCCAAAAATGCCACCAGCACACACACCAGTTGAAACAGTGCACCTTGCCACTGCCCTGTAGCTAAGTAGCCACCTAAAACGACTGGCGTACTCCAAATGAGCGCATCCCCCTGCCAACTCAGCCAATTTAATTCGTAGGCCACCCTAAATAGACCAGACGTTAAAATGGGCACACACAAAAATGGGATTAAAAAATAGCGATTAAAAATAATGGGCAGGCCGAAAATAATAAGTTCATTAATGTTGAATAAAGACGGTACCAAACTGTAATAACCAAGCCGCTTGTGCTGCCGATGGCGTGACACAATCAAAGCAAGAACCAGCCCTAAGGTACAACCAGCGCCGCCAATGTGCGCGAAGACATCCACAAACTGCTTCGAATACACAAGGTCAGGACGATTCGGCAATAAGTATTCAGGGTACGCCTCAACAATAGACGAGCCATGTACCCCGACAAACCAACTTAATTGGTTAATCAGAATCAACTTACTGGATTGCCAAACACTCAGCCCTTGTTCTGCATCCACCTCGCCCATGATCCAAGGCATCACAGCGGCTGCCCAGCCAAAGGCATCAAACAGCATTCGATAAATCAATAAAAATACCAAAGGCGCAATTAAAGCAGGCCAAACCGAACGAATAGCCTGATGCAGATGACTGGGCACCAAGTCATTTAAATAGGTAAAACGCGTGGGACGAAAACGAAAGAAAAATACAAAGAGCTCAGTGACAAACACAGCACACAACAGGCCTTTGGCTACCGACGGGATGCCCATTTTGGCAAAGCCGTTTTGTTGGTGATCCATAATCAGCACAGCAGCCAATGACATCATCGCCAGCAAGGCCACTTGCAATGGATCAAACGCCAAGGAAAAGCGTTTTTGATAGTGGCCTGCCAGCTTGTGACTCACTGCCAGTGTCAGCATGACCGACATCAAGCCATACACACCCAACTCCAAAGATTGAGTTAGGTTAAACGCCAATGAGTTGTGCCATTGCGGCGCTAACCACAACAGCATCTGCGACACGGTTAAGGCCAACACACCCAGCATCACAACGGGTAAGGTCGAGACAAAGCCATGCTGCAGCGAGTCTAACCAAAGCGCCCCTTGCCGATTTTGCAAAGCAGAGAAAAAGGTACTCAAGTGCAAGTACTCAAAAACCAAGTAAACAAGTCACCTATTATAGCTATGAAAGGACAATTGGTCGCGCGGAACGGGTCGCGCGGAACGCAGACCTAGCATGCCATACCGTGTTTGATTCGACCGCTGACCCAGATTCACACGGAGCGCCGATTTCTAACTGCTAACGTGAAGTGGGCAAAATAAACAGAGGATTGCCCATGTTAAACATCAAACTCACATACAAGACCCTCAGCCGCGCACTGTGGTGCGGCCTAACACTGCTCCTTCTCCCCCTTTCATTACAATCTATCGCATCACAAACTGCGGCATCACAAAGCCCCGCTAGCTATCCAAACAATTATTTGATTGGCATGGCCAAGTACGACATCACAGGCAGTGCCGCCGAAATAGGTATGATGGGCTACGCCCAGCTCGAACAAAAAAGTGCGGGCATACACAACCGACAATTTGCCAGAGCCTATATTATTGTCGACCCAGAAACGGATGAGCGAGTGGTATTTGTAAACGTTGATGCCGGCGCGCTGTTTCAATCCGTACATCAAGGGGTGATCAAAAAACTCAACAAGTACGCCGGACTCTACACACAAAAGAACATTGTTCTCAGCGCGACCCATACCCATGCTGCCATTGGCGGTCAAAGTCATTACGCGCTATATGACTTCACAGTTCTGGGATTCATCGAAGAAAACTACGACGCACAGGTAAACGGCATTGTTGCCGCCATTGATCGCGCCCATGCAAACCTAAGTGCGGGCTACATATTGCATAACCATGGTGAACTCACCAATGCGAGCATTAACCGCTCCATGGAGGCTTACGAGGCAAACCCGCAAAACGAGCGTAGCCAATACTCCAGTGCTGTTGACACGAACATGCATGTGCTAAAACTGGTTCAGCACAATGGTCAGCAAGGGATGATCAGTTGGTTCGCGGTTCATCCTACGTCGATGAAGAACACCAACACCCTACTAAGCAGTGACAACAAAGGCCGCGCCCAATATCAATTTGAACAAACACACCCCAGCGTCATTGCCAGTTTCGCCCAAGCAAATCATGCCGACACCAGTCCTAATATACGCGGAAACGGCGTTGGTCCCAGCCCGACCGATGACATGTTCGAAAACACTGAGATCATTGGCGATCGCCAATTTGAAAAAGCCAAGCAACTATTTGCCAGCGCAAACGAGCCACTAACCGGACCAATTCGTATCCGCCAACAGTTTAATGACTACAGCAATATGCAGGTACGCGCCGAATTCACTCAAGCAGGTTTACAGCGCACATGTGAGGCTGCATTGGGTTACGCATTTGCTGCGGGAACCGAAGACGGACTAGGCAGCGATGCGTTCAGCGAAGGACAACGCGAAACCAACCCCCTTTGGCAAATGGCCACCTACACACTGACACCGCCAACTCAAGCAGACATTGACTGTCATGCACCCAAGCCAATTTTGTTAAAGCAAAGTGGGTTTGATCCTTATCCATGGAGCCCAGAGGTGCTGCCGACTTCAATAATTCAAGTGGGGCAATTCGTGATGCTTGCCGTACCGGGCGAATTCACCACCATGGCAGGACGGCGCTTAATCAATACGGTAAAAAACATTTTAGGTAACGACTTGCACTACACCATTGCGGGTTTATCCAACGCCTACGCCGGATACATGACAACAAAAGAAGAATACGACTTACAACACTACGAGGGCGGATCAACGCATTTTGGTCCATGGACACTGGCCGCGTTTCAACAAGTGTTTAACGATCTAGCGTTAACTATGACCCTAGGTGCTATTCCCGATGACAATGCCACACCAAGAGACTTAAGTGATGCCACCTTGTTTAACTTCACAACCGGTGTGGTACACGATCAAGCACCCATTTTTAAAAGCATCGGCGATGTCGTAAGTAATGCCAACCGACAATACAACCGTGGTGATACAGTTAAAGTTGTGTTTTGGACCGGACACCCACGCAATAATTTGCGCACCGAAAGTTCATTCTTATTTGTGCAAAAATACGAGAACGGCCAATGGGTAACCGTCGCCACCGATAACGATTGGTCAACCCAATACAAATGGAAGCGCATTGATGGCTTTTGGGGAACCAGCCAAGCAACACTGCTATGGACTATTCCACAAGACACACCAAGCGGAACCTATCGCCTACGCCATGAAGGCGAGCGCAAGGTACCCGGCTCGGGAGCTATTAGAAGTTTTAGCGGTAACAGTCGCAGCTTTAGCGTGAACTGAGAATGTGAACTGAGAGTGTGAACTGAGAGTGTGAACTGACGTTCTGAATAGAGTTTAGGCCACAGGGTACAGGACTTTATCTTGATACCCTGTGATGATTTCCATATGCCCTGCTAGCGCTTGGTCCAATGCGAGCTCACCTGTATCCACACGCAATGGCTTACCCGCCAAATTACGCAACTTGGTTTTGGTGCACAAAACCCAGATATTTTCTCGGCCCACCTTGCGAATCACCTGCGCACTAAACTGCTGATTTCCTCGCCCAAAAATATGCCCCTGCCCACCGATGACACTGACGATGATGACGACATTTTCGTACTGTTCGGTTAAGCGAAGAATATCCTGCTCGGTCACATCGTTTTGCAACACAGTTTGATTCAACACAGCATCCACACCTAACAAGGTGTTCGGCAAATATAAATGATCCATTAACGCTTGCGTGGTTTTGCCTGAACCCACTAAATACAACACATCGTCTTCCATTTCTTGTGCAAGGTAAGCAGCCATATCCTCTAACACCAGCGCTTCTTGTTCTATGCCACCTTGCTTCACGCTTTGCACAAACTCACCCGCTTGCGGCACTAGCATTTCGCCAAACAATTTTGCTTTCACTTGGTTTTGACGAAACGCCTCTTCGTCAATGTCGCGCACGTCTTGTGCTTTAAGGTCAACCAACTGACCCTCTATCAATAGCTTAACGACTTCACCCGACGCCTGCGGCGTCACGCCATACACGCCGCTGTGAATTTTTACTCCTGCAGGAATACCCAATACAGGGAACGAGTCTTCAATTACGCCACAAATGTCCCGCGCGGTGCCGTCACCTCCGGCAAACAACAATAAATCCACGTGACGTTGCTTCATGGCTAACGCTGCCTGCTGGGTATCTTCGGGCGTGGTCATGGTTTTAGCCGCGCCAGTAATGACTTCGCAATTAAAACCCAA
>JBFHVZ010000041.1:0-20597 GCA_041589295.1 Pseudomonadales bacterium
GCGTGGTGGATTCGGGATACGACTTAGCCAAAATTTCCACTTCATCCACACCTAAATCTTCCACCGCTTCAGGGACACGCAATACATTGGCTTTTTTCCGCGCAAATGAAAGACCGTAGCCGGGAATGAAACCCAGCGCCGCCATAATCAACGCCGACGTTAATTGGCCCATGAAGGTAATGTCTGGCGCACCGTTTACGTTTGGCGTACCACCGGCAAAAACACCGACCAAGACCACGGCAACCACACCGGTAAAACCGTGTACCGCCACTGCACCAACGGCATCATCGATACCGCGGTTTTCTAAGAATTTCGCAAACCAAACGGCCGCTAACCCCATGCAGGTTGCAATAATAAACGCCAGCGACGGGCTATAAAGATCCAAACCTGCGGCCACAGAGATAATCCCCACAAGGCCACCGGACATAGTCCAGAACGGATCGCGCGTCGCGATATAACAGCCAATAATGCCGCCCGCAAAACCCATCAAGGTGTTAAAGGCAAACGCAGACAAGTTAGTCGGTGTGTTATAGATGGTGGTCCAACCGGTTTCACCGCCGTTGAAAATGATGCAGCCACCCAAGAAACCAAAGAAGCCAAAAATAATCATCATTAAACCGATTAACGTCATCGGCAAACTGTGGGGCGCAATGGTTTGTGCCACACCATTAATGAACTTACCTTTACGCGCGCCCAAGTTAATCAACACACCCAGTGTAAAGAATCCTGCCACGGCGTGTACCACACCGGATGCACCCACGTCGTGATAACCCAAGTCAGTCAACAACCAACCGTCTGGGTGCCAACCCCACGCGCCCGCTAAAATCCAAATGGCGCTACCGAGGAACACGGTTAGAATTAAAAACGCACTCACACGAATACGCTCAATCACTGCACCCGATAAAATAGAACCGGTAGTCGCACCAAACAGCGCAAACGCCGCCCAGAAAATACCCGTCCCCATATCTTGCGCATCAGGCCCCATGCTTTGCGACCAAGGCAAGGCTGCGGCAGCGTCAACAGGAATAAAACCGTTCGGGAACGCGTTGTAAATCCACCAACCGAATAAATAAAACGTCGGAATAATTACCGCCAACGCAAGAATGTTTTTTATCCCTGCGGCTAACGCATTTTTACTGCGCGATGCGCCCATTTCGTATGCTAAGAAACCCGCATGAATCATCATCATGATGGCAGTACACCACCAGTAGAACACTTCTATGTTCATGGACTGGTGCATTTCGAATGTCGCTTGCTGCGCTTGTAGCGTCGCGGCAAGCGATTCTAAGGTTGGCGTTTCTGTTGCCATAGACGTTCCTCCGATAGGAATGAAAGGTGATTTGATAAATTAGTTTTAAACGTGAACTTAAAAGTGAGCTTAAAAGTGAATTGAAAAGCAGTTAAAAATTCACTAAAGCAAAAACTGATTATTGGGCTTAACCGGTTTTTGCGAGAGCGCTTCGTCACTGCGCTCTTTTAGGTTGACCCCTGTGAGTTTTCGCTTTCGCGATTCTTGTAATAAATAAACCAGTTTTTTAGCCGCGGCCTGATACGAAAGACCGGCACTGCGTACGTTAGAAATACAATTGCGGCTGGAATCTAACGTGCCTTTTCTCGGTGCCCATGTGAGATACAAGCCCATGCTATCGGGCGAACTTAATCCAGGTCGCTCGCCAATCATCATCAACACCGCATTAGCCTTGAGCGCTTCGCCTACTTCGTCGCCAACAGCCACACGACCTTGCTGCACAAAACTAAGGGGGGCTAGATGCCAAGTCTGCTCCGTTTCGCTCAGTGCTTGTTTAAGTTGCTGCAAAAACGCTAAAGCATTTTGTTCAATGGCCAGCGAGGACAAACCATCCGCAATCACAATGGCCAAATCAAAATCGCCGCGCTCACTGGTTGGGTTTTCAGACATGAAGTCCGTTAAGGTTTTTATGGATGCCGAATCTAACTGGCGACCTAAATCAGGCCGCTGTAAATAGGTCGGACGATCCACCGCTTGGCTGTGCAACACAAACGGTGGCGCGTCCTGCGGGAGAAGTTGACGGGCCGCCTCATCCATAGCAAGAGCAGCCACAGTAAGAGCCTCCACATCCAATGCTTGATGCACCGCGTCCTGTGCCTTGGCATGGGCCAATTGAAACGCCAGTAAATGATGGGTGGGCACACTCACGCCTGCGCGACCTAAACCGATGCGCGCATCCGTAAAGGCATTTAACGTTTGCCATGGGTTTTCAATCACATGCTGATGCGTTTTTTTTGATTTATCCGTCATGGCGACCTCCGTTGGACGTCAACCCTTTTAACGATGCGGCAAACGCACTTGGCAACGCACTGGCTAACTGACCTTGCTTAAAAATATCCATGTGCTCTAGCCAAGTTTCAAATTCAGGCGCGGCGTTTAAATTTAAAACCTGACGGGCATACAAGGCATCGTGAAACGAAGTGGTTTGATAATTGAGCATGATGTCGTCTGAACCCGGAATGCCCATGATGAATGTACAGCCCGCCACCGATAATAAAGTGAGCAAGTTATCCATATCATTTTGATCGGCGGCGGCGTGATTGGTGTAGCAAACATCACAGCCCATGGGTAAACCTAAAAGTTTTCCGCAAAAGTGATCTTCTAAACCAGCACGAATAATTTCTTTACCATCGAATAAATATTCAGGGCCAATAAAACCCACTACCGTATTCACCAACAACGGATCAAATTTACGAGCCACCGCATACGCGCGGGCTTCGCAGGTTTGTTGGTCCATACCATGATGAGCATTAGCCGACAGCGCACTGCCCTGCCCAGTTTCAAAATACATAACATTGTTGCCCACCGTGCCACGCTTTAACGACAAGGCAGCTTGTTGTGCTTCGGCTAAATTTTTTAAATTAAAACCAAACCCTTCGTTGGCCCCTTGGGTACCGGCAATCGACTGAAAAACTAAATCCACCGGCGCACCTTGTTCGATGCATTCTATGGTGTTGGTTACATGGGTCAGCACGCAGGACTGTGTGGGAATTTGGTATTTTTCGATAACGTCGTTCATTAGCTGCAACAAGGTACAAGCCTGCGCCACGTTATCGGTAGCCGGGTTTATACCGATGACCGCATCGCCATTACCGTACAGCAAACCGTCTAACATACTGGCTGCGATGCCCGTCATATCATCTGTGGGGTGATTCGGTTGTAAACGTGTAGACAGCCGACCTGCTAACCCTAAGGTATTGCGAAAACGCGTTATCACGCGGCACTTTTTCGCCACCAAAATTAAATCTTGGTTGCGCATAATTTTGCTCACCGCCGCAGCCATCTCAGGTGTAATACCCGCACGGACCTGGCTTAATCGCTCGCTGGTTGCGTCGTCACTTAATAGCCAATTGCGAAAATCACCCACGGTTAGGTGCGAAATAATTGAAAACGCTTGGGCGTCATGCTCATCCATAATTAAGCGCGTTACATCATCGCTTTCGTAAGGCACTAAGGCTTCTTGTAGAAAGGATTTCAATGGCACGTCGGCTAGTGTCATTTGCGCAATGACGCGCTCTTCGGCACTGTGTGCAGCAACACCCGCCAAGCGATCACCGCTGCGCGCTGGCGTGGCTTTCGCCATCAATTGTTTTAAGTCCGCAAACACAAAGGTTTTTGTTCCCATTGTGTATTGGTAGCGTTTGGTCATAAGTTGTCCAAGCGTTCAGGAATAGTTATTGCTCGACACGCAGGGAGAGAAACCCAATAGGTTTGTATAAAAAGGCGCGTGCCGAGCGTGAATACACCTTAACAACCGCTCAGCGATGAGTGTTATCAAGATTTGGCAAAGATTCGGGAGGCTCACCCATGCACAATGCCCTCAGTGGTGATCAGCCAAACGCCTTAGGCAAGGTCACTGATTCAACAAAAGCACCGAATCAGTGCAGTTTAAATTTCTTTGAGGCCAATGACGCTGACGAACACGCTCATAACCTAACCGATTGGCAACAACAGTACGATCAGGTTAGTGGTGGAGAGTTCTACGGCAGTATTTTAGAAATTCAGTTACAAGACGCTCAGGTATTTACCGAGCACTGTAGCCATGCTTTACATCAACAATGCAACGTATGGAGTGATTCGATTTGGCTTGGTTTACCCGTGGACACTGCAAGCCAAAGCAAAATAAATGGCCTTGATGTCAGCGATACCCATCTAATGTGCCGACCCGGCGACTGTGATTTCGAACTCATGACACCCGCGGCATTCGATATTTTTGGCATTGTGATTAAGCAAGAAGCGCTGATGCACGCGGCCAATACCCAAGGCGTTGAACTAAATTGGCAAGACTTAATTCAGCACGGACGCCTGACATTGCCAAAGCGCACGTTGGACAGCGCCCGCTATGTTTTAAATCGCATGCTGACCCAATGCACACAGCAACCACCATTGGCCATTCAACAAGATCTTGTAGTGATGACCATGTTAGAGCTTTTGCAAAAGGAGTCCCATGAGCCATCTGTGTCAGCCAGTTTTCAGCGACGTAAACACATAGTCGATAGCGTTAAGCAATTCCTGCATGAGCACACAGATGCACCTATCACCATTACACAGTTGTGTGCCATGGCCAACGTCAGTCGTCGTACCTTGCAATACAGTTTTGAAACCGTATTAGGTATTAGCCCTTTGCAATTTTTACGTATAAGCCGACTGAACGGTGTACGTCGAAACCTATTAAAATTAAAGGCCGATGCCAATATTGCAGATGTTGCAGCCCAATGGGGCTTTTGGCATTTAAGCCAATTCGCCAAAGACTACAAACAATTGTTTGGAGAATTACCGTCACAAACGCTTAAAAAATTGCGCAATTAAACACGTATTAAAATAGGGATTTGCATGACGTGGCCAGCAGCAGTCTAAAGGCTCAGATTGCACTTGCCAGATTAGCGAAATGACTTTTTTAACCGATTGTCGGTGCTCGTTATTTATTTGTAGCGTTGACCTACGTCGTAGATATTTCTACGACGTGTTCTTGGTCCCAAACTAAAAAAGGAAAAAACGCTATGAACACATCACAATGGTCATTCAAACGTGCAAGTTGGGTGATACTACTGGGTTGGTTGTTGTCAGTTAGTACGCAGGCCAGCGTATTTGGTGGTTATGCATCTGCCGAAGATGCCATGGACAGGGATTGGCGCGTCAATGCAACAGAACGCATGGCAAAACTCGCAGGGTTTAAACTTTCTAGCGAACAATTAAACCCAATCTATTACATTGTGCCTCCTTCAGAAACCGTCTACCCAAGCCATACTGGCATCATCGTTTACAACAAACGTACGGGCGGCGATTATTCACTGCAAACAGATTATTTAACCATTACGGTTGAAATTTTATATAACCAAAATACCGGCTTGTACTCTGTGGGTAATATCAGCACAGACATTCAAACGGTTTATTGATTTTTTGTTGATGCTTTTATTGAGAGCTTAAACGCTCAGAAAATATAGAAAAACCACTACAAATTAGTAAGAGCGAAGACGAAAAGCGAAGACAAAGACTGTCTTCGCTTTTTTTAAAAATTAAACAGCTACACCGCGTCTTTCTGGTTTTGAATTTCATGGTGCAACGACACACAAGTTGCTACCTCCATTAAATCGCCGGTTTTCATCCGCGCTATCTTTTCGCGTAAATAAGATTCAACTTCTTGCATTTGCTTAACTCGTGCCTGCACATCGCCTAATCGTTCTTCAAGCATGGCTATTTGCTCTTGATGATTTAATCCGCCCGAGTAGTACTTCTCTACTTGCTCGGCGATTTCTGACAAAGTAAAGCCAATGTATTTGGCCAAGCGGATCATTTCGATACGTTCTAAATTATCTGTGCTGTAGTCTTTGTAACGACGACTACCCGCTTGGCGTTCCACACTTAGCAATAACCCTAGCTGGTCATAATGCCGAATGGTGTCTTTGGTGGTGCCCGTCATCTTGGCCAGTTCGCCGATCAACATACTGCCTCCGTCCTAAATATTGCCCATTTGGGTATTGACTGTTGGGTGTACCCCATAGGTTAAACTGAATTGGAATAGAAGCTCTAATGCTTTTTGTGATCGGAACGCGCCGTTCACAAAAGCAAGCCAATTGAAGGCTTAGCAGGTCAAGTTGACTGGGCTAAGGTTTGAACAAGAATAAAAGAATAAAAAAATAAAGAGGGGGAAAACCGTGATTCGCTTTCAACTCAATGGCCAAACGGTAGAAGCCGATGTCCCCAGCGACATGCCCTTACTCTGGGTAGTGCGAGACCACTTTAAACTCAAAGGCAGCAAATTTGGTTGCGGCATGGGGCTGTGCGGCGCGTGCAGCATGATGATCGACGGCCAATCCACCCGCACCTGCATTCTACCCGTGGCGGCGGTGGCCAATCGCCATGTCACCACCATTGAAGGTTTACAGGACCAAGACAGCCAACGCCTCTCGGCCCTGCAACAGGCTTGGGTAGACAACAGCGTGCCGCAGTGCGGTTATTGCCAGTCAGGCCAGTTGATCAGCGCCACTGCGTTGCTAAAGCAAAACCCTAACCCCTCGGACACCGACATCGACAACGCCATGCAAGGCAATATTTGTCGCTGCGGCACATACCCACGTATCAAACAGGCCATTAAAACCACAGCTCAGCAGACAGCAGCAGTACAGATGTTTGAGCCGACAACGGCTGCGGAGGGCTAACCATGAAACTATTAATCAACCCTTCTTCGCGTCGTAGTTTTTTGAAACAACTGGGCATCGTCGGTGGCGGCCTGATCGTCGGTGTGCCGCTCAGCGCGTGCGCAAATCGGTTTCCCCACGGCGTGGACACAGGCGATCGCGCAAACCTACAAGCCAACGCCTATTTGCAAATCACAGCCGATAATCAAATCCACTTTTACATGGGCCGCAGCGAAATGGGTCAAGGCACTTATACCGGCCTAACCACACTCATCGCCGAAGAATTGGACGTAAACCCCGAAGCCATTCAGGTTCATCACGCCCCTGTGCATAAAGCCTTTACCAATACCGACTATGGTCAACAGGCCACGGGCGGCAGTACCAGCATGAAAATCAGCTACCTGCCCATGCGTCAGGCCGCCGCTAACACCAAAGCTGTGTTGTTAAACGCCGCGGCCAAACAACTGTCGCTGCCAGTGAGCGAATTACAAACCGACAACGGCATGATCGTCCACGGCGAGCAACGCATCCCCTACGGTGAATTCGTGGCCTTGGCCGCAACACTCAGCGTGCCCGATAACGCACCGTTAAAAGACAAAAGCCAATTTAAATACATAGGTAAAGACCGCCCACGCTTAGACGGTCAAGCCAAAGCCACGGGCACTGCACAATTTGGCATCGACGTGGACTTTCCCGGCTTGCATCGCGCGGTCTTAGTCCGCTGCCCCGTTGCGACGGGAACCGTGAAAACCGTAGACGACAAAGCCGCCTTAGCCGTAACCGGCGTGAAAAAAATTGTCACCATTCATAACGGCGTGGCTGTGGTGGCCGAGCATTATTGGCAAGCCAAACAAGCCGCCGCGCTATTAAACATCCAGTGGGACATACCCAAAAAGCTGGCTGCCTTTTCATCCGACACAGGCGAAGCACAATTTAAAGCGGCCCTTGACGGTGACGACTACGACACCGCCATGGACGCAGGCGATGGCGCAGACGCATTACAAAACGCGGCGCAGATCATTCGCGCAGATTATTGGGCACCCTATTTGGCCCACGCCACCATGGAACCATTAAACTGCACGGTAAAAATTGAAAACGACGAAATGGATATCTGGGTCGGCACTCAATCGCCTGGGTTAGCACGTGGTTTGGCTGCGTTTTATGGCGACATAGATAAAGCCAAAATCCGCGTACACAGTACGTTTTTAGGCGGAGGATTTGGTCGGCGCAGCGCGTCAGATTATGTGGGCGAAGCCGCCGCTATTGCTAAAGCCAGTGGCTTGCCCATTCAATTAATTTGGAGTCGCGAAGACGACACCCGTCACGATTTATATCGCCCTGCCGCCATGGCGCGCTTTCAAATTGGCGTAAACAAAGACGGCCATATTGATTCTTGGGTGGTGCGTCGCAGCGGCCCCAACATCATGGCCTACACCATAGATGAAGCACTGGACGCCATTGCACCGGGCTTTTTACCCAACGGCATGGTGAACTGGATGAGTAAAGCCGGCTACGGGTTATACGATGGTGTCACGGTGGATCATTCCAGCGTCGAAGGTTTATACGAAGACTACAGCGTCCCTAATAAAGAAGTGCAACACGTCACCGTGGATCCAGGTTTACCGTGCGGTTTTTGGCGCAGTGTCGGACATAGTTTCAGCGGATTTTTTAAAGAATCCATGATGGACGAAGTCGCGCTGGCGCAAAAACAAGACCCTATTCAGTTTCGTTTAACGCACTTAAAAGACAATCCACGTTTAGCCAACGTCATCAAAATCGCTGCCGAAAAATCGGCGTGGTCTGCACCACGAAATGCCAACCGAGCACAGGGCATTGCCGCGCACACTTCGTTTTTATCGCCGGTTGCACAAGTGGCCGAGGTCTCCATTGAAAATAATGAAATCCTTGTGCACAAAGTTACCTGCGTCATTGATTGCGGCAGTGTGGTCAACCCCGACATGGTAAAAGCGCAAATGGAAAGCGGCATTATTTTCGGTATGACTGCAGCTCTGTATGGCGAAATCACATTAAAAGAGGGTGTGGTGCAACAAAGTAACTTCCACGATTACCCCATGTTGCGCATGCCGCAAACACCCGAGATCGAAGTACACATTGTTGACAGCAACGAAGCGCCCACCGGCGTGGGCGAACCGGGGACGCCGCCAATTGCAGCGGCCATCGCCAACGCAGTATTCGCTGCCAGTGGCAAACGCCTGCGCCGTTTACCATTAAAACTTGGATAGCAATGTAGGTCGGGCTTCAGCCCGACGAAGGCAAACGCTTACGGCATTTACCATTAAAACTTGGATAGTAATGTAGGTCGGGCTTCAGCCCGACGAAGGCCGCAGACAAACTAATTTAAGAGTTATTCTGGCATGCAAGACTCGCAACTCTCGGTACTAAAAGGCAGCCTGCGCTGTTTACAACAAGGCCATCACGTCACACTGGTAAGCGTGGCGGCCACATGGGGGACGTCACCTCGTCAAATTGGATCCTTGCTGGCCGTAAGCAGCAACGGCCAATTCTTTGGCAGCGTGTCCGGCGGCTGTGTAGAGGAAGACTTAATTGCCCGACTCATCGACACACCTGTGCTAAAGCCTACGCGAATACTGTACGGCGAAACCGAAGACGAACGTCACCGTTTCGGTTTGCCCTGCGGTGGCGTACTGCAATTAGTAGCAGAACCGTTTAACAATCAAAACGAAATACGCGCTCTTATTTCGGCCATTGAAGACCGAAAAGCCGTGTATCGTTCGACGTTTTTTGAAAACGGAAACATCAAAACGGAACCCTTTAATGGCGAACACCAAGCGCAACTGACGGCACAGGCTTGGCAGAATGTGTTTGGCCCCGTATGGCATTTGATTATTGTCGGCGCGGGCGAGACTGGGCGCTATTTAGCGGACATGGCCAGCGCATTAGGGTTTCAAATTACCGTCACCGACCCACGACCAGACTATCGCCAAAATTGGCCGCTGCAATCGCGCTTTCCGCTGGCCGAAGGGTTTCCTGACGATGTGATTGCAGCGTTAAACGTGGATCAACGCACCGCCATTGTTACCGTTGCCCACGATCCCAGAGTAGACGACATGGCGCTGCTAGAAGCACTCAACAGCGATGCGTTTTACATTGGCGCTTTGGGCAGTAAGGTGAATAACGATGCCCGCCGTCAACGCCTAATGGACCACTTTGGTTTTAGCCAACAACAAGTTAAAAAGTTAGCCGGGCCTGTGGGCTTACCCTTGGGCAGCAAAACACCGGCAGAAATCGCATTAGCCATCATGGCGGAAATCACAGCGTTAAAAAATGGCGTGGATTTAAAACAACAATTACGCGAGCACGCATACAGGTCTGAATCGGCAAGCGCAAAAGCTGTTTGTGCCTTGGCGAAGGCCAAATAATCGAACGCACGAAAGCCAAATAATCAAACGCGCGAAAGCAAAATGATTGCAAACAAGAAAGCCTGCTCACCAAAAAACAGAACACAGAAAAACAGCGCGCCAAAAAATTATGTCGTTGGTTTAGTGTTAGCAGCAGGTCAAGGCACACGTTTTGGGGGTCACAAGTTACGGCATTTAATAAGCGGTGACACACCCATAGGTGTGCAATGCGCACTGAACTTAAAACCCCATGTCGACGAAGTGGTCTGCGTGGTACGCCCGGATGACCAAGAACTTAAAACACTGTTTGCAGCACAGGGCTTTACGCTTGTGGATAACCCAGATTTCGAACTCGGCCTAAGCAGCAGCATTCGCGCAGGCGTAGCCGCACACCCCAATGCGGATTACTGGTTGATTGCGCTAGGCGATATGCCTTTTATTCAAACAACCACCTATGACATGGTGTCCAACGCCATTAAAAATGAATGCAAAAACTGCCCGTCACAGCACCGTATTATTCGCCCCTGTTTTCTTAGCAAGTCAGCCAACACAAGACTCACAGGGCACCCAGTGGCCTTTCCAAATCGGCTAAAATCGGAATTGTTGGCACTCACCGGCGATAAGGGCGCAGCGTCTATATTCAAACAGCAGGCGGGAACCAAACAAAAAAAAGCCAATGAAACGATTCATTGGCTTTTGGTAAACGACGATGGCATTCGTCTCGACATTGATCAACTATCGGACATACTGACGATCCGAGAATACAGCTAGGCAGCGGCGATCAGGTCTTTCAACACCGCTTTTAATTTTTCATTCACCTCGGCATGTTTAACCGTACCGGTTTCAGCATCAAAATTGTCGTAAAAGCTTGGCAGTGACACATCGCCAACCACATTCGCATTGAAAAACGGTGCTGAGGTTTTGGCAATGGACAACACACTTTGTGCACCACCCGGCCCTGGGGCTGCTGCCATAAACACAACGGGCTTGCCTTGAAAGACTTTCATGTCGATGCGCGACGTCCAATCAAAAATATTTTTATAGGCGGCAGTGTAATTGCCATTGTGCTCAGCAAACGAGATCACCACCGCATCTGCCTCACCAATGGCCTTGTAAAAATCGTGGGCCGCCTGTGGAATGCCACCAGCCTGCTCACGATCAACACTGTACAACGGCATCTCGTAATCATTCAGATCCAAGTAATTCACTTGCGCGCTGTGTTCTTGCAGCAATGCACCCGCGTATTGAACGAACTGTTTGTTAATGGATTGCGTGCTATTAGTGGCGGCAAAGGCTAATACGTTCATGAACTGTCTCCTATGGCAGAGCCGCTAACGGCCCCCTAAATATTGTTTGGTTGCTAGAAATAACGGACGTTTCAAAAGTCGTTTAGCGCCGCTATCTCGATTTAGGAGCCAGTTTAGATTACGCCCCAAAAAGAATTAATGACCTAAAATTAAATATATTATTTCCATTTGACCTGCAATAGATTCACTCTGTAGCCTAGAGCTTTTGGCAGAACTTCAGAACACAGAGAACCCCAATGGCGTACAACGGACAACTTTTAGATGGCATCCTCGTGTTTACCGAGGTCGTAAAGGCAGGCAGTTTTACCCTTGCAGCAGAAGTAAGTGGTCACTCAACATCTTACATCAGTAAGGAAATCAATAAGTTAGAAGAGCGACTAGGTGTACGACTGATGAACCGCACCACCCGCTCGCTACACCTGACCCCAGAAGGGCGGCTGTACTTTGAACAATGTGCGCAAATCATCAGCGAGGCCGAGCAAATCGAAAACGCACTTGCGGGCCATCAGGTGGAGCCCAAAGGCAAACTGCGCGTAAGCTGCCCCACAAGTTTGGGGGTGTCACAATTACCTGCCATTTTCGCGCAGTTTCTGGACGCACATCCCTTGGTGGATTTAATCGTGGACCTAAATGATCGCAAAGTGGATCTGATCGCAGATGGGTTTGATGTATTGATTCGCGCGTCTGCGCAATTGGATGACTCCAGCTTAATCTCGCGCAAAGTCATGGGCAGCGAAGCCGTCACCCTTGCCTCGCCAGATTATTTAGCACGTCATGGCACACCTAAAAAACCCCAAGACCTTAGCGCCCATGCGTGCATTACTTACAGCAACCTACCCACACCAAACCAGTGGCGCTTTGTTGATAAGCACGGGCAAGAAGAAGTCATCACCGTTAAAGAAAAATTTCAAACTAACAACGCCACATTAGAAGTCGCCATGTGTGTCGCTGGTCATGGCATCACCCGCTTACCTCGATTTGTTTTAGGTGATGAATTACAACGCGGCGCACTGGTGGAATTGTTTAGCGATTACGAGCGCACTCCCATCGACGTGTTTACCATTTACCCCAGTCGTAAACACATGTCATCGAAAGTGCGCGCGTTTATAGATTTTATCGCCGCGCATTTAAGCGCGTAAGAGTGGGCCTTTGTATATGTAGGACCGAGCCACGCTCGGGAAAAATCGCAGGGTTCAGCGCTATTCTTGTAACGGAGTGTAGTTAACTTTTTTACCTCCGGCGCGCTGAATTTTATGAGCCAATTCGCCGGAAAATTTAATCATGCGCTCGAATTCCACAGGAATGATATTGAACACAGCGTACTTGCCGCCCAGTGCACCGGGTTCTACAAGGTGGAATTTTTTGCCACTTTCCAGTTCGCCGTATTTTTCTGTGGCTTTATGAACCATGACATCCATAAACCAGTCTTGGTTGAATTCTTCGTCTTTAACCAGTTCGTTGTATTCGTCTTTGTCATCAGCGATGGGGTCACAGTACAAATCTTCTGGGCATAAGCGCCAAAAGCTACCGTCTTCATCTTGCATGATTAAGTTGCCAAATTCGTTTTCAGCAATGACTTTTTCTGGGTTAATGCCGGTCCAACCCCAGTGTTGTTTTACGGCTTCTAAAATGTCTGTTTCGTTCATTTTTGACTCCATTTAAAGGAGTGAATGTAGTTTGGTGCGGACAAAGAGAACCCAACGCTTTGTTGGGCTAAAGCCCAATCTACAAGCTAAAAGCTGTAGGTCGGCATTTATGCCGACAAAACCATTAGCGTTATACCGACAAATCTGTTGGGCTAAAGCCCAACCTACGAACCCAACCTACAAGCTAAATCCTGTAGGTCGGCATTTATGCCGACAAATCTGTTGGGCTAAAGCCCAACCTACGAGTTAATCCTACAAATTAGAAAAATAGGTTGCTTAACTGCGCACCCGGATCATCCGCACGCATGAAGGCTTCGCCCACCAAAAACGCGTTTACGTTTTTATCACGCATAACGGTGACGTCGTCTTTGCTTAGGATACCGCTTTCAGTTACCAGCAAGGTACCTTCCGGCACTTTAGGTAAAAGATCAAACGTCGTTTGCAGGGTTAAATCAAATGTGTGCAGGTTGCGGTTATTGATGCCCAACAATGGCGATGGCAAAGCCACGGCGCGATCAAATTCTTCGGCGTCGTGCACCTCAACCAAAACGTCCATGCCTAATTCGCGAGCACAATCGTCTAGCTCTTTCATTTGCGCATCGGACAAACACGCAGCAATCAACAAAATACAGTCAGCGCCAATGGCGCGGGCTTCTATCACTTGATATGGGTCTACCATGAAGTCTTTGCGCAATACAGGCAACGAACACGCGGCGCGTGCTTGTTTTAAGTATTCATCGCCACCTTGGAAAAAATCCACATCGGTCAAAACCGATAAACAAGCCGCACCGGCTTTTTCGTAAGACTGGGCGATTTCCGCTGGCACAAAGTGCTCGCGCAATACGCCTTTACTCGGTGACGCTTTTTTAATTTCAGAAATAACTGCAGGCTGGCCTGCTGCAATTTTTGCTGCCAGTGCGTTTTGAAAACCACGGGGGGCATCTTGATTGGCAGCTTGTTGACGTAGGGTTTCGATGCTGGTGAGCGCAGAACGCTCTTTCACTTCTTCCCATTTGCGATCAACAATTTTTTTAAGAATGGTTGGTGTGTTCATATCTTTAATCCGCCAAGGCGCGCGTGAACGCCGCCAAGTCATTCATTTTTTCCAGCGCTAAACCTGTACTAATGGCATCTTCGGCCATTTCAACGCCTTGCTTAAAAGTACTTGCCAAGTTCGCTGCGTAAATCGCCGCACCTGCGTTTAACGCAATCAAGTCGGCCGCTTTTTTGCCGTTTTCGGTTTCGCGTTTACCCAGTGCGTCTTTAATTAACGCTAAACTTTGCTCTGCACTGTCTACCGCTAAGCCATCAAGGCTTTGCGTGCTAATGCCAAAGTCTTCAGGTTTAACTGTGTATTCGGTTACGGTACCGTCTTTGAGTTCGGCCACATGGGATTCACTGCCCAAAGAAATTTCATCCAAACCGTCTTGTGCGTGTACCACCAAAACGTGCTTAGAGCCCAAGCGACCCAATACTTCGGCCAGTGGGCGACATAGGGCTTGATCAAACACACCCAACACTTGGTTAGGCACACCCGCTGGATTCGTCAAAGGCCCTAACATATTAAAGATAGTGCGCATGGCCAATTCTTTGCGTGGGCCAATGGCGTGTTTCATGGCGCTATGGTGTGCAGGCGCAAACATAAAACCCACACCCAGTTCTTCTACGGCGCGAGCTACTTGTTGCGCGGTCAACGAAAGATTGACACCCGCTGCTTCTAATACGTCAGCACTGCCTGTGGAAGACGACACGCTGCGGTTACCGTGTTTTGCTACTTGGCCACCGGCTGCGGCCACAACAAATGCAGCCGCAGTGGACACGTTAAAAATGTTTGCGCCATCACCACCGGTGCCACAGGTGTCGACTAGGTTGTCACCTTTTACTGACACACCGGTTGCCAGTTTACGCATGACGCGCGCGGCTCCGGTAATTTCGTCGATGGTTTCGCCTTTCATGCGCAGGGCCACTAAAAAGCCACCGATTTGTGCATCGGTTGCTTGACCGGTCATGATGATTTCCATCACGTCTGCCATTTGTTCTTCAGTCAGATTTTGCTGAGCCACTACGGTGGACAGTGCGGATTTCATATCCATGCCGGTGTCACCTCTTACATTTTTATTTTTAAAAAGTTATTTAATAAATCATGGCCCTGTTGAGTCAGGATAGATTCAGGGTGGAACTGCACGCCTTGAATGGGCAACGTTTTATGCTGCACGCCCATGATTTCTTCAATGCTGCCATCTTGGTTTTGCGTCCACGCTGTGACTTCCAAACAGTCTGGCAGGGTTTCTTTTTCGATCACCAGCGAATGATAGCGGGTGGCCGTAAACGGTTTATTTAAACCGGCAAAGACACCTTTATCTTCGTGGTAAACGTCACTGACTTTACCGTGCATCACTTGGCCGGCGCGAATGATGTTGCCACCAAACGCTTGGCCAATACTTTGGTGACCCAAACAAATACCTAAAATCGGCAACTTACCGGCAAAGTGTTTAATGGCTTCGACGGAAATACCGGCTTCGTTTGGTGTACACGGGCCTGGGCTAATAACCAGGCGCTCAGGGTTTAACTTTTCAATATCTTGTACCGAAATTTCGTCGTTACGAAATACCTTTACATCCGCGCCCAGCTCACCGAAGTACTGCACCACGTTGTAGGTAAAGGAATCGTAATTGTCGATCATCAATAGCATAGCGCTTTCCTTTCCTTCCCTTTGAGGGTCTATTCAGACCGTGCGGGCTATGAGTTAGTGTTTCGAGCTTGCTGCTGAATCAGCTGTTTTAGCTCACGGATTTCAGTTTGCAGGTCTTGAATGGTCGGTTCACCTGCGTGCGCTTCGGCGTCTTCTTTTTTGTGCTCTTGTTCGATCACGCTGACCACCACACCAATCACCATGTTTAAGAACGAAAACACAGTTAGGAAAATAAAGGTCAAGTAGAAGGTCCAGCTTAACGGGTACACGGCCATGGTTTCGTACATGACATCGGTCCAGTCTTCAAACGTCATAACACGGAACAAGGTCAGCAAAGCAATGGAAATATCACCCCACAGTACTTCGTTAATTTCGCCGAACAAAGTGGCACCGATGGCCGCGTAAATGTAGAAAATAATAAACATTAACAGCATCACGTAGCCTAACTGAGGCATGGCTTTTAACAGCGAATTTAGCAGTACGCGCAGTTCTGGAATGATGGATACCATACGCAGTACACGGAACACGCGCAGTAAACGGCCGATTAATGCCATTTCGGTTTCTTCTACAGGAACTAAACTGGCCACCACAATGATGGTGTCAAAGATATTCCAACCGCTTTTAAAGAAATCGCGTTTACGTTCTTCACCCATAAAGCGGATGATGATTTCGAACAGGAATATCACGGTGATCGCAACGTCCAGCCAACTCACAAACGTCAGTAGTGCAGGCGGAATGTCGTAGGTTTTTACACCAATGACCACGGCCGAAAATAAAATTACCGCGACAACAAACAGCTCAAATGCCTTGTTGCTACGCAGAGCAAGAAATTTTTGTTGTAAAGAATTTGTGTTCATCTTTTTTCTTACGGGAGACGCTAAACGGAAGACGGGAGACGCACTAAAGCAATCGCCACGTTTTCCTTAATCTAAATATTTTGGCTCAAGCAGGTCGCCCGCGAGCGGCCTCCTACAAAGCCTTTTTCAATTTCTAGGAGCGTTACCGAAGCAGCTAATACAAGGCGAAAATTTAATTTAGTGAGGCGCATAGCTCCGCTATGTAACAGGCTAAATTTAATTTTCAACGCAGTAGTAGCAATGTAGGTAGCTCCCATCCAAGAACTAATTATCTAAGCCAGACTCCGCCATCGCCACAGCCCTAAACATCGCCCTCGCCTTATTCATGGTTTCCTTCCACTCAAGACGCGGCACGCTGTCTGCCACCACGCCCGCACCGGCTTGAATGTGCAGCTTGCCGTTTTTAATCACGGCGGTGCGAATGGCGATGGCGGTGTCCATGTTGCCGTTCCAACCTAAGTAACCAACCGCACCGCCGTACACGCCCCGTTTAACTGGTTCGAATTCGTCGATGATTTCCATGGCGCGAATTTTTGGCGCGCCACTTAGGGTACCTGCTGGATGAGTGGCTTTTAGAACATCCATGGCGCTGATGCCTGGCTTAGCCTTACCTTCTACATTTGAAACGATATGCATCACATGACTGTAACGCTCCACCACCATTTGATCGGTCACTTGCACTTGGCCTACTTCACTAACACGGCCTACATCGTTGCGGCCAAGGTCAATGAGCATTAAGTGCTCTGCAATTTCTTTTGGGTCCGCTAACAATTCTTGCTCTAACGCCAAGTCTTGTTCCGGTGTTTCACCACGATAGCGGGTACCCGCTATCGGACGCACTGTGATCATGCCGTCTTCATAACGGGCCAAAATTTCTGGCGATGAACCCACCACGTGATGGTCGCCCATGTTCATAAAATACATGTACGGGCTTGGGTTCAGCGTGCGCAATGCGCGATAAAGATTTAACGGCTCGCCATGAAAGTCCACGGACATGCGTTGACTAATAACGCATTGCATGATGTCACCGGCTAACACGTAATCTTTGATTTTATCCACTGCATCTTTGAACGCTTCTTCGCCGAAGCCGGACTCAAAGTGAGTTTCTTCCACCTGACGGCTATGGATTAACGGCTGGCCAATGGGGCCTTGATAAGCGCGGCGCAATTGTCCACGCAAAATCGTAATGCGACGTTTCGCTTGTGCGTATGCATCCGGCACGGACGGGTCGGCCAATACGATAAAAAACAACTTACCGCTAAGGTTATCGAACACCATCACCTCTTCACTTTGCATCAGCAAAATGTCGGGGTTGCCGATTTCGTCCTGCGGACAGGTTTCAGCCAGACGTTTTTCCACATAGCGCACTACGTCATAACCAAAGTAACCCACAAGGCCGCCATCGAAGCGCGGCAGTTCGTCAATTTTGGCGACGTTAAATTGCTTTTGATATTCGGCAATATAGTCCAGCGGATCATCCACTTCGGTTTCGCTAACCACTTGGCCGTCTTGTTCGATTTGAACCTTGTGGCCAAACACTTTTAGCACACGACGGGCAGGCAAGCCGATCATGGAATAACGGCCCCACTTTTCGCCCCCTTGCACGGACTCCAGCAGGTAAGAATATTTTCCTTGGGCGAGTTTGAGGTAAGTGCTCAACGGCGTATCTAAATCCGCCAGCACTTCCTGATAAACGGGAATGCGATTAAAACCCTGTTCTGACAACGCATTGAATGCTTCGGGTGTCATGGTTTTTCCTAACTTTTTAAACTTGCTGATGTTCTGCTTGCTGGTGTTTTACTCAACAGCGCTTGGGTCGCCAAGTGAGGTGCTTGAAACAAGCTGAGGGCAGGGTGTGGGGAATAGACAGCGACTAACACAGGGGAAGCACACCCTGCTATAGCCATCGCTTAACACGTAGACTTAAGCTAAAACGAGCTGGGCAAAACAGTACTCGCACGTCTAAATTCCTGATCTGATAGAGGTTTGTAAATAGTATAGCGGGCGTACTATACCAGCGACTTTTATCAGGCACCAGCCGCGTAAGCCTTTCATTATGGGGATTTTTAGTGAATTGCGTGCATTTACAAAATCATACCTGACTACCTAGTCAGCTTTTTAAGTTTTGGGTACACTTTGTGCTGCTTTCTATAATCATTATTGTGTGCGTCAACTCTGCCCACTTTCACCAACAGGATTCTGTATGACTTACCCCCGCGACATGCTGGGCTACGGTGCTCAGCCACCCCATGCCCAATGGCCAAATAAAGCGAAAATCGCCGTGCAATTTGTCATTAATTACGAAGAAGGCGGAGAAAACTGCATTCTGCATGGGGACAAAGCCAGCGAAGCGTTTTTAAGCGAAATCGTCGGTGCCGCCGCCCTTGAAGGCGTGCGCCACATGAATATGGAATCCATTTACGAATACGGCAGCCGCGCTGGTTTTTGGCGTTTGCACCGCATGTTCACCCAACGCAACTTGCCTGTGACGGTTTATGGTGTGGCCACCGCGCTGGAGCGCAATCCTGACGTGGTGAAAGCCATGGTCGATGCAGATTGGGAAATCGCCAGTCACGGCCTAAAGTGGATCGACTATCAATACATCGACGAAGACGTCGAGCGCGAGCACATTCAGCAGGCCATTGAGATTCACACCCGTATCACCGGTTCGCGCCCAGTGGGCTGGTACACAGGCCGCATGAGCCCTAACACCCGCCGTTTGGTGGCCGAAGCCGGTGGCTTCTTATATGACGCCGATTCCTACGCCGACGACCTGCCATACTGGGTATACGACTTTGAACAACCGCATTTGGTGGTGCCTTATACACTGGACGCCAACGACATGCGCTTTGCCACCAACCAAGGCTTTAACAGCGGTGAACAGTTCTACCAGTATCTAAAAGACAGCTTTGATGTGCTTTATGCCGAAGGCGAAGACGCACCCAAAATGATGAGCATTGGTTTGCACTGTCGCTTGGTGGGCCGCCCCGGTCGCGCTGCGGCGTTGGCGCGCTTTTTAGATTACGTGCAACAACACGAGCGAGTTTGGGTATGCCGCCGTGATGAGATCGCCAAACATTGGCGGGAGCATCATCCTGCTAAATAGCAATGCTCTGTGGTGGGTTGCGGCCGCTTGCTGTATTCTTCGCGGCCCTTTGACTTCGACTAAACTGAAGCAAAACCACCTGCGAGACCTGCATGACCACGGCACCTGTACCTGATATTCAAGCCCCTCAACCAACTGAGCTGTTCGCCGAACTTTTTGCTGAGCTGGGGCTCAACCCAAAAATCGTGCAGGCCGTGAGCGAACAAGGCCACACTCACCCTTCGCCGGTGCAATCACAAGCCATACCAGCTGTACTATTGGGTCGCGATGTCATGGCCGCCGCGCAAACCGGTACAGGTAAAACCGCCGCCTTCACCCTGCCCATGCTAGAGCGTCTCAGCAAAGGCCCTCGCCCACAAGCTAATCAAGTTCGTGCGTTAGTGCTCACACCTACGCGGGAACTGGCTGCGCAAGTGGGGGCAAGCGTCGCCACCTACAGCCAATACATGTCGCTGAACAGTGCTGTGGTATATGGCGGAGTAAAGATCAACCCGCAAATGATGCGCTTGCGCCGCGGTGCCGATGTGTTGATCGCAACACCCGGCCGCTTGTTGGATTTATACAATCAAAATGCCGTGAAATTTAACCAGCTTGAGTTCCTCGTCTTGGACGAAGCTGATCGCATGCTCGACATGGGTTTCATCCACGACATTCGTAAAATCCTAGCGCTGTTACCCGCCAAGCGTCAGAACCTAATGTTCAGCGCAACGTTTTCGGACGACATTCGTCATCTGGCTAAAAACATCGTCCATGACCCCATTGAAATTCAAGTCGCACCCGCCAACAGCACAGCAAAAACGGTTAAACAATGGCTCTGCCCTGTGGATAAAAAGGCCAAGACCAACGCGCTGATTAATCTGATGCAAACCCACCATTGGCGACAAGTGCTGGTGTTTTCGCGCACCAAACACGGCGCCAATAAACTTGCTCGCCAATTGGATGA
>JBFHVZ010000042.1:0-20340 GCA_041589295.1 Pseudomonadales bacterium
AGCAAGTCCTGGTAGGATAAGCGTTTGCGAGATGAAGGATACATCCATCACGATTAAGTCAAAGCCATTTGGGCTGTATTCGAGTAATTGAGCCTGCGGCAGGTCCCGCGCATTAATGCCTTCCAAACAAATCACTTGCGGGTGGTTGCGAAGAGATGGGTGAAGTTGATCTTGGCCTACCTCAACACCAATGACCTTGGCTGCTCCTTGTTGCAACACGCAATCGGTGAAGCCGCCTGTGCTTTGGCCAACGTCTAGGACGTGGGCGTTCTCTGCACTAATGGCGCTCTGAGCCAGTGCGCCTTCAAGCTTTAAGCCGCCCCGGCTTACGTAGCGGGTAAGTTCGCTGTCTTCGACTTCGATGCTGTCTGCGGCACTTAGTTTAAAACTGACTTTGGGAACAGGGGTTCGGCCGTTAGCCGATAGGTAGGAGACCTTGCCGTCTTCAATGAGCTTTTGAGCCAAGACTCGACTGGGGGCTAAACCCAGCTCGACAATAAGTTTATCGGCCCGTTGTAGTGTATCGCTCATGGTGTTTCCTATCAGGCCTGATTGCTTTGGGTGGCGAAGTCTACCACCCCGGTGCGGGGTCACAAAGTGTCTAGGGTGGGAAGCGAGCGGAGCCTAATTCAATATTGTTTAAGATAAACATGAATCAACTTCATGTTGAGTCTGAGTAAGATGAACTTCCTGATATATGGCGGTTTCGCTATAATCTGCGCCAATTTTCGTATGATCAGGTATCAACATGAGCCGCTCAGTAGTTCGCAGGGACTCCATTGTTAAAGGGTTGTTAGATACGCTCGCTAAGCGTGTCATGGTGTTAGACGGTGCCATGGGTACCTCCATTCAGCAATACAAGCTGGAAGAAGAAGACTTCCGTAAAGGTCACTTTGAAGACCATCCAAGCCCGTTAAAGGGCAACAACGATCTGCTGTCCATTACCCGTCCTGACGTCATCGAAGCTATTCACGACAGCTATTTCGAAGTGGGTGCTGATTTCGCCAGTACCAATGCGTTCAGTGGCACCACCATTGCCCAAGCGGACTACAACCTAGAAAGCGCGGTTTACGATATCAACTACGAGTCTGCCCAGTGCGCACGTCGCAGTGCCGACCGCTGGACTGAGAAAACACCCGATCAACCACGCTATGTTGTAGGGTGTTTAGGCCCCACCAACCGTACTGCGTCTATCTCCCCTGATGTAAACGACCCCGGCAAACGTCTAGTAACGTTTGACGAGCTGGTAACCGCGTATCGTCAAGCAGCCGATGCCTTAATCGACGGTGGCTCAGACATCATCATGATCGAAACCGTATTCGATACTCTAAACGCCAAAGCCGCCTTGTTTGCTGTGATGCAAATGAAAGAAGAACGCAACTTGGATACGCCCGTGATGGTGTCTGGCACCATTACCGATGCCTCAGGCCGTACCTTGTCAGGTCAAACCGCCGAAGCCTTCTGGGTGTCATTGATGCACGGTGACTTGCTTTCAATTGGTTTGAACTGCGCGCTGGGTGCCGACGACATGCTGCCGCATATTAAGTCGTTAGATAAAGTAGCGACCTCTTTGGTTTCTGCGCACCCGAACGCGGGCTTACCAAACGAATTTGGTGAATACGATCAAACCGCAGAACAAATGGCCGAGTTAGTGCGTCCATTTTTGGCAGAGGGTCACGTGAATATTATTGGTGGCTGTTGTGGTACCACGCCTGCGCACATTGGCGCGTTAAAAGCCTTGGCGGATGAATATGCACCGCGTAAGTTTCCTGCAAAATTTGCCGAAACCTTTGCTGCCTCTAACGCTAACTCCCATGAAGTTCGAGGAGCGAAATAATCATGACTGCTAAGAATTCTGTTTCTGTGCCAGATATGGTCCTAAGTGGTTTAGAGCCGTTAGTCGTAAACGACACCACGGGCTTTGTGAACGTGGGTGAGCGTTCTAACGTGACCGGTTCGCGCAAATTCGCCCGCTTGATTCAAGAAGAAAACTACGAAGAAGCCGTGGATATCGCCCGCGCGCAAGTAGAAGACGGCGCGCAAATCATCGACGTAAACATGGACGACGCCATGCTTGACGGCGAAGCCGCCATGGTCCGTTACCTAAACTTATTGGCGTCAGAACCTGACGTTGCACGCGTACCGTTTATGATCGACTCCTCCAAGTGGGAGATAATCGAAGCCGGATTAAAATGCGTACAAGGCAAGGCCATCGTGAACTCTATCTCGCTAAAAGAAGGCGAAGAAAAGTTCATAGAGCAAGCGCGCAAAATTAAAATGTACGGTGCGGCTGTTGTGGTTATGGCGTTTGACGAAAAAGGTCAGGCCGATACCTACGAGCGTCGTATTGAGATTTGTAAAAAATCTTACGATGTCTTAGTCGAAAAAGTAGGCTTTGCTCCGCAAGACATCGTATTCGACCCAAATATTTTCCCTGTCGCCACGGGTATTCCAGAGCACGATAACTACTGTGTTGACTTCTTTGCTGCCACGCGTTGGATTAAAGAAAACCTGCCCGGCGCAAAAGTATCCGGTGGTGTTTCTAACGTGTCTTTCTCGTTCCGTGGTAACGATGTCGTGCGCGAAGCCATGCACTCTGTATTCCTGTACTACGCCATTAAAGACGGCATGGACATGGGTATCGTAAACGCGGGCATGCTCACCATTTATGACGACATTCCAAAAGACTTGTTAGAACGTGTGGAAGACGTGGTGCTAAACCGTCGTCCTGACGCGGCTGAACGTTTGGTGGACTTTGCCGAAACCGTAAAAGGGCAGAGCGCCGAAGAAAAAGAAAGCGACAAATTAAAATGGCGTGAAGGCTCGCTGCAAGAGCGCATCACCCATGCCTTGGTAAAAGGCATTACCGAGTTTATCGAACAAGACACCGAAGAAGCACGTCAGCAAGCGGATAAACCCATTGAAGTCATCGAAGGGCCGTTAATGGTGGGTATGAACGTGGTGGGTGACTTGTTTGGTGCCGGTAAAATGTTTTTGCCGCAAGTAGTAAAAAGCGCACGCGTAATGAAAAAAGCCGTGGCGTACTTGCTGCCTTACATCGAAGAAGAAAAGCGTTTGTCTGGTAACGAAAGCCAGAACAACGGCGTCATCATCATGGCCACCGTTAAAGGCGACGTGCACGACATTGGTAAAAACATCGTTGGTGTTGTGTTGTCTTGTAATAACTACGAAGTCATCGACATGGGTGTAATGGTGCCCGCAGAAGACATTCTGGAAGCCGCCGAAAAACACAATGCCGATATCATTGGTCTGTCTGGTTTGATTACACCGTCGTTGGACGAAATGGTTACCGTTGCACAAATGATGCAACAGCGTGGCATGAAACAACCGTTGCTAATTGGTGGCGCGACCACATCCAAAGTGCACACGGCCGTTAAGATCGAACCGCAATACGAAGGCGTTGTGGCGCACGTATTGGACGCGTCTAAGTCCGTGCCAGTTGCCACGGCTTTGTTGTCTGACCGTAAAGACGAATTTACCCGCGAGCTGCGCGCCGAATACGAAGACGTGCGTGAGAAAAACGCCCGTAAGCGTGGTCAAAAACTGTTTAGCCCGCTTGAAACCATTCGTGCAAACCCAGCCAAGCTAGATTGGAAAAACTACCAAGCGGTTAAGCCAAGCTTTATTGGTAATAAAACCATTAAAGACTATCCGTTAGAAAAAATTCGCGAGCGCATCGACTGGACGCCGTTCTTTATTACGTGGGAGCTGCACGGCAAATACCCTGCGATATTGAAAGACGAAGTTGTCGGCGAAGAAGCCACAAAGCTGTTTGCCGACGCGCAAGCCATGTTAGATAAAATCGTAAACGAAAAATTACTGAGCTGTAATGCCACCATTGGTTTTTACGAGGCGGCTGGCCTTGCAAACGACCAAACCGAACTGAAAAACGAAGCGGGCGAGCCTGTTGCTGTATTGAACCACCTGCGTCAGCAAACGGATCGTCCGGCTGAGCGTCCGTACCGTTCATTAGCCGACTTTGTTGCGCCAAAAGAAACGGGTAAAACAGACTACATGGGTGCCTTTGTGGTGACTTGTTTAGGTGCCGAAACCTTGGCAAAACACTACGAAGAACAACACGATGACTACAACGCGATTTTAGTAAAAGCCTTGGCTGACCGTTTTGCCGAAGGTTTTGCAGAACTCATGCACGAAGAAGTGCGTAAGCAATACTGGGGCTATGCTGCAGACGAAAACTTCAGTAACGATCAACTGATTAAAGAAGCGTACCAAGGTATTCGTCCAGCACCGGGTTACCCAGCGTGTCCAGAACACAGCGAAAAAGAAACCTTATTTGCGCTATTAAATGCCAAAGAGGAAATCGGCTGTGAACTGACCGACAGCTACGCCATGTACCCGGCTTCGTCTGTCAGTGGTTGGTACTTTGCTCACCCAGAAGCACGCTACTTTGCGCTGGGTAAAATCGACAAAGACCAAGTGGAAGACTACGCACAGCGTAAAGGTTGGGATATGACCAAAGCCGAACGCTGGCTGCGTCCTGCACTGGGTTACGACGAGTAATTTGTGGGAGCGCCTTTCTTGTGGGAGGGCGGTCCTAATACTGTAGGAGCGCCGCCCTCGACGCGAATCAAGATAATTGTAAAGCGCCGCTTTTGTGGGACGGCGCTTGCGCGCGAATAAATCTCAATTGTAAGAGCGTCGCCTCGGCGCGATTCGGAATCGAGCGGCGCTCCTAAATCACCTCACTCACAATCAAACCGAAAGCTATCATCCAAATCTAACGGCAAAAACAGCGTGCTGATTTTCAACGTTGCACTGCTTGCACAAACACGGCTTCGCTCTGTCGAATCGTTCACCACACTATCACTGTACTCAGCATTGAAAATCGCTTTATTGTTATTTGCAAACGACAATAGTAGATCGCATTCATCGTATTCGTGGCACTGCTCATTTACAGCAAAATCGTAAAAAGGCTCCAGCTCAACGATCTGATCCAAATCGTTTTTTAACCCGACCGCTAAACCCCGTTCCCGCGCAGCGTTTGCAATAAATTTATTAAAACTCAATTGATCCGCGGCGGTTAAGCCAAGGCCATTATTATTGGTGTAGCCATCCATGTTATCTGGCTCCACAGCCTGACAACCTTTTTCTACGGCCACATCTAAGCGTGCGGCCATAATATTGCGCACCGCCGTTAAGCGAATATCCAGCCAGCGTTCATCTTCCCAGCCGTCCAGCGTATTTCCTAAAGACGCAGCTGGAAAATCATCTGCATCGTCACGCCATTCCTCCCAAGAGCCAGCAGAAAAATAGCAAACCACAATGCGGTCCTGATTTTTTAATTCAGTGATGGTTGTCGTCGGCGTATCGAACAAATCAATGTCATACACCTGCACATCGTAGCCGGTGTTCAAACTGCCGCTGAGCTGCCACTGCCATGACATATTCGATGTCAGCGCAAGCGCAGGTGGGGTGGCAGGGCGAACATCTGAGCTAGTGCCTGAGTCATTATCTGTATCAGATTCAATGCCGCTTTCAGCATCCTCCATTGGTAAGCAGCCAGCTAATAATGCGCTAATCAAAACCGCGCTAACGAATAAAGCGCCAGACGAAGTGTGTGCGAAGGTACTGCGTACAAAGCGAGTGAGTCCTTTCATGGTGCTAGCTCAAGTTTGTGAATATTAGGAGGGTAATTGTATTTAGTTTAGCAATGAATAACTTGCAAGCTATATGTTTTATACCGTTATCTATTTTGTATTCTTAGGTAAGAAAACGGCATGGTGATACAGTAAATTTTTCAAGGAGCAAGCGTTATTCTCGTTTTGTCGGAATAAAGGGCTTATTTTTACTGGCAGGCTAATAAAAACTGCTTCAAAATCAGGCGGTTGAAATAGGTGGTCCCGAAATAACGAGACCATCTAAACCAAGTATTATGCGCATGCGCGTTTATCTTGCTCCGAATGTGCCAGGGCTTGAGAAAACACTAGTGAGAATAATGGGTTGGAAGGGCTTTGGTGTATTTTGGCTAGGGGCAAAACGAGCGCGCCCATAACTAAAATGTTATGTGCTTTATAGGTAGATAGATGTCTAGTAGTGATATAAATAGTGAATATAAAAAAGTACTTAGGAGGAAGTGGGCTCCATTTTTAATTGTGGCGGCTATTTATCCGACTTTAGGACTTAGCTCTGCAATATTTTCTACTGATAAATACACCCCTTACTTTATGTTTCCAATCGCTATTTTATTTCTATGGTCAGGATATCGTTTGAATACTGCTCGTTGTCCTTGGTGTCATGGAGGATTTTATCTGCATAATAGTTCCATTGGTGAAAGCTTTTGGATGTTTAGGAAAAGGTGTGCAGCATGTGGAATGCCGAAATAATCACATAACAAGGCATTCAAAGCCGCCGCAAGCGGCTGGACAAATTAACACGCTTCGCGCTAAAAACAATTTGCCCTTTAATATGGGCGTTAAAGGTCATATTGATGAGTTGGGAATGTAAATGCTGTAAGCACCCAAACAAAAATCTTGCTATGTATTGTGACAAGTGCGATGCGCCGCACATTAAGCTTTTCAAAAAGAGAAATACTATTAAATTGCCTGAAAAATATCCCGCTTGGGAGGGGATTCAGTTTGTCAGGCTAGGATTTCCATTTATCATATTTGTTCTAGTAATATTTAGCTGGATCACAGGAATAAACCCCTTTGAAAACCTTTAACAAACTTAGGCATGTTCGACCTTCGGGCTGGACTCGCTTCACTCGCCCATGCTAAGGGCGTTGTACAACCAAGGATACAACTATGAAAAAAACCTTATTATTTCCGATAATGCTTTTAATTTTTACCTCTTTATCTATAGCTCAAGAACGCCCTATAGATGAAATGTTTAGAGTTATGGGTATCGAAAAGCAAATGGTGGGTGGTTTTGAAGCAATGTTGCCTTTGATTGATCAAATGGCTGCTCGATTCTCATTAGATACCCAAGGCAAGGAAGAGCTAAAGGAGATCTTCCGTAAATGGTTTGAAGAGGATATCGATCGGAAGAAGTTAGCTCATGACTTTAAAGGTATTTACTTGGAAAGTTTTAGTGATTCTGAAATTCGTGAAATAACAAAGTTTTACAAAACGCCAGTAGGTCAAAAATTTTTAGAGAAAACACCAGCTTTAATGAAAGCTGGAGCTCAACTTGGTATGCAAGAAGGTCAGTTTAAGCAGGCTCAATTAATGGAGCGTGTAAAACCTTTGTTAAAGAAATACGGTATACAATAATACGAGTATAGCAAAGCGGCACAACCGCACAGCAAGCTGTGCTGGACTCGCTCATTCTTCGCTCGCTTGTGCTTGCGAGCGTTAAATTTCAGGATAAACAATGAGGCTCACTCTAGTAACAATCCTCTCGCTAGTATTTTCTGCTAGTACTTTAGCAGGCGAAGCGGTTGAGCTTCGCCACAAAGGTGTCGAGGCAGCATCGAAAGGCGATTTTGCATCAGCCCAAAAATATCTAGATCAGAGTGCGAAGCTGGGTTTTTACACAGCACAAGTTGAGTATGCATATTTGCTAGAGTCTAGCCCTGGTGCAGTACAAAATAAAGTTGAGTCTTATGCTTGGTATAAAGTAGTCATTGCGCGAGCAGGCACTGACACAGAGTTTGCAAAGGAGGGTTTAGCTCGGCTAACCAAAGCAATGTCTGAGTTAGAGTTAAACCTAGCAAAAGAAATAACCAACAAATATATTGAACAATATTCCAAGTAAAAATTTAACAAGGTAAGGCAAAATTGCCGTGCGGGCTGGACGCGCTAACGCGCGCCTTTGCTTGCGGCGTTGAAGCTGTAGAGACCTCATTTCTTTTATAAATTTTGGTGTGGTTTGTGGTTGCTTTTTAGTATGACTGCCTGTGGTTGTCTTCGATGTGGAATTTGGCAATGGATGCACAATTAATAGTTATTGGCGGCTTGCCCGGTGCAGGAAAAACAACCTTATCGAAGGCTTTGTCGAAGTGTTTGGAAATTCCTGTATTTTCAAAAGATGAACTTGAGGCGGCTGTAAGTCGGGCAGGACTTGCTTCGAATAAGCAAATGAATGGTGTGGGTTACGAGTTGATGAGCACCATTGCGCAGACTCACATCGATTGTGGCAGCTCTGTAATTTTTGACTTCATTGCCTCTGAAAGTCGAGTAACCGATTACTGGCTTTCGTTGCTTTCTATGCCAGTAAAATATATTGAGTGTATTTGTAGTGATGAAGGTGAGCACCAAAAGCGTATCTTGTCGAGGTGTCGGGGAATTGAGGGTTGGTATGAGCTAAGTTGGGATGATGTTGTTCAAATCAAAGCAACTTATAACCCATATACATCCAAGCGGCTTATTCTAGATACTGTCGAAGACTTAGATAAAAACATCAAGTTGGCTCTAAAATATATCGTTAGTTAGGGCGTTTAAGGATGGCTGTCAGAGGCGGCGTTCCGCAATGAAGAAAATTATTGGTAAATGGATGCTGGCATCCCTGTGCATAGGGATGATACCTGTCGCGTTGTTAGGTGCCAGCTCGGGTGGTGTAGCCTTAGCGCCTGTGGCTTTAGTTTTAAGTCTGTGTGTTGGGTTGTTCGGCGCAGCTGTTCATTCATTATTCTTTAGTTTTCGAGAAGGCGGTAAGCGCGAGAAGGCTTTTTCGCTGTTTTTCGCTGCCTTGGTTGTAGTGTTGGTCGGATTGCAACTCTACGCAGATAGTATATGCAGATACAGTGAACAATATGCAGCGGAGCAGGTTGCTGCGCATATTACGCAATTTTATAAGCTAGATATGCAGTTCTTGCAGAATCCCATTTTCAGTGCCAGCGAATGTAGCTACTCATTTTTGTATGATTCCCCTAATGGCAAATATGAATTTGTATTTAGCAAATACGGTGAGATTCATACGTGGGACTTTGAGGCTTATAAGTAATTAGGAGCTCAGGTGTACTCAAAGCACGCACCATTTTAATCCTTGCTCAAGCTTTTCAGTTTTTCTCTTGAATTCTCCAGTCCCGCATTCTTCAATGCGAACAATAACTTCAAGTCGATTCACCGCTTCGCTTTCGGCGTTTTCTTTGTTGGTATCTGCGTATTCTATGAACTTCGGCTTGGCAGCTTGACTGTCATTCGCGCGGTCAGTGCGGGTTAGGTTGAACAAGGCAATGCCGTTTTCGGTTTTGAGAATGGCTTTGACACGTTCAGCTTCGATGGAGGCTAAAAACTCTGCTGCTTTGTTCGAGTCAAAAACTAGGTTGCTATCTAGCTGTAGGCTGATGCTTTGGTAGTCCTTTTCTGTGGGTGAGTGTGCCGTGTTCTTAATTATTGCAGCGGGTTCTTTTGATCGTTCGTCGTCGGTTAGTTTGAATCCGCTAAAGCTGGTTGCTGTTTGCGCTGGTTTATCGATTTTTACATTCGACGCTTGTGAAACTTGTTCTAAAGATAGTTGCCCGTTTTCAATAAATAAAATGGGTGTGTTGGTTTTGTTTTGATCTTGTATGAATTGCGAGAGCTGGGCTGTGTGCTGTGCTTCGTATAGGTCGCTTTTGCTGCCGATGATGATGTCGGCTACTGCGATTTGTTCTAAAAAAGTCGGGTGGGTTGTGTAGCGTGTGTCGTCGAGTTTGCGCGCGTCTACTAGGGTGATGGTATGTTGTATGTCGATGACGTCGCGGTAATGTTCCGACTTTAGAGTTTGCAGTACTTCCCTTGGGTGGCCAAGACCTGTGGGTTCGATAATCAGTCGGTCTGGTTTGGCTTGGCTGAGCAATTGGTTTAGCGCCACCGACATGGAAACGCCGGATGTGCAGCACATGCAGCCGCCGGGCACTTCGCGTACAAATACTTGGTTATTTGCATTGGCTTGGATAAACGCGCCGTCCAATCCCATTTCGCCAAACTCGTTTACCAATATGGCCCAGCGTTCCTGCTCGGGTTTGGTTTTTAAGAGGTGGAGTATAAGCGTGGTTTTGCCCGCGCCTAAAAAGCCTGTGACGATATGGGTTGGAACAGATGTAATGCGAGTTTTAGATTTCATTGCTTAGCTTTTTGTAACCCTCTACCAGCGCATGGTTGGCAGAAACAACGGATTCGGAAAAGGTTGCGTAGTCGGGTGGTATTTTTACTATGGTGTCTAAGTTAAACCCTGGGTCGATATTTGTCATGGGGGGAACGTGGTAAGCGTTGGGTAAATCGACGCCGTCTACCACGCAGTTGTGGCGAGTATAAAAGGTATTGGTTTATACCGTTATCTTTATGGTGCCTTAGTTCGCTGGGCTTGTTGTCTGAGATCGTTTAGTCTTTGGCTGCGAGTATTACTAAAACAATAAGAGATTGCCCCATGCTTAAAATCTACGAAGAAAAAGTTGCTCCCAATGCCCGTCGTGTTCGCATATTTCTGGCGGAGAAGGGTATTCAGGATATTGAATTTGTAGAGCTGAACACCAAGGGTGGCGACAACCTCACGCAGGAATTTCGTGAGAAAAATCCTTTAGCTAAAATCCCTGTGTTGGAATTTGAAGATGGCACGTATTTGTCAGAGTCGGTTGCTATCTGTCGCTACTTTGAAGCTCTTAACCCGGAAAACCCATTAATGGGGCAGTCACCACTTGAGCAGGCGCAAGTCGAGATGTGGCAGCGTCGCTGCGAGATCTATTTTATGAATATGGTTGGTATGGGGTTTCAACATACTACGGGTTATTTTTCGGATCGTATGAAGCCCATTAAAGAGTGGGGTGAAGAGTGTGTGAAGTACGCGAGTGGCTTTATGAAAATGCTGGATAAGCATTTGGCGCATTCTGAGTTCGTTGCGGGTGATGCATTTTCTATTGCGGATATTACAGCATTTGTGACGGTGGATTTCGCCAAGGTGATTAAACTGCGTCCGTCGGAAGATTTGGTGAACTTGAAGCGCTGGTATGATGCAGTTAATGCTCGTCCATCGGCGCGTGCTTAATTTTTTAATCAATTTTTTGTTAAGGGTTTTGTATGAATGCCAAAGCGCAGTTAGCTGTCGTGCTTTTATTGTTGTTTGTTGTGTCACCTTGGATTTTAGAACCGATTTCTGAATCTCTTGCGTGGTTGGCGTCTGTGTTGGTGGATTTGGTATTGGCGCTACTGTGTTTGCTGCCGTTTTATGTGCATAAAACCACGGGTGCTCCGGCTTTTATGTCACCTGAGGCGGGTAACCGTGACTCTGAAAGCGCAGATTATGCTAAGCAGATGAAAATTGAGAAAGTGTTAGCCGTTTTGTGTTCTGCGTTCTTCATCGGTTCTGCTTTTTTAAATTTGATTGGCAATTAACCAAGATTCAATGGGTTCGAAAATAAAAGATTCGACATCATCGGATTTGATTGCACAAATACGTCGAGCATTTTCCGATGGATTCAGCTTTGAGGTTCCTCCAAATGGTAGGTTAACCACGTCTCGATACGACGAAGGCATTCATGACTTTTTTACAGGGCGTGAGTGGTCATCGCTTTCACCTGTTGAAGTGCGAAAGCATGTTGCTGCACTTTCGTTTTTCACGCCGGAAGCATTTTGTTACTACTTGCCTGCGTTTATGTTGGCTGAGTTGTTGGATGCGGAAACAGCGGATGTCGCTGGGCAGTTTGTGGTATTCACCTTTGGCCGGCCTAAGTTTGAAAGTCAAGCTTGCTACGATGCGCGTATTGCGCTTTTTACGCAGGATCAAAAACAGGCGGTGCTTGCTTTTTTGGATTACATGCAGGAGCGATATGGTGGTTTTGAAGATGCGGTGATTTATGCGTCGGGGCGGCTCATAAGTTGAACCGCCGAGGACATAAGCAGGAGGCTATTTGAAGATGCCCGAGCCGCTTTTATCGTTCCAGTACACTAGTGAATTAGTTGTTCTAAACTGCGCACCAAGAATGACATCGTTATAGCCGTCGTTATCCATGTCGGCGATCTTTGTGGCTGTCCAAGCGTTAATATCACCTTCTGGCCATTGCGGTGCTCCCGTTGTGCCATATAGAGAGGCGTTAGGGAATGGA
The DNA here is from genome assembly GCA_041589295.1 of Pseudomonadales bacterium. Taxonomy (GTDB): domain Bacteria; phylum Pseudomonadota; class Gammaproteobacteria; order Pseudomonadales; family Oceanobacteraceae; genus Bermanella. The sequence continues at coordinate 12,005 of JBFHVZ010000042.1, forward strand.
AAGCGTACTTCGGTAAAGTTGCCAGCTCCATCGTTTTTTAGCACCTTACCCAGTACCCAGCTAGAACCGCTAGCGACATCGGAAAAAACAATGTCTATGTCACCATCATTATCTAAGTCGCCTGCCGCTAGGGAGTGGGTGAAATGGCTCGCATTAAATAGCGGGTTGTTAATTTCAGAATCGCTATAACCACCAGTATCAGACGCTGTTAATAAGATGTTTCTTTCGCCTGGATAAGGAGGGCCGTCATAGCCGCCACCAGCGATAAGAATGTCTTCTTTGTTGTCACCATTAAAGTCGGCTACAACCGTTTGTCCGCCGCCCATTAGCGATGGGGGTGTGGCTCCGAAAATGGTCGTGGTGCCATCTACGAATGCATTGTTCCCCGAATTTAATAACGCAGTAAAATCAGCGGCTTCATTAACAAAGCCTCCGTGCTTCCACTTTGGACCTGCGTAGAGTAGGTCGAGATCATTGTCACCATCTAAGTCGATGATTGCTGGGTCTTCAATAAACGCAATTTTGTCTTCACCAATGAAGGAGAGCGGTTGTGCTGCTCCTAGCTCGAATGCCATGGCATTGTTCGCGCTAGTGTTGATAAGGGTGGTCCAAGTAAGTGTGTCGCCTGTGGTTTTAGCAACCAATAAGTCGGTTTTCTCGTCGCCATCTATTTTAATGGGAAAGAAAGAACCCTTGGCTGGGAAGGTGTTTGCATTGGCTTGACTGTAAGTGCCGTCGTTTTGCTGGAGAAAAATGTAGTCTCCGGTGCCCACGCCAGGGTTGGATGAGTTTGCGATTACGTCTTTCAACCCATCGCCATTCATGTCCACAAAGTAAAATTTAGAGACCCAGTCTGTTAGTGATGCTAAATCTGGATTTTGTGCCGCAGGAAATAACGTGGATGTTTCATCCTGAAATTCGCGATTGCCTTTATTGATAAAGGCTTTAAAGGTTTTATGTGTGTAGTAATCCGTCACGCTTGCCAAAATATCCAGTTGGTTGTCGCCGTTTAGATCAACAATGGCGATCTCTGGGATAACTTCATCGACATCATTACCTAGGAAGGGGCCTGGTAAAATGGTGGCGTTTTTTGTGCTGGGGTCTTCGGGATTGCATGGTGTGTTGCTTGGCTGCAGCACGCAAGCATCGGGTTCAGTTTCTTTGTTTTCATCCAGGCAGGCCGCTAAAGCGACAGTGGCAAGCACTAAGCTTGTCTGAGCTAGTTTCTTGGTAAGCTTAATCATGCTGTTCCCGATAGATTGGAGGGTGAGACTAAAAGCATTGCGCTTGGGAGTGAGCTTGTTGACTTATTTAATGGTTAGGCGTTTTAAAGTCAATTTATAAAAAACAAAAAAACCGGCCGAAGCCGGTTTTTTTGTTGGGAGACCGAAATTCAAAAGCGTCTCCCGTTAAGCATCTAGAATTACTTGATGCCTTTGATCTCTTTGAACTTCAAACGGTAAGCGTGCAGCAGTGGCTCGGTGTAGCCAGATGGTTGCTCTTTACCTTTGAAGATCAAGTCAGACGCTGCTTGGAAAGCAATGCCGTTGAAGTCAGGTGCCATTGGGATGTAGTGAGGGTCGTTTGCGTTTTGACCATCTACAACGGCTGCCATGCGCTTCAAGCTGTCTTCAACTTGTTCTTTGGTGCACACGCCGTGCTCTAACCAGTTAGCAACGTGCTGAGAAGAAATACGCAGGGTTGCGCGGTCTTCCATTAGACCAACGTTGTTGATGTCTGGCACTTTAGAGCAGCCAACACCTTGGTCTACCCAGCGAACAACGTAGCCTAGGATGCCTTGACAGTTGTTGTCGATTTCTTTCTGGATGAACTCAGGAGAAAGCGCTTTCACTTCGTCTTCAGACATCAGAGGAATTGTCAGGATGTCATCAACGTTTGCGTGTGGACGAGATTTCAGTTCGTTCTGAACGGCAAATACGTCAACCATGTGGTAGTGGATGGCGTGCAGAGTTGCAGCTGTTGGAGACGGAGTCCAAGCAGTGTTTGCACCGGCTTTAGGGTGGCCGATTTTCTGCTCCATCATCATGCCCATCTCATCTGGGATAGGCCACATGCCTTTACCAATTTGAGCGCGACCTTGCAGGCCAGTTTCTAGGCCAGTGTCTACGTTCCAGTCTTCGTAGGCGTTGATCCAAGTTTGTTGCTTCATAACAGTCTTAGCAACGAAAGGACCTGCCAGAATGGACGTGTGCAGTTCGTCACCAGTACGGTCTAAGAAACCAGTGTTGATGAATACAACGCGGTCTTTAGCAGCACGGATACATTCTTTCAGGTTAACTGTGGTGCGACGCTCTTCGTCCATGATGCCCATTTTCATGGTGAAACGTGGCAGACCCAGTGCGTCTTCAACGCGACCGAATAATTCGTTAGCAAATGCAACTTCTTCAGGGCCGTGCATTTTAGGCTTAACGATGTTTACAGAGCCGGTAGTAGAGTTCTGGAATGGGCTGTTGCCTTTAAGGTCGTGAATCGCGATCAAAGTAGTGATTACGCCGTCCATGATGCCTTCAGGGATTTCGCTGCCATCTTCTAAAAGGATCGCAGGGTTAGTCATCAGGTGGCCAACGTTACGAACGAACAGCATTGAACGACCTTTCAATTTGAAAGTGTTGCCGTCTAAACCAGTGAATTCACGGTCAGCGTTCATGGTACGAGTGAAGGTTTTGCCGCCTTTGGTTACTTCTTCAGCTAGGTCACCTTTCATTAGGCCTAACCAGTTGCCGTAAGTTACCACTTTGTCGGCTGCGTCTACGGCAGCAACAGAGTCTTCACAGTCCATGATAGTGGTCAGTGCAGATTCCATAACCACGTCTTTTACGCCCGCTGCATCGGTTGAACCGATTGGGCTAGTTGGGTCGATTTGGATTTCTAGGTGCAGGCCGTTGTTTTTCAGCAAGATAGAAGTTGGGTTGGCAACGTCGCCAGTGTAACCCACGAATTTCTCTTCTTCTTTTAGACCGGTAGTAGAGCCGTCAGCCAAAGTGACAACCAGTTTGCCGCCTTCGATAGCGTACTTAGTTGTACCTACGTGAGAACCGTTGGCCAAAGGTGCAGCTGTGTCCAGAACGCCACGCGCGTATGCGATAACTTTGTCGCCGCGTACTTTGTTGTAGCCAGTGCCTTTTTCAGCGCCGCCTTCTTCAGAGATAACGGTGGTGCCGTAGGCGGCGTCGTACAAAGAACCCCAGCGAGCGTTAGATGCATTTAGGGCGAAACGCGCGTTCATCACTGGTACTACTAGCTGTGGACCAGCCATGGTAGCAATTTCGGGTTCTACGTTTGCGGTAGTGGCTTGGAAATCTGCGCCTTCTTCAACGAGGTAGCCGATTTCTTGTAGGAATGCTTTGTATTCAGCAAAGTTCAGAGGCTGACCTTTGCGTTCGGTGTGGTAAGCATCGATTTTAGCTTGCAGGTCGTCACGCTTGGCCAGCAACGCTTTGTTTTTAGGGGCTAATTCGTTAGCGATAGCGCTGAACTCGGCCCAGAATTTATCTTGGTCTACGCCTGTACCAGGGATAGCTTTTTCGTTTACGAAATCGTAAAGCTCTTTAGCGACTTGCAGGCCGCCAACTTTAATGCGATCAGTCATATTTGCCTCTGATTAGTTACTGAACAACCCGCTTGCCCGCTGGTGGTATCCAACATGGGATGCCAGTCAGTGTAGACGGCTTTAGGGGTCACAGTTCTGCTTCCTGAGCGCCAGCCGAGTCAGTGTCCAAAACGGACGTTCGGCTGCACGACATAAAAAGTGGGGCGGATTCTACACGAAAAGTCCAATGAATTCATAGGCTAAACGGTTCCGCCATGGGTTCCGCTATGAAGGGAGCTGGGCTAGACTGGCGGAATGATGCAGCAAATTGAATTGTTTCCAGTTCCTAACCCCTGTGTTGGTGTCTGTCAGAGTAATGCCAAGGGTTACTGCTTAGGTTGCCTGCGCAGTCGGACTGAGCGTCAAAAATGGAATGAGCTGGCTCCAGCCGAAAAAATGCGCGTGCTGGATCTATGTAAGTTGCGTCGCGCTAAGTTGGATGAAATGGTGCGCCAAGCGAAGGCACGTGAAGCCGCTGCGTCAAAAGGTGCGGGGGCGGATTAGGGCGTTGCGACTTCGTGCAGTAAAGCAATGACCTGTGCTTGGTTTAGCGGTTTGGTGATGTAGTCGTCCATGCCGGCTTGACGGGCTTTGGTTTTGTACTCTTCTACCGCGTGTGCACTCAGCGCTACGATTTTAATTGGTGTACGTTTTTCGGTTAGCTCTAATTCCCGAATGGTGCGGGTGGCCTCATGACCATCCATCTCAGGCATTTCGCAGTCCATCAGGATGAGATCGTATCCCTCGTCTTCTTGCCATGCTTTAACCACTTCTTTGCCGTTTTCGGTTATGCGGACAAATGCGCCGTTCTTCTCCAGAAGTTTTCGAATGACCAGTTGATTCACCTTGTTGTCTTCTGCCACCAGCACGCGAGCCAAGTAAGTTTTGTCTGTGTCGGCTGGGTTATGGGTTGGGGAATTAGGATTGGTTGAGGTGATCGGAGGCGCGACCGGTTCGGGTTTGATGGTTTTGATCTCAGGCTCTTGGATGTGTGCAGGTTGCAAGGTTGATGACTGTGCAGGTTGCAGTACACAGGTAAACCAAAAGGTTGAGCCTTTGCCAAATGTACTGTCGACGCCCACTTCGCCACCCATAAGTTCGGCAAGTTTTTTACAGATGGAGAGTCCTAATCCGGTGCCGCCGTACTTGCGCGAGATGGATGTGTCCGCCTGCGTGAACGAGCGGAATAGTCGGCTTTGGTACTCGGGTTGAATGCCGATGCCAGTGTCGGTCACCGTAAATTTAAGCTTGCTGTCATTGGTGGTTTGGTCTGTGTATTCCAGCGATACCTTAATTTGAATCTCGCCTTCGTGGGTGAATTTAAAGGCATTGGATAGGTAGTTGTTGATGATTTGCGCGATGCGGTTTGGGTCACCGTTTAACTCGATCGGCAAGCCGCGATTAAGGTTGTAACTAAGGGGGATGCCGGTCTCGCGACTGCGGGCTGTAAATAGCGCGGTGGTTTTTTGTAGCAAGGTCTCAAGGTTGAAGTCTATGTGTTCTAGGTCCAGTTGACCGGCTTCAATCTTTGAAAAGTCCAAAATGTCATTGATGACGTGCAGCAGTGCTTCGCCGCTGTATCCAATGGTTTGTACAAATTCTTTTTGTTCGTCATTTAGTTCTGTCTGAGAGAGCAGTTGATTGATGCCCAGCACGCCATTGAGAGGTGTTCGAATTTCGTGGCTCATGGCGGCGAGGAATTCGCCCTGTGCGTCTGCAGCTCGTTCGGCGGCTTGACGCGCTGCTTGCGCTTCTTGCTTAGCTTTAACCGCTTGTTCAGTGATTTTTTCAAGGTCTTTGGTGCGGCGTTCAACCTCGTGCTGAAGGGTGTTGTTGAGTGCTTGTTGATTTTGCGCCGCTTGGTCTTTCAAGTACTTAATACGAATGGCCAGCGCCAGTGATAGCAAGGTGAATTCTAATGCGGAGCCGATCTGCATGGCGTAGTCGGTAAACGGTGTAGAGGGGATTAGCCCTAGGGTGCGGATGATGTAAATGATGATGCCCGACGTGAGGAATATCCAAGCGATGGTAAAGGCTTTGGCTGGGGCGTAGCCTTGACGCCATACCCAAAAGCCGGTGGCAACAATGGCAGCGGCCAAAATTACGTTGCTAACGGTGATGGTAAGCAGTAAGTCAGGGTTGGTGGCCGTGAGCGTGCCTAAGGCGTTCATGCCGAAAAAGGCGACGGTTCCCCAGAACAGGTTGTCAATAAGCGGGCTATAGCGCCGCAGTTGTAAAAATTGGCGTGTAAACAGAATCATAAAAATGGGAGTGATGCAGGCGAGCAGGTGAAGTGCGACGCCATTCCATTTAGGAGAGTCTGGCCATAAATACTGATAAGACAGGCCATTTAGGGTTAGTTGAGCAAAGCCGAAGGTGGTGATGTAGATAACGTAGAGGGCGTAGTTAGCGTCCCTTAGGGCGATAGCGAGGAATAGATTGAAAAATAGCATGGCCAGCAAGGCGCCGTAATACAAGCCGTAGATGGCCTTTTCGTCTTGGCTGTTGAATATGAACGCTTCGCGGGACCAAAGGATTACCGGCATGTCGACAGCGCCGTCTGTGGTTACCCGAATGTAAAGATCAATTTGTTTGTGTGGCGGCAGGGGCAGAGCAAAATTGATGTTGGGGTGGGCGATAGCTCTTTGTGAAAATGGTAGTTGATCGCCTGCTTGTTCGCTTTGTACTAACTCCTCGCCGTGAAAGACGAATAGCTCAACGTTGTCTAACTTGGAGGACGCCACCTCTAATATCCACTGGGTCTCGTCACCTTGGTTTAGCAAAGACTGGTGAAACCAAAGGGCCGATTGATTAAAGCCAAAATTTAAAACTTCGGTTTGTGGGTTTGCGAATAACCCTTGCGCAACCCGCTGGCGCGCCCCGTGTACATCCAGTAGGCGATCTTTGTCCTCGTACCATGTCATGTTTAATGACAGCTCTTTGCGACGCTCTGTACCGGTGAGCACGAGGTGGTCCGTTTTTAATTCGGCTTCGGCGTTAGCTGGTGAAATGGCCCCATAAAGTGTGCCACTAAACAGGTGCACACCGAGCAATGCAGCGATGAGGTAAAACAGATAAAAAGCCTTGGGGGTTCGCAAAACAACACCTACGCCAGTGGCTTTCGCCTTTGGTACAAAACGATTAAAGAGGTGGTTGCAAATCAGTTTAGTTGAAAACGCTCAGCATGTTGCCGCGCTAGGGCGGTAATGGCGTCATATTCGTGAATGGCGAACGACAGCTGAGCGTCTTTGCAGGTGTTGCTATTGTCGTCATTGAAGGTGCTGGCAATTGCAAGTTGGCAGATGGCTGCCGCGACGGTATCGCAGGATATGCTGCGATAGCGGCGCAGTGGTCCAATGAGTAGAGGGTTTAATGCGCAGCTTAAATAACCGCCCATTAGCTCGGCTGGTCTAAGGTGGTCTCGCTGAGCAAGCAGTAGGGATGGACGTAATACATGGGTTTGTTCATAGCCTATTTGTCTTAGGCTGCGTTCCATTTCGCCTTTGGTTTTTAAGTAAAAACTGTTCGATTTGGACTCTGCACCCACCGAGCTCATGACTATCGCCCTAGTCGCGCCTAAAGCATGGGCGTATTGGGCGCAACGAATGACGAGCTCATGGTCTACCTTTGCAAACGCGGTTTGGCTGCCTGCTTGTTTTTGGGTCGTCCCAAGAGTGCAGATAAAGGTATCCAGCTTGGATGGGTGACCATGCTTGTGATTGTCAGCGCTGCTACTAGGCAGTGGTTCATCCAGTAGTGAAAAAGGTAAGCAGGTAACACTAGCCATGGGTTGGCGACGTGTCATGGCGTATAGATTGGCTATATCCCTAGCGCCTTCTTTAGGTGTCTTTGCAGGTGTCTTAGCTGCGAGATTGGCGAGTTTAGTCGCTACCCGACTGCCAACAGCACCCGTGGCGCCAACCAGTAAGATGTTAAGTCCCATGGCTTGTCGCCCGCACTAGTTTAGAACCTTGTGCTTGCATTGCATAAATTCGCTATGGCGTAGGTGCAGAAGATCGGCAATGCGGCGGATCATGTGCTCTTCGTACTTATGGATGATCTGGTCGGCAAAGGCAATGCGCCATAACGTGGTGACCAAGTCTAGTTTTTCATCCAGCGAAAAATGTTCATTGAGATGGCGTGTGAATTCATGCAATGCCACGGCGTTTTCAACGTCTTGCTTAGCTAGCTGGATGAGAGCAATGGCGTCTTCTGTTTCTAGTTGAGCGTATTGTCGCAATAAGCCGGGCAGGGCAGCTTCTTCGACATCAGACAAGTCGTGGTCGGCAAGTGCAACTTCCACAAGTAAGGCTGCGGCGGCACGGTGGGTATTGGGTGTGGCCTCGGCGGCCACTGGCGGGTTTTTAAACCACGCCAGCAAGCGATCTATCATGGGTTTACTCTGGGTTATAGAAAGTCTTTTTGAACCATGTCTTCGAGTTTGTTTTGGTCAATGGCGAAATTACGAATGCCTTCAGCCAGTTTCTCGGTTGCCATGGCGTCTTGGTTCATTTCCCAGCGGAATTGTGCTTCGTTTAGGTTGTCCCAGCGTGGATCTGCGGATTGAGCATCAGATTTAAGTTGTTGCTCAATTATACCGTTATCTTTTTGTAGTTCTTCAAGTAGCGCTGGGCTGATGGTGAGCTTGTCACAACCCGCGAGCGCTTCAATCTCGCCAGCATTACGGAAGCTAGCGCCCATGACCACCGTGTTGTAGCCGTAGGCT
>JBFHVZ010000043.1:0-20072 GCA_041589295.1 Pseudomonadales bacterium
CGCCAGCCATAGCAAGGCATGTTCTAAGCGCTGTTGAGTCAGCCAAGACAAGTTCAACACATCATAAGCAATGCGCTCACCGACCATTACCGCTCGCCCGGCTATGGCCCACAAAAAGCCGACAAATAAAAAGACAGGTAAGCGGCGTTTTCGCTGCCAGTGGGTGACCAACAAATAAAACGATACGGAAAGCAAAAAGGTAAAAATCATCGCCTCAATCAACTTGGCGCGATCCATCAACAAATGTTTGTGCGCCTCGTCGGCAATGCGTAAGCGATGCCACATGCCACCTTCTTTGTGATGATAATTACTCACATGCACCACAATTTCGTATTCATCCGCAGGCGGCAGCTTTACTACATCGGGACCGAATTCAGGTTTTTCAAAAGAGGCTTCGCTGGCCACTACGCCGCGACGATAAACTTGCTGACCGTTAATCCATACCGCTAACGCGCTGGGCGCATCTGGAATATACAAAAAGTGAGGTTGAAACTTAGGTAGGGTGACCACCGCGCGAAACGTACCATACCCTTCGCGGTCGTAAGGTCCTTGATGGTGCCACAGGCCCGGTAGCATGACGCCATCTTGCATAGGGCGGCGTGCATCTAAGTGCAGTTCCTTCCAATCAAACGCCCATAACCCAGCCAAGGAGACAGGCCCAGCATTTAAATCGTCTGCGCTCACGGCGTGAACAGGAACAGAAGTGCTCGCCGTCGTTGCAACCGGCCAAAGCCACAACAGACAGATCAACAACGGTACAATTTTTAATCGAAACATATACTTAGGTTTTTGTTTTGCATCTTACCCCCCTCACCCTTTATGGGTATGCCCAATCGCGCCATTCCAATACTGACTCTCCCTAACCCGTTGCTACAGTTGGCCTACAGCCGTTTAGGCAAAATCAAATAAACCTTTTTTGCCCTTCTTTTACATGGGTTTAAAAGCGGTGATTTTTTACTCTGTACTAGACCGCTTCGCTTTACGGGAGTTGTCAGCGCCATCGCTTGCTGAAGTCAGGCGGTAGTGTTGGTTGGACCTGTAATCGTCGCGCTCAATCACTTAATAAAAATAAAAACGTGAGGCCCTCATGCTGCACACTATGAAAACCTTAACTTGGCTTAGCTGGCTAATGCTGTGCCTAAGCTGGTCTGCACTAACACATGCCTATCCAGGGGTGTTCCCACAATCGACCTTTCAAAACTTAGATTACGGCCTGTACTGGTTTGGCGATAACGACAACTACGAAAAGGCCGTACCGGGTTACAGCAACGCGTACTACAACAAAAGTGCGCCAACCATTATTTATGTTCACGGCTGGCAAAATGGTTCTAGCATTGCGCAAAACCGCGAAACCTTTAACCGCAGCGACAGCGGTGGCCCAGATATGGATTTAGCCTATGCGTGGCGTCGCGCTGGCTACAACGTGGGCATTTTATATTGGAACCAATTTGCAGATGAGAGCGAAGTTAAGGATGCCGAAGCCAAAATCTGGAGCACCAACGGCCCTCGCGCCATGCGTTGGCGTGACCACACAGGTACTTACCGCTCTGGCCCGAGCAAAGATGCAGGCACCCTGATGTTCGAAAGTGTTCGCGATAATATGGCGGGCTATACAGGCAGTCGCTTAATCATTGCTGGCCACAGCTTGGGCAACCAAATGGCATTGGTAATTAGTAAAAAGTTAAAAGACGGTATAAACGCCGGCAACACGAATAGCCGCCTCAAGCCTAAACGCGTCGCGCTGCTTGACCCCTTCTATTCCAACGGCGCCAAAAGCTACCTAAATGGAAAATGGCCCGGTGAAGTGGCACGCAACTACGTGGATGAATTAAAAAGTTGGGGTGTGATTTTTGAAGCCTACCGCTCTAGCTCGGTAAGCAATACATTCTTGGTGGGCGATGCCAATACCGGCCTGCTAAATAAAACCGCATTTCTTGAATTAAAACCTTGGTACTTCAGTTCGTGGCAACAAGCGGAAAAACACGGCGCTGCGGTTTGGCACTACCTTTGGTCATTTGATTTTAATCCGCCAAGCATTAAAAGCTCGTCGGACATAGGTTTAAGCGCATCCACCAGCGACAGCCGAGTTAACACACTGATGAACGGCAATAAAGGTTTGATTCACGATCTCGGTGCGTATACCAAATCACCAGGTGATGATCGCTTAAAATACGGCAACCGTTTATAAGGTTTAACAACCACCTTTCATAGCCACCTTGTTTCCGGTCCCATCACGACCCTTAGCCGCTTAGTTTTATACTAAGCGGCTTTTTTACTATAAGAAGTCTTCAATAAACCATGCAGAGAAACCATGACGGCCAACGACACCGGCTTTCTTATATATGGAGGAAGCTTGAGTTCGAATGGTTTTCTCGGCCGTACCGCGCAGCACAGCGATCTCTTTCAAACTAAACCCTTTTAACAACAGCATACCCACTTCTTTTTCACTGGCGGTGAGCACCCATTGTTCAAATTGTTGCTTAATACTTGCCGCTAGTTGTTTTCGTGCCAACAACAACGCTTGCGAATCCGGTTGAGGTTGTTTTTGCACTTCAATCAACTCGGCTTCAAGCTCGCTCACCAAGCGACGAGCACGATGTAACCTAAGTGCTATCCACGCGAAACCCAAAACCGCTACCGCCATGACAACCGCTTCTTGCAACACATGCAGCAACGCCACCCCGTGACTTATATCCGCGATCAAGTCAGTGCCACTGGCCACCGCTACCACTAACAAAAATCCCAACAACCAATGATCTTGATTCATAAGCACCCAATAAAAAAATGGCTTCAATAGGCACGCATTCAAACACTAACTTAAGCTGCCAAGCAAAGCTAAAGTGTTCCCGATAGCGCCTAAAAATAGCATAGGACATGTGTCCTAGCCCTTGATTTCAGGGCCTTTAGGACAAATGCCCAATTTAATTTGAAACCTTTCTTCACTAGCCTGATACCACATTAAGTCATATATGAGGGTTCACCATGACGGATCGTATTTATGTTTGGGACGCGTTTATTCGGCTGTTCCACTGGTCATTGGTCGCACTGTTTTTAACCAGCTATATCTCAGGTGAAAATGAGTTTGGTTTTCATGTGTATTCTGGCTACGCCATCATCACGCTATTGCTGCTACGAATTATCTGGGGGGTGATTGGTTCAAGCCATGCCCGCTTTACAGATTTTGTGAAACGCCCTTCCACCGTGCTTACCTATTTAAAAACCATTGCACAGGGCAACCCAAAACGCTATTTAGGCCATAACCCTGCTGGTGGAGCGATGATCGTTGCGCTAATTATGGCGTTTTCTTTAACGGCCTTCAGTGGTTTAAAACTCTACGGGGTTGAAGAAGGAGAAGGCCCTTTTGCTGTGACTTACAGTAAAACCCAACTGACCGCAACCGATTCTGAATATCAAGATGACGATCAAGACGAAGATGAACATCACCATGGCTTATCCTCTCACCAGCAAGAAGCCGATGAGGAATTTTGGGAAGCCATACATGAAACGGGCGTCAGTACCATATGGCTTTTGGTGATACTTCATGTGTTGGGTGTGGTCGTCGCTAGCCGCCAACATGGCGAGTCCTTGGTAAAAGCCATGATAACCGGCTACAAAAATCGCTAATCACATTTGAATTCAATCCATAAACAAAAAAAGCGCTTGGGTGAACCCAAGCGCTAAGCGGTCTACTGCTTAAATCGTTAGGCTTTCCAATCGGGCACTACATTTTCAGCCATTTTTTTGGTGTGCTCGTTGTAAATCAAAACCGTGTTGGCGCTGATCATACTGGGGTCTGCAACGGTTAATCCGTATTTGCCAACTAAGGTGCCGTCACCATGAATGGTATTTGGTGGCGTGTACAACGCATAGCCATAAGGAATTTGGAACGCGGTAAAATCAAATTCGTCGTCACTAATCTGTTTTCCAATGACGATGTAACCGCCACAGTCTTCATGCAATGGAATGTGAATATGTGGGAAGTTGTGATACTCGACAAAAATGCCGCCACCACCATGCTCTTTTAACAAGAAATCTTTTTTATAAATACTGGTGTAATCGTATTGCATCATGATGATGTCGGCCTCTGGCGAGCGTACGATTAAATTTTCACCGCTTTCGACCAGTTTCAAACCATAGTATTGAACGTTTTCTGGCGTAGCCATGATCGGCGGAATAGTAAAACCATCTGGCACCATAAGCGCGCCCATGCGGCCAAAGGTGTTACCACTGCTGCCAGCTACCACATTAATGTCGGCGGCAAGTGCTTGAGTTGAATCGTACCAACGTGCTTTTACACGTACTTTTTTCGGAGCGTTCTTGTTCTCTTCAATACCCGTGGGTGCTTGGTTATCAATGATCCAGTTAGATGTCCCCTTTTCGACAAACGCCATTGCGGCATCTGTACCCAAGGCAACCTTATCTTTGTCGGGCTTGCCATCTTCGATGGCATACCGAGTGATGTTAGCGGATTCAATCACCGCATCGCGTAATAAAGTGCGTTTGAAGTAAACCGGTAAACCGTCGAAGGTACTCATGCTGTTGTGCTCTTTTTTAATTGTTAATTCTACGTACATTCCCTATACATCCGGCCGAGATTAGCCCAAACTAGCGATCGCTTTGAACCAAACACAGAATTCGAAAAAGCAGAACAATCCATGATTAAATATCTTCGACACATGGTCGTGTTCTACCACATTGTGGACAGCGGCTCTGTTAGTGCCGCAGCAGACAGATTGAACTTGTCTAAATCCGTCATCAGTCAACAACTGAAAGATTTAGAAACCGAATTGGGCGTCACCCTGCTTAATCGCAATACGCGAAAACAAGCACTCACCAATGCTGGTGAAGCCTTCTTTAACGAATGCTTAAAAATCAATCAAATTGCCACCAACGCTTGGGACAGTGTGACGCAAGTAAGCGAAACCGTGTCGGGTAATATTCGCATTAGTGCGCCAAATGCATTTATTGATTTCTTAGTCGCACCGGCCATGAGCCGCTTACTAAAATCCCATCCAGAATTAAAACCCGAACTGTTGGGCGATGATCAACGAGTCGATTTAGTTCAACAACAGATCGACCTCGCCATTCGTGTGGGAGCATTGCCATCGTCGGACTACAAGCAACGTCGCATCGGCAGTTTTCGTGATGTTTTGTGTGGTTCGCCTGAATTCATTGCGCAAAGTAAGGTACGCGATCAGATCAGTTTATTGGATGGCTGTAATCCAATTAATGCCAGCTACATTGCCAACACGTGGCAAGGCAAAAAAATTCAACACACGCTTGTTCACGACCGCACAGGCGATTTGATTCAACTGTCGTTCGATGCTAACCGCGTATGCAACTCACTGCCCACTGTCATTTCTCTGGTACGCTCTGGCTGTGGTTTAGCGTTTATTCCTGACTTTATATTTGCTCAGCACAAAGATGTTTTGGTCGAAGCCTTCCCCGGCTACCGTAGCGACATGGTCCCCATCTTTGCGCTTTACCCCCACTCAGGGCAACCGCCCTTAGCGGTTAAGGTTTCTATCGACGCCATTAAAGACGAAGCAGAAACCCTATTTAACTTTGAGCAGCTCAGAACCGATTACACCAAGCCCCCTATGAAAGAGCCGGTCGTTTAAACTTTGACCGTGCTTGCGCCACTTGCTCATAGATCACGCATCCAGGTAAATGATCATTCACCATGCCCATGGCCTGCATAAACGCATAAACCGTGGTTGGACCTACAAATTTCCAGCCACGTTTTTTTAGATCCTTCGAAATGGCTTTAGAAACATCCGTTTGTGATGGTAAGACCTTTTTAGCAGGCATCTCTTTCGGTTCGTATGACCAAAAATACGCCGCCAACGAACCGGTTTCCTTGATCAACAACTTGGCCTGCTTCGCGTTATTAATAACGGCTTCTATTTTTCCTCTGTGGCGCACGATTCCCGCATCCTGCAATAATCGTTCAACGTCTGCTTCGGTAAACTTAGCCACCTTGTTAAAGTCAAAGCCACAAAACGCTTTACGAAAATTTTCCCGCTTATTCAAAATCGTCAACCAACTTAAACCAGCTTGAAATACTTCTAGGCAAATCTTTTCGAATAAGCGCTTATCATCGCTTACAGGAAACCCCCATTCGCGGTCATGGTATTTAAGGTAATCTGCAGTCGCTGCACACCAATCACAGCGTTTTTGTCCATCGTCGCTCGTGTAAAGTTTCGGCATGGCTCATGTCCTTATTGGGTTGTTTAGAAGTCTGAACTGTACAGCGATTTGCGATACCTGCGTTGGAAAGCATTGTTGCCTAAAAGGCGCTTTTTCCCAATACCAATCACAGGTAGCTTGTGCCATCTTAATACAACCTCAGTCTGCTTAGTTGTTAGCAATCCCTATACACCTTCAATCGCTAGGACACCGCCATGTCAGATTCAAAACCAAGCAATGCCCCCTATGTCCCCCCTAAGGTGTGGCAGTGGGACCCAGATAACGGCGGAAAATTCGCCAATATCAATCGCCCCATTTCTGGTGCCACCCACGAAAAAGACCTACCCAAAGGTAAGCACCCATTGCAGCTCTATTCCTTGGCGACCCCTAACGGGGTTAAAGTCACCATCATGCTGGAAGAGCTACTTGAGAAAGGCATTGCCGATGCCGAGTACGACGCCTACCTGATTAATATTAGCGAAGGCGATCAGTTTTCTTCGGGCTTTGTGGAGATCAACCCTAACTCGAAAATACCCGCTCTATTCGACACTCAAACCCAACAGCGGGTTTTTGAATCCGGTTCGATCCTGATGTATTTAGCAGAAAAATTTAAAGCGTTTTTGCCAACCGACTTTAAGGCTCGTACCGAGGCCCTTAACTGGTTACTTTGGCAAATGGGTAGTGCGCCATTTTTAGGCGGTGGGTTTGGACACTTTTACGCCTACGCGCCGGAAAAATTAGAATACCCAATCAATCGCTACGCCATGGAGACCAAACGACAATTGCATGTGTTAGACACGCACTTGGCGCAACATGAATTTATGGCTGGGGATGAATACAGCATTGCCGATATGGCCATATGGCCTTGGTACGGAGTGTTAGTGCAAGGCAAGCTGTATGACGCGGGCGAGTTTTTAGATGTAGGCAGCTACAAGCACCTACAGCGTTGGACAGCGCAAATTGCACAGCGCCCAGCGGTTAAGCGCGGTCGTATTGTCAACCGCGCTTGGGGTGACGCCAACGAGCAACTGTTGGAACGTCACAGCTCAAAAGACTTTACAGGTAAGGTGTAATTCAAACACTTAATCGTGTTAAGAAAGCACTGTAAGTGCTGCATCATAGTCGGGCTCGTTTACGAGTTCGGCCACTTGCTCTGTATGCAGTACTTGCCCTGCTTCGTTGATCACCACAACGGCACGGGACAACAAGCCCGCCAACGGTCCATCAATAAAAGTTACGCCGTATTGCTTGCCAAAATCACTGCGAAACGCGCTGGCTACTTCAACATTTTCGATACCTTCTGCTCCACAAAAACGTGTCATCGCAAAAGGTAAGTCCATCGAAATATTCACCACCACCGTATTATCTAAAGCGGCAGCACGTTCGTTAAACTTGCGAACCGAGGCTGCGCAAGTGCCAGTGTCGACCGATGGAAAAATATTGAGAACGGCACGCTTTCCTTTTAATGACGCCAATGTCAGCTCAGATAAATCACCCTTTACCAGCTTAAAGTCAGCCGCTTGCGAGCCAACCGCAGGTAGCTCACCCACGGTGTGAATTGGATTGCCTTTTAATGTTACGTTTGCCATGGTCGTTCCTTGTATAAAAAGTAAGGGAATTGACAGAGATTCAGCCAATGCGTCGAATATCTTTGAATTTTTTGTACTGGTCAAATTCAATTTCGAAACGGCCGTAAATCCCATTATGGGTAATAAAAGGCCATAGAATTTTTACGGGAAAGCGAATGCGACGCCCATCTCTGGCGGTGCAAGCCACTTGGCTTACACCTTGATAGGCGCGCTGAAGTTCTTCTGGCGATAGTGCAATATCAATCTGTACACAGGACATGTTGTTATTAGAGCCTGTAAATACAAACGACTCAACCGCAAGCTGTTTGATCGTCCTTTTGCGATTGGTGGCGACTGGCTTGCGCCAGATCCAACAACTCACGCAATGCCACTGCAAAAACCGCAAAGTCGCAAATTTCACCTTCGCGCAGTTCGTTCACGGTTTTACGCCAACGACTGATCATAGGTTCAGAGGCTTGCATCCACTGCTCCATGCGCGCGTCTAAATCCCCTTCGGGTAAGGTTTCAATAATGCTGACGGTTAACGTCCGTTGTTGCCAGTCCAAATCATCGCGATAGGTTTCTCGAGCCAAGGCTTGCCAATGGTTTTCCACGGGCATGCCATTTAATTGCTCTAAGAACCATTCAAGATCCAACGAGCACCCAACCTGATAATAGGTGGCCGCAACATCTTCTACTGGCCGCAGCGTGTGCTCAGCGCCTTCGATGATGCTTAAGGCGGAGAACATGTAATTGGAGCCCGCGATCTGATAGGCCAAGTCCTCTGGCACTTGAGCTTCCACCAATTGATCGTAATACTCTTGCCACACCTGCTTGCCTTCACCTGCTAGCAGGTCCGACAAGCGTGATGAAATAACCGCAGCACGATCACGGAAGTGTTTTACTTCTTCGGCTAGGTTTATTTCACGGCGGCGATTGCGCAAGAACCAACGGCTGCCTCGACGAACCAAACGCATCAGGCTGTACATCATTTTCTCTTGAATTTCAGAACTGACTTTGTAGTCGAGCTGTTCGATGCGCTCCCACAATTCATTCATGCGAAATACATCTCGTGCCGCCACGTACGCTTTTACGATGCTCGAAATATCCGCACCTGTGCTGTCGCGCATGCGATTCACATAAGTGATGCCCATGCGGTTAACCATCTCGTTAGCCAACTGAGTAGCCACGATTTCACTGCGCAGCCTGTGGTTGTACATGGTCTCTTCGTATTTTTCGACCAGCACATGGGGGAACGCGGTTTCCAGTGCTTTGGCTAAGTATGGATTGCGAGAAATCTGTTCATTGTTCAGCATTTCTTTTAAGTCGCCCTTGGTGTACGAAATCAACACCGACAACTCAGGACGGGTTAGCCCCATTTTTTGGTTTTTACGTTCCGTTAGTTGTTCATCGCTGGGTAAAAACTCCAGTTCTCGATTCAGCTTGCGCTGCTTTTCGAGATCATTCATTAGGCGACGATACTCATCAATGCGCGTTTTCGCTTCGCGGTATGCCAACGCAATGGCCTGAGTTTGACGGTAGTTATTGGTTAGCACCAATTCGGCTACGTCGTCCGTCATTTTTTCCAACAACACATTACGTTGTTTGTTGGTCATGTCACCGCCCATGACCAAACCATTTAATAGAATTTTGATATTTACTTCGTGGTCCGAGCAATCTACGCCACCGGCGTTGTCTATAAAGTCGGTAAAGGATGATCCACCGGTTTTTAAACCGTACTCAATACGGGCACGCTGAGTCATACCTAGGTTGCCGCCTTCACCAATGACGCGCGCATTCAGCTCGCCCCCATTTATGCGTAACCCATCGTTGGCTTTGTCGCCCACATCCGCATGGGTTTCATCACTGGCTTTCACGTAAGTGCCGATGCCGCCATTCCAAATCAAATCCACTGGCGCTTTCAGCAATGCGTTAATGAGGTCATTGGGTGACATTTGATCGGCTTCGATCTTAAACACCTTTTTCATTTCTGGAGTTATGGTGAGTGACTTGGCCGAGCGCGCAAAGATGCCACCACCTTTCGAAATTAGGTCGCGGTTATAATCGGTCCACGCTGATCCGGGTAGTTCAAATAGTCGTTTGCGTTCTGCAAAGCTGGCTTTTACATCCGTGGGTTCTGGGTCTACAAAAATGTGTAAATGGTTAAACGCAGCGACCAATTTAATGTGCTCTGACTGCAACATACCATTACCAAAAACATCACCAGCCATATCGCCAATGCCGATACAGGTAATATCTTCGGATTGCACATTAATGCCCCGCTCGCGGAAGTGCCGCTGCACAGAAACCCAAGCGCCCCGTGCCGTAATACCCATTTTTTTATGGTCGTAACCTACGCTGCCGCCAGAAGCGAAGGCGTCGCCCAACCAAAAGCCTCGTTCCTGTGCAATGCCATTGGAAATATCTGAAAAGGTTGCGGTGCCTTTGTCGGCGGCAACCACCAAATAAGGGTCATCGCCATCGTGGCGAATAACACGTTCTGGCGGCACCACTTCGTTATCCACTAAATTGTCTGTGATATCCAGCAAGCCTGAAATAAAGGTTTTATAGCAAGCAATACCTTCGGCCATAAATGCTTGGCGGTCATCTTGCGGCAAATGCTTAGCAACAAATCCGCCCTTCGCACCCACAGGCACGATAACCGAGTTTTTAACCTGCTGGGCTTTTACTAAGCCCAACACCTCGGTGCGAAAATCCTCAATTCGATCCGACCAACGTAAGCCGCCACGGGCAACTTTACCGCCACGCAGGTGCACACCCTCTACCCTTGGGCTGTAAACAAATATTTCGAACATGGGCTTAGGCAGCGGCATGTCGGTAATTTTGCTTGGGCTTAATTTAAACGAGAAGTATCCCTTGGACTCGTTGTTTTCTAGCTGGAAGAAGTTGGTCCGCAGAGTTGCATTAATCAGCTCGACATAACGACGATAGATTTTGTCTTCGTTAATACTTTCCACACCATCCAGCATGTCGGTAAATAACAAGTCCATGGCTTTACGTTTTTTCTGCCGCTCATCCATACTAGCGCTTTGCGTGCAGTCGAAACGATTTTGAAAATACTTCACCAAAAACGCAGTGATTTCTGGGTATTTGCACAAGGTATCTGCAATAAATGCTTCACTGATACCAAAGCGGATTTGCTTCATATAACGGGCGTAAGCACGTAACAATGCGGTTTCACGCCAGCCAATTTTCGCGCCCAGCAGCAGGCGGTTGAAGTTATCGTTTTCGGCTTTACCAAACCAAATGGCACGGAAGGCTTCTTGGAATTGCTGCTTGCTTTCATGCAAGTCAATGGAATCGCTAAATGTATATTCCAAGGTAAAGTCATGCATCCAGAAATGCCTACCATCGGTACGGGTAATGGCATAAGGATGCTCGCCAATAACGCGCAAGCCAAGATTCTCTAAAATGGGAATCACATCCGACAATGGCAATAGCGTGTCTGCATTGTAGAGTTTAAAACGGAACTGACTGCCTTCATCCGCCACATTGCGATACAAACTCATGGCGATATCGTTTTCGCCCATGGCGGCTAAATATTGAATGTCCACCACAGCGGTGCGCGGCGAAAACTCTTCGCGATAGCTCGAAGAAAAACCCGTACGGTATTGTTGAAAATACCGGTTCCCGGTTTCTTCACCCACACCATCAATGAGGGCCGTCATCAAATCATCCTGCCACGAGCGCGCAACACCCTGTACTTGTTTTTCTAAACGGCCGATATCCACCTTGGCTTTTTTGCTTGGGTCTAGCCGTAAAATAAAATGCGTCCGCGCTAACATGGACTCGGAGAAAAACGTGGTGAATTCCACATCAATGGGGGCAAACGATTCCACCAAAATGCTTTGTACGCGTTGTCGTAGTTCGGTGTTGTACAAATCCCGTGGCACATACACGATACAGCTTAAGAACTTACCTTGCTTGTCTTTACGCACAAACAATTGGGTACGACGGCGCTCTTGAATATTTAAAATGCCAATGGCGGTTTCGGTAAGCTGTTCATCATCGGTATGGAACAGCTCATCCCTTGGGTAGACTTCTAAAATGTGGCGCAGCTCTTTGCCGTTATACCCTTCTGGGTCCAGTCCTGAGTTTTTCATTACCGCTTTGGTTTTTAGCCGTAACACCGGAATATTAAACGGCGAGTCGCTATACACCTTAGAGGTAAACAAACCAAGAAAGCGGCGCCCACCTACTACTTCGCCCTTATCGTTAAAGCGTTTAACGGTAATGTAATCTGGATAAGCTGGACGATGAATGCGGGAGCGGCGACTGCTTTTGCTAAATGTAATCAGCTGCGGCGATGTCACCAAGGCCTGCATGGAATTGGATAGTTCTTCCAGCACTTGTTGGTGGGGCCCATGAGGGTCTTTTCTAAAAATGCCTTGTAGTGAGGCTTCTTCACGTTTGATCAGTGTTTTGCCATCGCTTTTTTCTAGAACAAAATCTTCACTGGCTAAATAGGTAAAGTTATTTTGGTTTAACCAATGAATAAACTCACCTGCTTCTTTTACTTCGGTTTTGGAACAAGGGGTTTTGCCTTGCTTGATCCAGTCAAGCGTTTCTTCTGACTTGGTTTTAAAAACGGCAAAATCGTCTACCACCAAGCTGATTTCTTCTAAGATGCCTAACAAGGATTCACACACGTCATCCAACAAGGCTTCGTCGGTATGGCGATCCACTTCTAGATAAATGATGGCTTCGTCACGACCTTTTGCAGCAGCGCCTTCCGCGTTCGCCAATACAGAATCCAACACCAGTTCGCCGTCTTTATCGCGCTCAAAGTTCATCACCGCATGATTGATAAAATGGATGGCCATTTCGCGACGATTCAATTCCATGCGCACCGAGTCCACTAAAAACGGCACATTAGGATGCAGGATCTCAATAATGGTGTGGGTGGACTGCCATCCATGCTCTTCAAAGTCTGGGTTGAATACCCTTACCTTGCTATGGGATGCATTAGTCTGCAAAAAGCCCCAACAGGCCAGAGTGGCACCATACAGGTCTTCGACCTTTCGACTGTTCAGCTCTTGCACAGGAGTCGCCGCATAATAAGCGCGGGTGAATTGCTCTACCGCTCGGGTCTGATCCTTTGGCAGCGATTGATTAAGACGCTCTATAAGCTGCGCAACCTGTGGGTGCAGCTCTTTCTTTGAACCTGTTGCCATTGCTCGTGCTCTCGGTTTCCTTCTATCCTCCTTTTAGCGTAGCTCAAGTCCTAACTTGGACAACATTTAGTCAAAGCCAGCCCGCAAGCCGAGTTTTACACGGAACCTTTCGCTAATTCGCCCCTCTGACCTTGACGCGCACTCAGTCCTTTTTACAATTGCGCATTCCGTTTATCGCCATCGCCTTTCAGAGCGTGGCCACCCGCCTCGGCTGGGTGAATAAAAAAAAAGAATTTTAACCGACTACTGGAATGGATTTTATGGGTAGTAGAGAGCAAATCCTGACCCTTCAGCAAACCTTGCAAACCAAGATCATAGGGCAGCCAGACCTGGTAAATGCCCTGTTATTGGCATTGTTAGCCGACGGACATTTATTGGTAGAAGGTGCCCCGGGGCTAGCCAAAACCAAGGCCATTAAAACCCTAGCGGACAGCATCGAAGGGGATTTTCAACGTATTCAGTTCACCCCTGATTTACTTCCAGCCGACATCACTGGCTCCGAAGTGTACCGCGCCGAAAGCGGCGAGTTCGTATTCCAACAAGGTCCGTTGTTTAACAACCTAGTGCTGGCAGACGAAATCAACCGTGCTCCAGCCAAGGTTCAATCGGCCTTGTTAGAAGCCATGGCCGAGCGTCAAGTGAGCGTAGCTGGCACCACCTACGCGTTAGATCGCTTGTTCTTGGTAATGGCAACGCAAAACCCCATTGAGCAAGAAGGCACCTACCCCCTGCCAGAAGCCCAACTCGACCGTTTTTTGATGCATGTGCGCATCGACTATCCAAACGCCGACGCCGAATTGCAAATCTTGCGTTTGGCCCGTGGCGAAGCCCTAGAAGGCGAAACCTCGCCAACCCTTACTCCACTTTCAGCGCAAACCATCTTCGCTGCCCGCGAAGAAGTCCTGAACATGCATCTGTCGGAACGCGTGGAGGAGTACATCATTCAACTGATTATGGCAACGCGCCAACCACAAGGTTACGGTGATGACCTATCTGGGTGGATTGAGTTTGGTGCCAGCCCCCGTGCAACCATCGCGTTAGATCGCTGTGCCCGCGCCCATGCTTGGTTAGCAGGACGTGACTACGTCAGTCCAGACGATGTACAAGCGGTTCTACACAGTGTATTGCGTCACCGCATTCTGGTGAGCTTTGACGCCGAAGCCTCTGGCATGACCGCAGACAAGATCATCAACGAACTGATTTTGCGTGTACCTGTGCCCTAACAAGCCTTGTTGATTCGACGAACTCGTACAACGCTTTGGGATAAACATTATGGTTGCAGCATCTGAAGCCTCGCACTATCTACAACACTTTTTTCCCGCCGGTGCCTTCACGGATGAGCATCAGCTGGTGCAGTTACGCCTGCTCGCGCGCCAACTCAAACTTGCGCGTATTCCGCAAATTCAAGGGGTGATGGCAGGCAGTCATTTAAGCAAGCAAAAAGGTCGCGGATTAGACCTCGATCAGTTGCGTTTGTATCAAGCAGGCGATGACATTCGCAGCATCGACTGGCGTGTGACCGCGCGTACGCAAAAACCTCACACACGTATTTATAAAGAAGAGCGCGAACGCCCTGTCTTTATTTTGTGCGACCAACGTAGTCCCATGTTCTTTGGTACACGCCGCAGTTTTAAATCTGTGCTGGCAGCACAATGTGCCGCTCTCATTGCTTGGGCAGCACTGGATCACGGCGACCGTATCGGGGCGTTAATTTTAGGAGATGAAAGCGAACAGGATTTTCGTCCTAAACAACGCCCACAACACGTATTGCAAATTTTACGCAGTATTAATGCGTACAATCATTTATTAGAAAATCACGCGCCAACCGGTGTACAGGTTTCCATCAGCGACACATTAAAACGCCTAAGTCACAGCTTAAAACCCGGCACGACCTTGTATCTCATCAGTGATTTTTTCGATTTAAGCGAAGCAGATCGCGAAACCCTGTTTCGTATTAAGCGCCACAACCATGTGGTGGCATTGCAGATACTTGATCCACTGGAATTAGAAGCACCACCGGCAGGCTTATATGGTGTCACAGACGGATTGAACGATGGCTGGATAGATACCCAAGGTCAGGCGGCGCAACAAGCATATAAGGATGCAGTCGAAACTTGGCATCACACACTGGCGCGAACGTTTAAGCAATTAGCCATAAACCATTGGCAGATTTCCGCAGCGGATGTGCCATTGGCGGCACTCAAATTAGCGTTGGAGCAGAAGTAATGCAAAACGCAGGTCAAAATCCGTTAGCGCAATTACGCGACATTCATCTACCTGACCCGATTTCTTGGTGGCCCCCTGCAATAGGTTGGTGGCTATTGCTTTTCATCAGCTTGGCCATCATCGCTGCCAGTGTTTACGTTTATCGTAATAACCGTTGGCGGCGCGAGGCTAAAACACTTTTACTGGCCCATAGCCCAGCTAAAAACAGCGAATACTATTACCAAATTAACCGAGCGATAAAACAAATTGCCATGCAACGATTTGGCCCGCAATGCGCGCAATTAAGCGGTCGAGCATGGCTGGAGTTTTTAGACAGCACATTACACAAACCTCTTTTTATGAGTGATATCCCTGAATTTGCCGATGCGCCAGATTCACCTTCGGCTCGACCAGACCCAATCAAGGTTCAACAAGTCGCGCTTACGTGGTTGCAAAAACACACAGTACGCGAGCGGTCGGGCAGCGAGGTGACACAATGATCAGTTTCCACTGGCCTTGGTTGTTACTTTGCCTTCCCTTACCTTACTTGGTTTGGCGTTTTGCACCAGCCATAGAGCGCACGCAAAGCAAAGTGTATGCACCCAGCTTAATGATTTTGGCGGATGATCAACACCAACAAAAAACCATCAACACCCAACCCATAACATTATGGTTGGCCGTACTGACTTGGTGCTGTCTGGTGATTGCGGCAGCTCGCCCCACCTATGTTGGCGAATTGCAAACTCTAAAAGCCACCGATCGCAACATGATGTTGGCCGTAGACTTGTCTGTCAGTATGAAAGAAGAAGACATGCAAATTCGTGGGCGAGCGGTTAATCGTTTACAAGCCGTAAAAGCCGTCGTCAGTGAATTTGTGCAACGCCGTCAAGGTGATCGACTAGGGTTAATTTTGTTTGCCTCTCGCGCCTATGTGCAAACACCACTGACCTTCGATTTAACAACATTAAACACACTGCTGGATGAAGCCGCCATTGGACTGGCGGGGCGCAACACCGCCATCGGCGATGCCATAGGCTTAGGGGTTAAACGCTTAATGGACCTGCCCGAATCCAACCGTGTTTTGATTCTGCTTACAGACGGTAAAAACACAGCCGGCGAAATCGAACCACTACAAGCCGCACAATTAGCGAAGCAAGCGGGTGTAAAAATTTACGCCATTGGTGTCGGTGCCGATGAAATGATTGTGCAAGGCTTCTTTGGCCCGCGACGGGTAAACCCAAGCCAAGATTTGGACGAAGCAACGCTGACTCAGATCGCAACCCAAACAGGCGGTCGTTATTATCGAGCCCGTAATGTCGAAGAGCTAGATGGCATCTATCAAGAACTGGATCGACTTGAAGCCATTGAGTCCGACGCACAAAAAATCCGTCCAGAAAAAGCACTGTATTGGTACGCCATAATCGCTGCTTTTCTGTGCGCGGCATGCGCATTCGCGGCTAGTTACCTCTCTCGGCTACCCAATCACTGGCAGCAACGTATCACGCAATTTTTAACCTTTTTTGCAAAGCGAACGCGCGCCCGCACGAATAAAGCCAGCACCTTGGGCGAACGCGCTGCACAGCCGCAGAATCGGAGAGCAAGCAAATGAGTGACTTTCATTTACTGCGACCAGAAGCTTTGATGCTATTTATTCCCTTAATTGCATTGTTTTTTATTAAACGTCGCAAACGTTCATTAACAGGCGAATGGCAAAAACTGATTCACCCTAGCCTGCAACCCTATGTCATGCAGCAAAACCCTACGAGCGGACACGGCCGTCATTGGTTTGTATCGTCACCTCTATGGCTGGCAGCCGCGTTAAGCATTTTGGCATTGACCGGACCCACTTGGGAAAAACAAGACTCGCCTGTTTTTAACACCCGCGCAGGATTAGTCATTGCCTTAGACTTGTCTTTATCCATGACAGCACAGGACGTTAGCCCATCGCGTTTGCAACGGGCCAAATACAAAGTCATGGATGTATTCGATCAGGCGGACATGCCTTCCATGGCGCTGGTGGCATATGCGGGTGACACCCATGTGGCAACACCACTCACTCGCGATACCAAAACCATGGAAGCCCTACTGCCAGCGTTATCACCTTATATGATGCCGGTGCAAGGTAGCCATCTGGTCAGACTAGCGCAACAAACAGTCGAACTATTCAATCAGGCGGACTCTCAACCTCGGCAATTGCTGTTAATTACCGACGGTGTCGAAGCTCAAGATATTGACGAGGCAGCCCGTTTGCTAAACGAAAACGAAGTTGAACTGTCGATTATCGCCGTGGGCACCGAGCAAGGTGCACCACTGGTAAAACCCGACGGCAGCTTTTTTACCGATGCGCAGGGCAATGTCATCATGCCGGGCCTTGAAATAGAAAACCTAATTGCATTGCAACAATCGACTGGTGGACGACTTGCTCAACTAACCCACGATGACAGTGACATTCGCTCACTATTACGCAGCAATACCATGATCGAAGCGTTTGAAAAAACCGAAGACAGCTTAACCTTTGACCAATGGCACGACGCGGGTTATTGGTGGGTATTGTTAGCACTCCCCTTTTGTTTATTTGCCTTTCGCAAAGGCGCATTAACCGCCGTGCTGATCATCGCCTTGCCCTTAATGCCTGACACAGCGCAAGCAATAGAATGGCGCGACTGGTTTCGTAATGCCGATCAACAAGGCATGCAACAATTTGAAAACAATCCAGCCGATGCTGCGCGCACCTTCGACGATAAAAAGTGGCGTGCTGCCAGCGAATACAAAGCTGGTAATTACGAAGCAGCCGCTCAATATTGGTCAGAGTTTAACGATGCCCAAAGTCACTTTAATCGCGGCAATGCATTAGCGCAGAATCAAGACATTGATGCCGCCATTGCGGCTTATGATCGTGCGTTAAAGTTAGACCCAAATCACGAAGACGCCGCCTTCAACAAAGCCTTATTGGAGTCACTTAAACAGCAGTCAGAAAATCAGTCTGGTGATTCGTCGGACCAACAGTCTTCTGACGGGCAATCATCTGATCAGCAATCCGCCGACGGCCAGTCGGGAGATCAACAAAACGCCGATCAACAAAACCGTGATTCACAAAATCAAAATGGCCAAACCGATGACAATAGCGATGCTACTGAACGCGATCAAAACCAGAGTCAGGACCAGAGCCAAAACCAAGGTCAAAGTGCATCTCAGGGCGACCAAAGCCAAGATGAGCAAGACAAGCTAGCACAACAAGCAGCCGAAGAATCACAAGCAAACGACGATGGCCAATCACCACACGCTAACGAGCAGAATGAGCAGTCAGCTGACGCTCAAGGCATCACTCAATCCGATGCAGAAACCGTGGAAGGCAATCAAGAGCAACAACAAGCGTTACAGCAATGGCTAAACCGCATTCCCGATGACCCAGGTGGTTTGCTCGAAAACAAATTCAGGCATCAATACAAACAGCGTCAATACAAAGATTCAAACGAGGACAGAAAACCGTGGTAAGCCGATTTTTAACTAAACTGTCTTTGCTAATAGGCATGACCCTTTCGCTGTGCTTGGCAAACACCAGCCAAGCGGCTGAGCTGGTCGCCAATGTCGACCGCACTCAAATTGGTGAATACGACACCCTGCTATTAACTGTGAAATACAGCGAGCAGTTGTTGTCCGATGCCCCCGACTTTTCGCCACTTGAACAACACTTTCAAGTGGGTGCAACCAGCCGAAAAAACAGCTTTCAAATGATTAACGGGCAAACCAGTTCATGGACTATTTGGACCATAGGCTTAACACCCAGACGTATCGGTAACCTTGTGATTCCCTCTTTAGAGTTTCGTGGTGCAAAAACAAAACCCATTCAAATTCGAGTGGTGAAAGCTGCCGATGCATTGAAACAACAGGACAAAGACGTTTTCTTTTTAACCGAGACGGACCAAAATCAAGCCTACGTACAGGGGCAAATTGTTTATACCGAAAAATTGTATTTTGCCGTTGCCCTAGACAACGGTGACATCAGCGATGTAGCCGTAGCCGACGCTGTGGTTCAACAACTGGGTGACACCAAACAGTATCGCACCTCACTAAATGGTCGAGCCTACAACGTGTTCGAGCGACGCTATGCCATTTACCCGCAGACCAGCGGCGAACTCATTATTCCTGGCCCACGTTACAGTGGCGAAATCAGTAATGGGCCTTGGCGCGCAGGCCGCCCTATTCGAGTGAGCCACCCACCAACCAAGTTGACCGTACTGCCCCGCCCAGCCAGTTACCAAGGTGATGTTTGGCTGCCCGCCAGCGAACTCAACATTAGCTTTCAATGGAGCCAGTCACCTGCAGATTTACGCAGTGGCGAGCCCGTTACACTGACACTACAACAAACGGCAAAAGGCTTAAGCGGCTCTCAATTGCCTGACATTCAACTGGCTGAAGTAGACAACGTCAAATACTACCCAGACCAAGCCAGTCATCAGGACCAATCCAGCGCGGAAGGTGTCATCGGTATTCGCAGCCAAAAAATTGCGATTGTTCCCACTCAGGCTGGTGAATACCGCATTCCAGAAATTCGTATACCTTGGTGGAATACACAAACACAGCAACAAGCGTTTGCAGTGGTGCCTGCACAAACATTAAACGTAGCCATGGGCGCGACTGCTGCGCCCTCAGCTGTTATTAATCCTCAAGCTGTTACCTCAGTTGATGCATCTAATTCAGGTGCTGCCGAAAACAGCGCGGCTAGCGCTGGCTATTGGCCTTGGCTTACCTTGTTGAGCACATTGCTGTGGCTTACCACGTTGGGTTTCTGGTGGCGTTTCCCTCGCCAAGTGGTAACAACAGCATCACACGCTAATACCACACTAGGTGCACCCACTGAGCTCCACACAGCTAAATTAGCGGACATCAAGAAGGCCTGCCGCAACAACGACCC
>JBFHVZ010000044.1:0-20040 GCA_041589295.1 Pseudomonadales bacterium
CGTCGGTTACGGTGACTAAATGAAATAAGCCTTTTTTGGCTGATTGGGTGATGTTATTGCCTACTGAGAATCCCAAATTTTTGCCAAGGCGCAGGCCCTTAAAGCTGTCAGGAAAAATGCGAGGCTGATCCAGTGCAAGCGTGCGATGACAAAATAAAACTTGGTGTTCGGCCAACATAGGGGCCGAGTAGATTAAGTGTGGCCGCTCCTTTGGGCGTAGGTAGGGCGGAAAGATAAACGCAGCATCACCACTTTTGACATTGAGCAGGGCGCGCTTCCAAGGCAGGGGCACCAGGGACACTTGGTACGCAGGCATGGATTCAACGATGGCGCGAATTAGGTCAGGGTAAATGCCTTTGAATTCATCGCCGTCTAAATAGCTATAAGGCGGGTAGCTGTTATCCCCCACCATGGTGATTAAGGTGGTGCTGGCGGGACCTAATGGCACTGGGTTCGCCGCTTGGTCCAAAGCCTTGGGGTCTTTGGCGTGGCTCGAAAGGCTGATGACAATAAGCAGCAGCCAGCCAAATAATAATGGGTACATAGTTAGCGACCTGACACACTAGGGTAAGTGTAGTTCAAGGTCGCCAAAGCACCCGCCCGAGGCGGTGATGGGTGCTCAATTTAAACGCAGGCGGTAAATCAGTCTAAACGCGGGCACGCTGGCATCCAGTGCCGGTTTGTAGGTGCCGTTAAGGGCAACACGAAAGTGGGTGATATTGCCGTCAAAACCGTCCACGTCAGGAGTAGGGATGTAGCTAAAGCTGGCACCATTATCATTACTAAAACTCAAACCGTCTGTGGTGCTGCTTAAAGCGGCATAGCTGTAACTCAAACCACTGGCATTGGGTGACGTGCCATTGATAAAAGTAATCGGTCCCATGCCGGCCAAATCACCAACGTAAAGGTCATTGTTATCCCCAACCGACTGCGTCAACACTGTGGTATTTCGGTCTGGGCTAATGTTGCCGACATTCTGGCTGGTGAGCTGGTATTCCATGACTGCACCGGGTATGGCTTTGGGCAAGTTGGTGCCATTGATGGGGTCCTGCACCACGGCCAACTGAGTGCTGAGCTGAATGTTAGAGGCCCCTGCACAGTGATAAAAATAGCTGGCCGGTACAATGCTTTGTCCAGAAAACGGCGGTAGCCAGTACAAGATAAACGCGGCCTGCCCAGTGTATTCCTGCATGCGAAATTCAATGGCGTGGTAGCCCGCAGCTAGGCGCACGGTTTGTGGGTTGACCCAGTTACCGCTGGTGCCATGCAGCCCGTAATAAGCGCTAACTACATTGTTGTTCAATCGGAACTCCACGGCGTCATCACCATCCACCCCAAAGCGGTAATTGCCAGTGGTGGGCACGTTTAAGTATCCCTGTAATCGCGTTAGGTAATACTCGTCCCCACGATCATCATAAGGGTTGTTATTGCCGTTGATATTGGGCAATACCCCTTGGCCGTCCACATAGGTGGCATTGGCACGAGCATCGACAATGGCCTGCATTTCGCTGGCGTTGTCCAAGCTGTTGTCTGGATAACCCTGAATATTAAAGAAGCGACTCCAAATGCCTGCTTGCGGTGTGGAGCAGCTTGGCGTCACAGGTGCAATGGCATTGTTGTTGGCCACGGTGATGTTGCGCGTCACCAAGTTGTTGCTACGATCGACATCATAGTAGGTGGCGAACACTTCAATGGCGATGCTGCCACTGCCCACTGGGGTGGAGCTGCTTGGTGTCACATTTAGGGTTAATAACGTGGAGTTGGTATTGCGGGCCATGCTCACACCGTACAAACAGGTGATGGTGGTGCCGCTTTGCGAACAGCTCCAGTTGTTACCACTGGCACTGTTGTAGACAAAGCCAGTGGGCACACGAATTTCGGCTCGTACCGATGTTGACGATGCGCTGGTACCCGCGTTGGTGTTACGTACTTGAAAGCTAATATTTTGATTAACGTTGGTTTCCCAACTGGTGGGTATAGATAGCCCACTGTTGCGAATTTGCAGGTCTACTAGCGAGCACACATTGTGCGCACCAAATGCGACGGTGGGTTCAGTCACGGGACATGCGCGACTGCGAATATCAATGACGCTGGTGTTAAACGTAGTCCAGCTGCCGCTGGGTTTTTTAAATTGCACCGTGATACCACCGTCACAGCAGCCTTCGAAACCAATGACTTCCAGTTTGTGATAACCCACGCCCAAGTTGATGCTACCTTGTAGCACGTCGGCGTTATTCCAGTTATAGGACCACCATAAGTCGTTGTTCCAATCTTCTTCTAATGCAACGTCATTGACATACAAGCCGCCGCCGCGACCGAAGTCCGCACCGTAGCGGAACTCCCACAAACCTGCTTCGCCGGCTTTTACTTCAAAATAGCTTTCACTGTAGGCGGCAAAGTTGTCGCCGTTACCGAAGACGCTTTTTTTACTGACGTTATTGAAGTTGGTGATAAACGCACAGCCATAACCATCAGAATTATTGTTGTTGTCGGCAATGCTGTTGAAGTTGTTAAAGGCTTGCGTTTTGTTGCTGGGGTTGTAACTGGTGGGGCGCGCATGAAACTTAATGCCAGGCTCCACAAACGTAAACGGAACATTGGCTAATGGTGGCGCGCTCTCATTACCGTAATACAAATACACAGTACGTGTTTGATTAGCGAGTAAGGGTGCAGAGGTTGGAAACCGCACCCAGATGGTGGCGGTTTTACTGGCTTGGTTCCAACTTTCTAACCAGAACTCCAGTGGCGTACTGTCGTTGCTATCGTACACACGAAAGTCGTAACCCGTATTGGTCCACAAATAATTGGGATGAAGATTGCTGCCGGTCAGCGACAGTTTGACCTGATAGTCACTCAGGTTGTTGCCACTGTTTTCAGTGATGTTGACCGCTGTGCGAAACGGCCAATCACAGCTTTGTCGAGCCAGCACCTCGGTGCTGAAAGCCGATAGGAGAAACCAAAAAATCCAAGTACAACGCATACAAAAAAGATTAACCAGCGAGTGTAGCGTTCAAAACGTAAGCCGCCTTTATACAGGCCCGTTGGCGCGTTAGCAACCAATCACTATTGTGAACGAAATAGACTGGATTGAATGTAAAACTTTGATAAAGCCACGACGGCTAATGTGCTGGGGCTAAGGCGCATGGGGCCAAAGTGCATGTGTGCTAAGAGTGCAGGCAGGTTAACGTGAAACCACCGCCATGGTTTCACGTCATATTGATCTTCGGTACTAAATTAAGCGCCTAAAAAGGCAAACTTGGCCGCGAACAAAATTGTCATGGCCCATACTTCGATGGACACTTGATCAGACTTGCCGGTGGCAACTTTAAGCACAGTGTAAGTGATAAAGCCGAAGGCAATGCCGTTCGCAATGGAAAAGGTAAACGCCATCATAAACGTGGTGCAAAGTGCAGGCGCGTATTCGGTGAAGTCTTCCCAATTGATTTTTGCCAGCGAGCCCATCATTAACATGGCCACGTAAATCAATGCGCCGTTCACGGCAAAGCCGGGCAGTGCTTGGGCCAGCGGCAAAAAGAACATACCGACTAAAAACAATAAACCAATCACCACAGCGGTTAAGCCGGTACGACCACCCGCCGCCACGCCCGCAGCGGACTCCACATAAGAGGTTACCGGTGGACAACCAAACGAGGTACCAATCACAGAAGACATAGAGTCAGCTTTTAACGACTTGTCGAGGTTTTCGATATTGCCGTCTTTATCTTGCAAGTGTGCGCGCTCGGCAACGCCCATCAGCGTGCCAGCGGTATCAAACATATTTACAAACAAAAAGGTGACGATCACCGGAATCATGGCCACTTCCATGGCCCCTAAAATATCGGCTTCCCAAAAAATGGGCGACAACGCAGCAAACTCAGGTACAGCCACTAAGCCATCCTGTGGATAAGCCACAAAGCCCGATGCTGGAGCCCAAGATTTAGCGGCTTCGGACACCACGAAGAAATCCGTTGGCAAAATCCACGTCATTAAAAATGCGATAAAGGTCGTAACCGCGATGCCGATCAGCACGGCACCGAATACGTTGCGGTAAGACAGCACAGCGATTAACAAAAAGCTAAGAAAACCCAACGCCGGAGCCTCTGGTCCAAATTGACCAAAGCCAAAATGGGTTAGATCACCCAAGGCCAATGCATTGTTTGCATCGGGCACAATGATGCC
Organism: Pseudomonadales bacterium; assembly: GCA_041589295.1. Classification (GTDB taxonomy): domain Bacteria; phylum Pseudomonadota; class Gammaproteobacteria; order Pseudomonadales; family Oceanobacteraceae; genus Bermanella. The sequence continues at coordinate 4,180 of JBFHVZ010000044.1, forward strand.
GGTGAAGCGCAAACCAATGAAACCTAAAAACAGACCCACACCCGCCGTCATGGCAATGCGCAGACTCATGGGAATACCGTCAATCATCCACTGGCGCAGGCGCGTCACGCTTAATAAAACAAACAATACGCCGGACAAAAACACAGCACCCAAGGCCACTTGCCAGCTGTATCCCATGGAGCCAACCACGGTAAATGTAAAGAAGGCATTTAGACCCATGCCCGGCGCCAGCGCCACTGGCCAGTTGGCGTAAAGACCCATGAAAATCGTGGCGACAGCAGCCCCTAAACAGGTGGCTAAGAACAACCCATCAAACGGCATGCCGGTTTTCGACATGATGATGGGATTTAAAAACATGATGTAGCACATGGTCACAAAGGTGGTTAACCCCGCCATGAGTTCGGTTTTGGTAGAGGTGTTGTGCTCTGGCAGTTTGAATAGTCGGTCAAGCAGGCTGCTTGGGCTTTTCGCTTGATCGCCAGCCTGTTCGAAGGTTTGGTTAACCTGTTCCATAACTACAGTTCTCGTTATCAGTTAAAAATGGGCCGATTTTTATTATTTTGCGACGGCATAACGCGCGGGCTTTCACGTGTTGTTACGTGCAGCCGCGGCGGCTTTTCACCTTAGAGCATGCTGTGTTGGACCATGCCTAGATAAAAAGTTGACCGATTGTACAGGAAAGTAAGCGCAGGGGCAGACTTGTATTCTTCTGCGATTAGTGGTTGATCAAATACTGTGCTTATTGGCGCGGTATTCGGAAGGGGTGCAGGCAAAGGCCTTTTTAAAGTGGCTGTAAAAGGTCGATTTGGTGGTAAAGCCCGACTCGTAATAAATCTCGGTGATCGAGCGCTTGGTGTCTTCAAGCAGTAACTTGGCCGCGTGTTGCACGCGCCAATCGTTAATGTATTCGTAGAACGTTTTCTCGAAGTGGTGGTTCAGTACTTCGGATAAGCGGTGGGGAGTTATCTCCAATTGCTCTGCTAGGGACGACAGTGACAGGCCATCTTGCAAATATAAATGCTGTTGCTCCATTTGCTGCTGAATATGATCGGCACAAGCCTGATAGCTCGACAGTGGTTCCACCTGCTTACGCTGCGCTTCAGATAAGTAAGTGTCCTTTTCGACGATTCGTTGTTCGCCCTGCTGGCCGCGCAGCTTTCGCAGTGTGTTGCGAGACCCCAAGAACAGGAAGTACACCACCAGCCCAACAAAGCCGATATCCCCAATGGATATTGCATCGCCCGAGGGATGAATAAAGGCGCTGGCCACTTGCATCAGGCAGGTAATAAGAAGAACGAACAGCAGGCGAATGGCATCATACCAAGAGTCCGGCAAGGTCCGACTCTCATGGGATGACCAGTCCTGCCGCATCTGCACGATCAATGCAGTGGCCAGCGCCAAATACACCAATACATGTAACCCTGCCATGGCACTGACCAGATTAAACAGCGCGGTATAACTAGGCGTTTCGTAAGCGGCTTGATCCACCATCTCTGACAAGGCATACCCACCCAGCAGGTCATTAGCAAACAGCACGATCATCGGCGGCAATAGGCAAAGCAGAAAATCCTTGCTGCCGACCTTGGCTCGCGTCGAAATATGGCTGATGTAACCAAGAATGATGGGCCCAGGAAGAAAGCAAATAGAAAGCAGGCAAAAGTACAAACTGGGGGCGATATAAAAGTCCTGCGAATCCAGCAAGATCAAGCCTAAATAGCCCGATAAAAACCCCAAAAAGGCCATTATCCAAATACTGGACGTGCACTGAACCCAAATCATGGTGACGGTCAGGCCAACACATAAAAGCAACAAAAGAAGATAAATAGCATCCATTGTTCTTGTTCAGTCGATAAAGTGGTCGAAGGCTGTGCAGTTTACCAGCGTTAGCGGTCGTTTGGACGAGTTCGTTTGCATAAATTAAGTCCGTTTGCACAAAACCGGTTCGTTCAGACCGCTGCGGACGCCTCGGTCAAAGGTCTTAGATAGGGTTGTGCGCGAGTCAAACCCAATAACACCCGACGCAAAGAAAGTTGGGAAACAGGAGACCGTAATGGAACGGAAACTACTCGCTATGGCCATCGCTGGCCTCACCATGTCAAACGCCCATGCGGTGACATACCAAGTAACAGAAGATAACGATAACGGCAAAGGCGACACTCAAGGCACTTTGAGTTACGCCATCCGCATGGCTAACGACCCTAACGGACAACCGGGACGGGCAAACGGCAGTGTCGGGCCGGATACCATCGAATTTAAGTCCGACATCAACATTGTCGCCCCCATGCTGACGCTCATCGACAGCGATATCAACATCATCGGCAACGGCTATACCCTATCGGGTGGACGCCTACACCGCCCGCTCTTTATTAAGTCGGGCCAAGTCCAAATCTCAGATCTGATCATTGAAGACGGCTTGGCCAAAGGCCAAAACACCTATTATGGTTATTCTGGGGCCGGTGCCGGTTTAGGTGGGGGATTGTTCATCTATGATGGCCACGTGGAGATCACTGATGTGGTCTTCCGCGGTAACCGCGCGTTTGGCGGAACTGGTGGCCTCTCAGGGGACAGCAATGCGGTGAGTAGAGTTGGCGGTGGCATGCAAAAAACCGCACCTGAGGGTGAAAATCGGGCAAGCCTTTATGCCGACCCCAATGAGAATTACGGTACTTCATTCTTTGGCGATGGTGGCTACGGCCATAAACACGATGACGTCACCACCCATGCATCTGGCAACTATGGCGGTGCACTGACCACAGCTGAGTCACCCAATGGTGGTTTTGGTGCTGGCGGTTTTTCGGTCGAGGGTAATACGCCGGGCGGTAACGGTGGCTTTGGCTCGGGTGGCGGCTTTGGTTATGCCTATGGTTCAAGTGACTGCGGCGACGGTAACGACTACGCCTGCGGTACCGGTGGTGATGGTGGATTCGGCGGTGGCGGCGGCTACGGCGGCAACATAGGTGGTAAAGGCGGCTTTGGTGCAGCGGGCGGCGGAGCTTATTACAGCTTTACCCGTCAAGGCGGCTTTGGTGCAAGTTCGAATTATTCCGATGGTGCAGGTATGGGCGGCGCTGTCTTTGTGCGCGCAGGCCAGGTAACGCTTAAAGATGTCACCTTCGAGAGCAACCAAGCTTATGGTGGCGCGGTACATCCGGATATTGTCGACTCAAGCCAGCCCCCTATCGATGGCCCAATATCCGAGCGTCGCTTGTCTACAAGGGCACCCTTAAACCCCGCAGCTGGCTACGGCGGAGCCGTTTTTGTCATGCACACTCTAGAAAACGCCAATGGCAACAATCAAGGTATGCCGACCGCTTTGCCAGAGGTGAATTTGTGTAATGTTACGTTTGCGCAAGATGCCGAAAAGGCGAACGAAGCCTACAGCGATTACGATGGCAAAAGCACGGATGACATGTTCGATGCGGGCGAGCGTGTAAACGATTCCACGGGTAATTTCATGTTGCCTTCGGGTGACAGCCTGCAAGCGCAGCTTAAGGCCGGCGACCGTTATGATGTAACTGTCCCTGCGGTACTGTGCGGCGCCGAATCCCTAGTATGGGCGATCTCGACCCAGCCACAAAAGGGCCAAGCGACCGTGACACAGCTAGGTGAGTTGAGCTATGAAGCCAACACCGACGCCGATGGCGAAGACACATTGACGGTGTCGATCACAGCGGGTGATGTCACCAAGACCGTCGACTTAAACCTGACCATCGTGGGTGTAGGACCTGTTCCTGTGGAGCCGGATACGCCAGATACTCCGAAAAATCCGGATACACCAAACAATCCAGATACTCCGACCAATCCAGATACACCTGACACCCCTGAAGAAGGAAGTGGTTCGAGCAGCTCTGGTGGCTCGTTGTTCTGGTTACTAGGTGGGCTATTGCCTTGGTTGCGTCGACGCCGTTAAACGTCGCAGCGCGCATACACCGGTCAGCCAGTGCTGGCCGGTGTTTATGGATGTAAAAAACGATGCAAAAACAATTAGTCTGTGTGACCGGCCTACCTCGGGCGGGCTCCACATTGTTATGCCAGTTGCTGGCCCATCATCCGGACATTTATTGTGACGGACACAGCTCTCCCTTGCTGCCGCTGCTCAATGGCTTTCGTCAACAAGTGACTGGCAATGATTTCATGATGTCGCAAATGGATGTGGACTATGAAACAACTTACCAACGCATACATAACATGTACGTCGGGTTAATGGATGGATGGTTTGCCCATGCGCCTGAGCCTATCCTAGTCGACAAAAATCGCGGCTGGCTTAACCAGTACGATTTAGTTCAAAACCTTAAAGCCGATACCCGCATGCTGGTGTGCGTTCGCAACCTAGAACAGATCTGGGGTTCGATCGAAAACCGTCATCAAAAAAGTTTACTGCTTGATTTTCCAGACCAACTGGCAGGGTTAAGTGTGTATGACCGAGCAGATCGATTGTTCGGCCCCAGTGGTGTGGTGGGCGAGCCATTGAAGGCCATTGAAGCGTTGCAAGACTTCCACCCAGATACGCAAAAACAAATCTATTTTGTGATGTTTGAAGACTTGGTCAGTGATCCGACTCGTGTCATGGCCGATATCTTTGCTTGGCTGGGTCTCTCAGCTCACTCTATCAATATGCAGCAGCTCACAACGCGTGCTCATGAAAGCGATAGCTACTACAAATTTAAATACCTGCATAAAACTCACGAATCCATTAATGCACCGAGCACACATTCTGTGCCCACGCGCATTAAAAAATCCATTCGTGAAGGTTACAGCTGGTTCTATCGAAACTTTTATCCCGCAGCTTTAAACAAAGACTGAACATGAAACCGAAAATCCTTTGGTTTACTGGACTTAGCGGCGCAGGCAAAACCACTTTAGCGTCTGCGCTAGCCGCAACGTTAGAGCAGAACGGGCAACGTATTGCACTGCTGGATGGCGATGAATTTCGTCGCCGTCATTGCGCCGATCTTGGTTTCTCAAATGAAGATCGCCACGAGAACCTCATGCGCATGAGTGATCATGCTTTGGACCTGTCAGACCAACATGATGTGGTGATTGTTGCTGCGATTTCACCGTTGCAACGCACTCGCAATGCTGTGCGCAAAAAGTTAGGTAAACGCTATGTCGAAATCTTTGTGGACACGCCGTTAGCCGTGTGCGAGCAACGGGATGTCAAAGGCCTTTATGCCCGAGCGCGTCGCGGCGAGCTAGCCAACTTCACCGGCGTTTCTTCACCTTTTGATCTGCCCGCAGAAGCTGACATGCGCATTCGTCATCCCATATCCGTCGCTGCCGCGCTGCAACAAATCCTTCCCATCATTGCTAATTGAATCCCTGATGAGGGACTGATTTAAGTAATAAAAAAGGGTCAACCTTGCGGTTGACCCTTTTGGGGATTTCGTGGGGTGGCATGTACGTCCCGCCTCTACTAGGTCCAATGCGACCGATTAAGGTTGATCACCAAAAAACATACCGGGTCTCAAACCAAACCGTTCAGATAATTTCTCTATTGCCTGCCTAGAAAGTTGACGAGAGCCATTTAATACCTTGCTCACCATGGTTTTATCACCAATTTCTGGGAGATCCGAACCCGTTAGTTTGTATTGAGTCATTAAAACTCGGAGCAGGGCGATGTCGGGTTTTAAACTATTTGATTCTTCTACGAACGCTCCAAGACCCTCATTTTTAAGTTCATATTGATGAACAGCGGAGGCCAATAGATCAATCAATAAATTTCGGGGATCATCTGGTTTGTCTTCGGCCTGCTCGAATATGCGATCCAGTTCCTCTAAAGCGGCTTTGTACTCAGATTCATTTGAAATCACTAGGTAAGATTTAGCGGTTTCGAAGAATGTGTCATAAGCATGTAGTAACGACGCATGTCCCATAAATCACCTCTGGCTATCTTTCCTATATCTGTCCGTTAACTTTTCATAATCCGCGTGGTTTACGATGTGTTTCACGTACATTCGTTTATTAACAAATTGAATGAAGGCCAAAATCCGAAGGTTGTTTCCACCGACATCCAATACCCACCACTTGTCTTTGTATTTGAAGTTGTCCAGTGAAGGGAAAACAGCCTTCATCTCTTCCGGCGATTTGAAATCTGTCTTTTGTAAAACCTTAAACACATCCAACAATGCGGCTCGATCATTCGGGTACTTATTAGCCGCATCATTAAAGGGTTTCTTTGATATTACGTTCATGTCACGTCCGTGGTTGACTATTTGTCAACTGTATCAGAGGTTGTCTCTTAGTCAACATAGAAGTGTGAATATGTCTTTTTGAACTAGGGTGGGTTTTCCTCTAGGTGATAGGTTATAAACTTTAGGCAATAAAAAAGGGCCAACCTCGCGGTTGACCCTTTCTTGATTTTGGATGGAGTTAACGTGCAAGGTTAACTCGGGATCAAATACTGCCTTGCGGCAAAATTTGGTGGAGACGGCGGGACTCGAACCCGCGTCCGCCAGCACTCCCCTATCGGCTCTACATGCTTAGTCTGCTCTATTCATTTAACCCATCACGGCCCGAGAGACAGGGCGTTTAGGGTGAGCCTAATACTTATTTAACGGTTCCGCCTTAGGCATGCTTTCCGCGCGAGCTTGTGTTGCGTGCCCTCGTCATCTGTCCACAAGCATCCAGAATCGGAGGTTAGCGGGCTATTAAGCCGCTAGTGCGTAGTTTTCGTCGTTTGCGACTATTAGTTGTACAACGGGGATTTACGAGATCGTCGTACCCTCTCGACATGCACCTCAAGCTTCATCACCGGCGTCGAATCCAAAATCGTCCCCAAAAGCTCTTGGTTAGGTGAATTGTATGGGCGCGCATGGGGCTTTTCAAGGTAAGTCTTAATAAATGCCTTTAAATCAGTGGGTTGGCGGGCATTTATTGATGTAGAGCGGGGTAATAGGTGGTCGTTACAAAAAGATCATGTAATAAACCTGACCACTTGGGTAGAATTCGCCGCCGTTTAGGCCCAACCCCCAGATGGGCCGTTGATTCTAATAACTTTGAACAAACGGTGATTTATTTATGCAGTTATCCCGTGCAAAGGGTGTGGCCTTAGCCATGTCCATGGCTGCGTTGGCGTCTACCCCAACGCTGGCTGAAGAGTTAACGCTGGAGCAGCGCGTAAAACAATTAGAAAGCGTGCGTGTAACCGGTGGCTTTCGTCTGAACTATACCTACAACGACTGGGACGAAGCGCAAAAAGATCGCGGCGGCGATTTTAAGTTCAACCAAATCAATTTAGGCATCGAAGCGGAGCACAAGGGTGTACGCCTATCTACACAATACCGTTGGTATGACGGTGGTAGTGGCGAGATGATTCATCATTTGTATTTCGCGACGGACGTGGATGATCAGTCTGAAGTACAGGTTGGTTTAATGAAGGTGCCTTTCGGTATCCAACCTTATGAGTCTCACAGTTATTGGGGTGACAATGCGCTGTTCATTGGTATGAATGATGACTATGACTCGGGTATCAAGTACATCACGCAGCGCGGCGATTTAAATGTGCAGGTGGCCTATTACGCGGGAGGCGATAGCAAACCCACGGACCCTCAGCGCTTTTCCACCGATGTGATTTCAGATGGCACCCCAGCCGAAGGCGCAGCTCAAACCGGGCAATACAATGAAGAAGCCCATCAGGTAAACCTGTACGCGGCTTACAAAATGGGTGGCAGCGAAGTAGGGGCGTCGGCTCAGTACACGGGTTTGTACAACAGTGGCACAGGCAAGATGGGTAATGCTTGGCAAGCGGCGCTGCATTTAAATGGTCAGTACGGCCCTTTTGGAATACAAGCGCAGGCGGCTCGGTATGAGTACAACCCAGAGAACCCTGATGGGGTAAGCGATAACACGGTTCAAATGGGTTCGTTTGGAGCCACATGGAATGTTGCAGCTAAAGCCAACGTGTATGTGCTGAACCTAGCCTACGATTTACCCATTCAGGGAGGCATTGTTGATAAGGTTATTCTGTTTAACGATTACAATCTGATCGACAAAGATGAGGCCCAATTTAAGGACTCGCATGTGGATTCATTAGGTTTATTGATTATCACCGGAAACCTTTACACCAACTTCGATGTGACCATGGGTAAAAATGCGCTGTTTATCGCTAATGGTGGCGACGGAAGCTATAAGACGGCGTTGGCCGAAGGCGATAGTAATAATGACTGGGATACGTTCTTCAATATCCAGTTTGGTTATTACTTCTAACGGATGTATCTCACAATTGCGCAGCCAGAACCATTTGTTGTTCAGGCTGTGGTGAGAGCAGCGATTGGTTTTTTACAAGGCCAATCGCTCGGTGAAAGAGTTTGAAAATTAAACCGATGAGTGGATGGGAGCAAAATAGAGAAGCTGAGACTAACGAACGTTGTGCTTCATTATCCGTTCTTTTTGCTTGTTCCAATCACGCTCTTTGCTGGCTTCGCGTTTATCGTGTGCTTGCTTACCTTTGGCCAATGCGATTTTGCATTTGACGTTGGGGCCTTTCCAGTACATTTCGACAGCGACTAGGGTGTAGCCTTTTGCATCTGCAGCGGCTTTAAACTTGTCGATTTCACGTCGATGCATGAGTAATTTGCGGTCGCGACGTGGATTGCAAATGACGTGTGTACTTGCACTGTTTAACGGTGTGATATTCGCACCGGTTAACCAGGCTTCGTCGCGATGAATAATGACATAGGAGTCCACAAGTTGGGCTTTGCCCGCGCGGATGCTTTTGACTTCCCAGCCTTCAAGCACAAGACCGGCTTCGGTCAGGTCGCTGAGGTGGTATTCGTGGCGTGCACGCTTATTGGTGCAAATGGTTGAGCTGCCACCGCTCGCTTTTTTCTTAGTCTTTCCCATGGCGCGCATTATAGGTGCGGCCATAGCAAAAAGATACGGTAAAGACGCATGGCGTCTATGCTGTAGAAACACAACATAAACAACAACCTGTGGGCATTCTTGAGTCAACTTCCGAAATCTCAGACAATGACCCGCGATAACCTTTTATTCTTAGGATTGCATGATGACCGAACAGACAGGTATTCATGGTTTATGGCGTAGCCGTTGGCTGTTTATTTTGGCAGCAACGGGCTCTGCGGTAGGTCTGGGTAACATTTGGAAATTCCCCTACATCACGGGTGAAAATGGTGGCGGTGCCTTTGTTTTAGTGTACTTGGTGTGTATCGCATTAATTGGTGTGCCAGTGATGATTGCCGTGGTGACGTTAGGACGTATGGGGCGTCAAAGTCCGATCAATACCATGCATGCGTTAGCAAAAGATCAGGGTGCTCATAAGTTATGGGGCGGTATTGGCTGGATGGGCGCCGTGGCTGGCTTTTTAATTTTGTCGTTCTATTCGGTCATCGCAGGTTGGGCGCTGGCTTATATATTCCGCATGGCAGGTGGCGTGTTTGATGGCGCCACAGCCGAAACGGCAGGTGAAGTATTTGGTGGTTTAGTGGGCGACCCCGAAGCCTTGCTCGCGTGGCACACCATATTCTTGGTGATCACCATTGCCATTGTTGCCCGTGGGGTGAACAAGGGGTTGGAAAAATCCATTAGCATCATGATGCCGTTGCTGTTTTTGATCCTAATTGTGTTGCTAGGTTACTCCATGAGTAGCGAAGGTTTTTGGAGAGGCTTCCACTTTTTGTTTGATGTGGATTTCAGCAAGCTCACCGGTGAATCCATTGTGGTGGCCTTAGGTCACGCTTTCTTTACCTTGAGCTTAGGTATGGGTGCCATCATGGCTTACGGCGCCTACATGCCGAAAGGAGCCTCCATTGGTAAAACTGTTTTAACGGTGGCTTTCTTGGACACCCTAATCGCACTCGTGGCTGGTTTGGTTATTTTCCCAATCGTATTCGCCAATGGCATGGAGCCCTCGGCCGGTCCAGGCTTGTTGTTCCAAACCTTGCCAGTGGCGTTTGCCAATATGCCAGCGGGTACTTTGTTCGGCACCCTGTTCTTTATTCTGGTGGCATTTGCGGCACTGAGTTCAGCGATTTCGTTAGGTGAACCTGTGGTGGCATGGGCGGTAGAAAAAGCGGGAATATCCCGCGCCCACGCGGCCACGTGGATCGGCATCATCACATGGGTACTGGGCATAGGTACCGTGCTGTCATTTAACCTTTGGGCAGAATACAAGCTGTTTGGTAAAACCTTCTTTGACGTATTGGATTTCCTAACGGCCAATATCATGCTGCCACTGGGTGGATTGTTGATCGCCCTATTTGTGGGTTGGGCTATGCGCGAGTCCGACTTCCGTAAAGAAGCGGGTTTGCCACCTATGGTGTTTAAAGCATTGCGTTATGTATTGATGTTTATTGCACCGGCTGGTGTTCTGTATATTTTCGCAAATGGTCTAGGTCTGGTATAAAGCCGCCTGACTTAAACCGGAACGAACAGGTATTCCATGGCCCATATCGAACGCTCAGCCCTTGTGATGTATAGCGCAGAGCAAATGTTTGACTTGATCCATGATGTGAGCCGCTACCCAGAGTTTTTACCTTGGTGTACTGCGGCCCACGTGGTGAGTGACTCAGACAATGAGTTAGTGGCTGGGATGACCATTTCCAAAGGTGGTTTACAGCAAACTTTTACCACACGTAATAAGAAGCGAAAGCCTGAGTGGATGACGCTGGAGCTAGAGGATGGTCCGTTCAAACAGCTTAACGGTATCTTCCGTTTTCAAGCGCTGGCGGATGATGCGTGTAAAGTCACGTTTGAATTGGACTTTGAAGTCGCAGGGAAGATGCTGTCCATGGCGCTTACTCCCATCCTTAAACAAGCGGCGAACACCATGGTGGATACCTTTGTTCAGCGGGCAGATGTGGTGTACGCATCTAAACCCTGAACCCATTTACACAGAGCTAGATTCACATGTCTGACACCATTCGCGTTGAAGTGGCTTACGCCACACCGCAAAAGCAAAAAATTCTCGCCTTAGATGTTCCTGTCGGCACCACGGTTTACCAAGCTGCCGAGTTGTCTGGAATCGTTAACGAGTTCCCTGAAATTGTGTTGGAAGACGCAAAGATGGGTTTGTTTGGCAAAGCGGTGCGTTCGCCTAAAGATGAAGTATTGCGCGACATGGATCGGGTAGAAATTTATCGCCCTCTGATCATCGACCCGAAAGTTGCTCGCGCCAATCGTGCGGCGAAAGCTGCCGAAAAAGCCGCCAAAGAAAAACAGGCGGCCGCAGAGCAAAAGGATCAATGATCCTCATCTAAAATGTGCAGGCCCGACTTGCTAGGTTCTTGTGGGTGAACCAAGATTAATTCGGTGTCACCTTCGTAGTGGGTATAGTTACCAGCGCCATCGAAGTAAACACGCACTTGGTAAAAAACGGCGTCTTCAAGATTGCGCTCAACGCGGTACATGTAGTCCCAGTGAGCCTTAGTGAATGGGTCGTTAATGACAGGATTGCCCATGATATAGGCCACTTGTCTTTGATTCATGCCTGGCTTTAACTGCGCGAGCATGTCTTGCGTTACGATGTTGCCTTGTTGAACCTGCTTTTGATACACCTGTAAAGAGCAGGCCGACATAAGACTGCTAAGGACCAACGCCATTGTGGCTGTGATAATAAGGCGGAACATCGTACAATTACCTGTTATACATATAGTTAAAAACCGAGCACATAATACCTGAAGATGTCGTGGGTAACACCATCCGCGGTTATCTCGACGAACACCCTAAAGGCATACTATGGCAGATCAAAATACCGAATTACGTAACGCGGGACTAAAAGTCACACTGCCGCGCGTCAAAATCCTTCAAATACTTGAAGAAGCCACCGAACCACATATGAGCGCTGAAGATGTGTATAAAGCACTGATCGAAGCGGATGACGATGTAGGTCTTGCAACGGTTTACCGTGTATTGACCCAGTTTGAAACCGCAGGCTTGGTGGAACGCCACAACTTTGATGGTGGACACAGTGTTTTTGAATTAGTTCGCGGCGAACACCACGATCACATGGTTTGTGTGAAAACAGGCAAGGTTATCGAGTTTGTAAACGAAGAAATTGAACGCCTACAACACCAGATCGCCGAAGAATACGGCTACGACTTGGTTGAACATAATTTGGTGCTTTACGTACGCCCGAAAAAAGAAAAGCAGTAATTCAGATGACTACTGTTTGATCTTTCAAAAGCCGTTGGTGCAAACCAGCGGCTTTTTTGTTTATAGGGCAGTAGGTCTGAATGCGGTTTCTTAGCGTGTAAAAGTAGGCCTATAAAAAGTCCGGTTACCATCTAAGATGGTAACCGGCAACCCACAGAGAAGAGGTCGCTCTCCGGCGACCGTTAGGGATTCTTTTGGGTAATCTTCTAAGCTGTTTGGGCGGCTGCCAGCATGTCACCGGCATGCGCCAATGTGTGTTCAGTAATTTCCAAACCGCCTAACATCCGCGCTAATTCCTGCTTACGCTGGTCATCGGTTAGCAAGCGAATTTGAGTGCGAGTTAATTGCTTACCACTGAGTTTTGAAACCACTAAGTGTTGGTTAGCCTGTGCCGCCACTTGTGCTTGGTGCGTGACGGTGATCACTTGTTTGTGCTCACCCAGTTGTTTCAGCATTCTGCCCATGCGCTCCGCGGTAGCGCCACCGACACCCACATCCACTTCATCAAAAATCAGTGTGCTTGGCCCTTCTTGAATGAGGATTTGCAAGGCTAGGCTAATGCGGCTCAGTTCGCCGCCTGATGCGACTTTGTGTAAAGGCTGTAACGGCTGGCCTGGGTTTAAGCTGATGTTGAATTGCACTTCATCTAAGCCATGTGCGTTGGCTTTGTGATCGGGCTGGGGGTCGACTAAAAATTGAATTTGGGCTTTTTCCAATGCCAAGGTTTTTAATAATTTAATTAGGGCTTTGGCGAGCTTCTCGCCAGCCTGCTGACGGGCTTGAGTTAAGTCTTTTGCGTAAGCCATGAAGTGCGTTTCAGCTTGTTGTGCCGCTTTTTCAAGTTCTTCCAAAGACTGGTCTGTGCCGTTTAATGCAGCGAGTTCGTCAATAATGTTTTGATGTAGAACGTGTAATTCTTCTGGCTTCACTTTGTGCTTGCGCGCAAGGTCATAAATGGCATTTAAACGCTCTTCGATTTGATGCAAACGTTGAGGGTTGATTTCGAAACTGTCGATGTAATCAAACAGCTCGGCGCTGGCTTCTTCAACGGCCACATAAGCTTGGCTAAGCAATTCATGGGCGTTGGCCAAACTGGGCGTGCTTTCGAGCAAACCGTTAATTTTTTGCAGTGCAAATTGCACCATTTGGTATGCATCGGGTTGATCGTCTTCACTGCGGCAAACCGCTAACGCTTGTTGAGCGGCGAGCAAATGATGTTCGGCATTGGCTAAGCGTTTCTGTTCTTGCTCTAGTAATTCTACTTCGCCCGCTTGCAAGTTGAGCATGTCTAGCTCTTGCGCTTGGTATTCCAGTAATTGAATACGGGCTAATGTTTCATCGCTTTGTTCTTTTAACTGCGACAGGCGCTGTCTTAAGTGTTGCCAGTGTTTGTAATGCTGCTGGGTCTGATTTAGCAGGTCATGGTGCTGTCCAAAGTTGTCGAGCAATTCTCTGGGGGTGTCCTTCTGGCGCAATTGCTGCTGGGCATGTTGTCCGTGAATATCCAGTAATTGCTCGCTGAGTGTTTTTAACTGCTGCAATGCGGCTGGTCGGCCATTGATGTAGCCACGGCTGCGGCCTTCTTGGGTGATGATGCGGGAAAGAATCAATTGTTCTTGGTCGCCTTCCATATCGTTGTCGGCTAACCATTGATGCAGCTGCGGGTGTTGGCTGAGTTCAAAGCAGGCATAAATCTCGGCTTTGCTGGCGCCAGGGCGTACCTGATTGCTTTCGGCTTTAGCGCCCGACGCCAAGGCCAAGGCATCCAACATAATGGATTTACCCGCACCGGTTTCACCTGTCACGGCAGTCAAACCGTGCTTAAGATCGAGCTCGAGGCTGTCGACAATGGCGAAGTCTTTGATCGAGATATGAGTCAGCATTTCTGTGCTCCACTGTGCAAACCTGATTAATGCAAACAACTGATTCGATATACAGTGGTTATTTATACAGTATATTTTGGCCGTGTAAACCACTGCTCTGAAATTTTGTGGAAATTTGTGCCTTGAAACTCACTTTTCCACCCCCATAAAGGGCGTCACGATTGAAATGGGCGATGGCCCGAAGACGCCCTTAGGTTTTGGAGATACGCATGTCCGAGCAGGAAAACAACGTAGAAAACCCAGAAGTGACCGAAGAAGCGGTAGCACCAGAAGAAGACGTTGCGGTTGCAGAAGAGCAGACCGGCGATGAAGTGGCGGCCCTGCAGGAAGAGGTCGCTCAATTGAAAGAAGAGCTACTGCGTTCTCAGGCAGAGATTCAGAATGTCCGTCGTCGCGCCGAAGCCGACGTGGAAAAGGCCCACAAATTCAGCACTGAAAAGTTCGCCCGCGAGCTGCTGGAAATTGTCGACAACCTAGAGCGTGCCATTGCAGCGGCGCCAGAAGATGAAGTTGTGAAGCCGTTGTTAGAAGGTGTGGAAATGACTTACAGCACTTTCGTGAACACATTGGCTAAGTTCAAGGTTGAAGTAGTGAATCCGGAAGGTCATCCGTTCGACCCAGACCTGCACCAAGCCATTAGCATGGTTGATGCGCCTGACGCTGAACCGAATACGGTGTTGAATGTGGTGCAAAAGGGTTACACCAATCACGGCCGCTTGTTGCGTCCGGCCATGGTGGTGGTGAGTAAGCCTTCAGCAAAAGTAGATACGCAGGCTTAAGGGTGGGAGCCGTTTTGGCTTGCCCGTACGGCGTTAAAAAAGTGCTTGTCTGGCCATTGCCTAATTCGGCTCTGTAGTCAGCAAAAGACATTGATGGGTTGGTTACAAAATAGTTTCTACCAACCCCTTGAAGAAGAAATATCCGCACCCATTAAAGGGTCAAGCTAACAACTAACACTATTAACTACGGTTAAAAATTGAGGCCAGCGCCTCAATCCAGAAAAAGATTCGGAGAAGACTATGGGTAAAATCATTGGCATCGACTTAGGTACTACCAACTCTTGTGTGGCGGTACTAGACGGCGATAAAACCCGCGTAATCGAAAACGCCGAAGGTGATCGCACTACGCCTTCCATTATCGCGTACACAGACGATAACGAAATTCTGGTAGGTCAGCCTGCAAAACGTCAGGCCGTGACTAACCCAGCTAACACTTTATTCGCGGTTAAGCGTCTGATCGGCCGTCGCTTCGAAGACGAAGTAGTGCAAAAAGACATCTCCATGGTGCCTTACAAAATCGTTAAGGCAGACAACGGTGACGCTTGGGTAGAAGTAAAAGGCGAGAAATACGCAGCGCCTCAGATTTCTGCCGAAGTATTGAAGAAAATGAAAAAAACCGCCGAAGACTTCTTAGGCGAGAAAGTGACTGAAGCGGTTATCACCGTGCCTGCTTACTTCAACGATGCACAGCGCCAAGCGACTAAAGACGCAGGTAAAATTGCGGGTCTAGACGTTAAACGTATTATCAACGAGCCAACTGCTGCGGCACTGGCCTACGGCATCGACAAAGAAGGCGGCGACCGTACTATCGCAGTTTACGACTTAGGTGGTGGTACCTTCGATATTTCCATCATCGAAGTGGCTGACGTAGACGGTGAAAAACAATTCGAAGTACTGGCTACCAATGGTGACACCTTCTTGGGTGGTGAAGACTTCGACTTACGTTTAATCGAATTCTTAGCTGGCGAATTTAAGAAAGACCAAGGCATCGACCTGAAAGGCGATCCACTGGCTATGCAGCGTCTAAAAGAAGCGGCAGAAAAAGCAAAAGTTGAATTGTCTTCTTCTCAGCAAACAGATGTGAACCTGCC